>NZ_AKWX02000020.1:0-322524 GCF_000306115.2 Leptospira wolffii serovar Khorat str. Khorat-H2
ATTATGATGCAAGTATTGCGAGGTTTGTCACCGCGGATTCGATTATCGACGGACAGGAAGACACGCAAGGCTGGAACCGGTATATGTATGTCCGGGGGAATCCGATCCATGCGAAGGATCCAACCGGGCATGAGAGCCTTAGTGAGAAAAAAGCCAGATTTGAAAAAAGTTCGCAGATTAACATAACCGGGGCTGCTCCAACACTTTCGGATAAAGCATTGGCTTTCGGAAAGGGGTTCGCTATCGGAATAGTTGTAGGAGCGATACTTGGCTATGGAGCGACCGCATTGGTCACTGCCATATCGATGGCTTGTCCCCCTTTGGGCATAGCGGTAGCGTTTGGACTTTTTGCAACGGGTATGCTGATGGCATATTCAGAAGGGAAAGCCCTGTATCAAAATACGGATCAGAGCGGACGACCCATTGGAGATCTTGAATGGTGGGAGCGAGCAGGTGGTTTAGCTAGTGGCGTCGGGGTTGGAATGGCGACGGCTAAATTTGCCTCGAGATCGGCATCCGAAGTCGGTAGTAAAATTGGAAACGCAGCCAAGAATTTCTTTAAATCAGGAACGAGTGAAAGTGCAGGTACCAGTGGCGGAGGAATTGGAACTGGACAAGCGGGGGGAGGGGCAGTATCCCCAAATATTCTGTCGAAAATTCCTGGAAACATAAATGTTACGGCACAAAGCAGGCACATTCCGGGCCCAACTTATTCAAAAGGAAGATCTATCCTAACTGAAAGGGCTACGAGCTTGCTATCTGACTTGCATGCCGGGAATGCTAAGATTCTAAGAGAAAACCAAAATAATATTGTCGTTGATTTTGGCAAAACGATCGGGAGACATTTAGATAAAGGAGTCGATAAGGGGGCAACGCGATATGGGACAGTCCATTTTGGGGACAAGGGTGCCCATATTGTGCCAGCATCTCCCAATCAATATTAGCTTATGACAGAAAGAGGAGAATATATCTTGGCACTTAACCAATCTCTTATTGGTACAATATACGATTCAATTCGAGCTGTAACGATTAGAATAGTCGACCATGATGTTTTGGTAAGATCTTATTTAGATAAAATTCCGGATGCAGATGACGAAGAAGAGCTTTCCTCTATAATGGCTGAATTTATGTCATTTTTCAAATATAACGAGTTTGAGAGTTTGAAGTGGGAATGCAAATACTCGAAGGGAAGACTTAACAATTTGGAAGATCCAGATGAGATATTTGTTTTCCTTCGAAAAGAAGCAACCATGGAATAGTGAATTTAGCGAATAGTCTGGAATAAATCGCCCTCTAATAATGTTGATATTCCAAATGTGTACAGAGCTAGTATTCACCTGACACTTCTTCTGAACGCTTGTTCTAATTTTCTACTTGGTGGACCTCCGGCTGTTTTGTCTTAATGCCCTCAATGAAGACTTGGAAAGGAGTTTTTCCGTTCATATTTCTACCTTGATGAGCTCGCTTGTAATTGTATTCATCAAAGAAGATTTCCAAATCGATCTGCATTTCTTCAATTGACTCGTAGAATTTTGTTCTGCCAGCTTATATAGTTTTGCTATTGAAAAATTCATTGCATCTTCTCTAGTATATTTTCATTCAAAGGTAGTTTGTATATTTCGATTACTTCGTGTCACAAATGAACTCCAAAGGTATCAAGAATGATTGTGAAAGTAATTGGCCAAGGTGAGAATGGAAAAGTTTTGGTAGAGACCGAATATGGCCGGATGACTACCAATTGGGAAGGGACTCTTCCTACTTTTGGAATGGAATGCCCTGTCGAAATTTCGTTAGATAATGTATCTATTACAAACGTTAGCGAATTTGGCGCCAAAGGAGGAAACACTCAATACAAATTCGAAGGTGGAATTCAAAAATGGATCGATAGCGGACATATCAAGGAGCTTAAGCCATGAAACAAGAAGGAGCAAAAAGAATAACGATTAAAACGATAGAGGCACTTGTACACAAAATGGGTAAGACGATCAATGCGAAGACGATAGATTTACCGAAATTTAGATATTCTGGAGATTTCGCATTCCCATATGTTGAAGTTAATGATAAGGGACTGCACTATATGATAGCCGAACGCGGAGAAGAGATTCGGAGAGATACGACAAATAATCTTGATGATCTTTTGTATATTATCTTTAAAGACGTTGCATTCAATATTGCCGCCAGGTATGAACTTGCCAACAGGATTCCTGATTCAGATCCTCGAAGACAAACCTTTGCCATGAGGAAAGAAATACTAGAAAAGTTAAATTTCAATTGGGGTAAAAAGATTCAAATAGAACTGAATAAGATTTTGAGTGAGTATCCTTTTGATGATTTTGCTCAAAAAAGGGGAGGTCTCTGCAATGAATATAGGAAGAACGGCTTATCTAATGCTGAGACATGGGCGAAGGCATGTGAGAAGTATCCACTACCAAAACCTAGTATTTAGTTTTTAAAGGCGAATTATTCTTCTATATGCGAATTTCTCTTTTCCCTCTTCATACTAAACCAACTCCATTGTCCCACTTCCCTCTCGCCGCTTTTTCCGACAGCGAGAGATCCATGTCTCATAGCACCTTCATCTATTTTTATGGATCATCCTAACTTCGGATTTCGTGAAATAAAATTATTTCATCACGGATAGAGCTCGTGTAACGGCTCTAGAAAGCTCATCAGCTGCTGCTTTACGTGACGGCACACTACCATCGGTTGAAACAGCTATTGTCTTTGGATAATTGGCTGCGTCTAACTTGTCTCGATCGGCCACGGCTCCGCTGACAACCAAACAGTCCGCTCCAACCTTACGGCAGAGGTGGACTACTGCATCTACGAGCTTACCTGCCAAGGTGCCTGCATCTGTTCTGCCTTCCCCGGTTAGGACCAAATCACCCGGACGGATCATGTCGGCCAATCCGGATTCCTCCAAAAAGAAAAGAGAGCCCGAGCCGAGCGTTGTCTGCTTTTTTGCCATTCCAAGAAAAGGAAGCGCAATTCCACCTCCTGCACCGACTCCGGCCGGCCAATTTGAGTCACTTTGTTCGGCGAATTCAGCCCACAAACGGGAGAGTTGCTCGAGTCCATCTTCTAATAAAGCCACATCGCTTTGCGTAGCTCCTTTCTGAGGGGCAAACAATTTGGGAGCGCCCATCGGACCCAATAGAGGATTGGTTACATCCGAAAGCATTTTGATATTGGCTCCTATCGAGGTAAATGCGGCAGGAGATACGAGTCTCCGCGCATTCGGCAAATTTCGAAGAGAATGCACCGGGTTACCTTTGCCATCCAATAGCTGAAATCCTAATTCAAGTAAGATTCCTAGTCCACCGTCGCATACTGCCGTGCCTCCGAGAAACAAAAACAACTCCCTTTTTTGCAAGGTCAACATATGGCAAACCCAACGCCCAAGGCCACTGCTCGTTCTGTCGAGAAGAGGAAGTCGGCGATTCCCTCTAAAGTTTAACGAAAGTAGTCGCGCGGATTCAAAGTAAGCATCGGTCTCGCCAGTGAGATAACAAACAGAGCGCTTGAGCCCTCCTGCATCGGGGAGGATTTCTGCCTGAAGATTCAGCTTTGGTCGCAGCGAGTGAAGAGCAACAAGACTCCCCTCTCCACCATCCGCTAGAGGGAGTTCGACCACCTGGACCGCGTCACCCCAGGCAAAGCGAACACCTGAACACATTGCCCTTGCGGCACGCGTTGCACTAAGAGTTCCTTTGAATTTGTCGGGTGCAATGAGGATACGGTTATAGCGCATTCATACTCCAGGTCCTGAATCGAGCCTAAAAGTAAAAAGTCTATACTTCATGAAGATCGTTTTTGAAGTCAAAAACGGATTCGGACAAGCAAATTTTACGGATTAGAATATATGATGAGGAGAATGTTCACCGATCCATTAATAACGGAGTCCGGATTGCGACGATCAAGGAAAGGAGCTTAAGAGGTTATCAACAAAGAATTTAGATGAATTTCTCTATTAGGTTTTAATACATTTCATTAAAAATATCTACAAAGTATGAACCTCGCCGCCCTTCTCGACGGCGAGAGTCGAGTCCTTGCCGAATCGATTAACCTTTCGCGCCGAATAGAGCCGCAGTCGGATAATCCGTGTAGCCTTTTTCTCCAGGAGTGTAAAAGGTAGATTGGTCCGCTTCGGTAAGAGGAATTCCGTTTTGGAATCTTTCCACCAGATCCGGATTGGAAATGAAAGGGCGACCGAAGGCGATGAGATCCGCGTTTCCTTTTTCCAAATCGGATTCCGCACGAGCCGGATCGTATCCGCCGGAAAGAATATAGGTGCCTTTCGGATTTCCCGACTTGTATTCCTTGCGAATCGTATTTACAACGGTTTCGGTCGGCTTAGGCGCTCCCATAGAGGAATGGTCCACGATATGGATATAAACGAGGCCTATTTTTCCTAAAGAAATCGCGAGATCTTCGTACTGCTTTTCGATTTCGTCGTGATTTTCCAAGCCGTTAAAGACTCCGTAGGGAGAGAGGCGGATCCCCACCTTTTCCGCGCCTATGGCTTGCACTACTGCCTTAGCGACTTCGACCGCGAAGCGATTTCGGTTTTGGTAACTTCCACCGTACTCGTCGTTTCGTTTATTTGCGGAAGGATGTAGGAACTGTTCGATCAGGTATCCGTTGGCTCCGTGAAGTTCCACTCCATCGAATCCTGCTTCGATCGCGAGCTTGGATGCGTTTACATATTCTTGGATCGTATTTTTGATATCGGAAGCATTCATTTCTCTCGGAACGGAATAAGGTTGGTTTCCTTCCGCATCCGTCCAAACATTTCCTTCGAGTCCAACTGCAGAAGGAGCGACTAACTCGGCGCCTGCCGGTAAATTGAGTGGGTTTCCCACTCTTCCCGAATGCATCAATTGCACGAATATACGGCCTTGGTTACGATGCACTCCGTCTGTCGCCTTCTTCCAAGCCTGTGCCTGCTCTTGGTTAAAAATCCCCGGAATCCGAGCGTATCCCAGTCCGTTAGGAGAAGGGGAAACTCCCTCCGTTACGATGAGTCCTGCTCCGGACCTTTGGGTATAATATTCCGCTACTAGATCGTTCGGAACGTTACCGATCGACCGAGATCGTGTCATTGGGGCCATGACGATCCGGTTCTTGAGCCAGTTTTTTCCGAGTAAATAGTTCGTATATAGTCGATTCATAATCACCTCGATTCTTAGACTCTTATACTTTGAATTTGAACTATTTATTGTCAAATATTCCGAAATTCGGAGGGATTTTATTGTTTTAACTTTCCGAGGCCCGTTCTGGAAACAGCGATCAGTTTCTGGCAAAGGTCTCGAAACTTTACGAGATCCTCCACGGAATATTGGGAAAGTACGGTCTCCACTCCGTCCTTCATAGGTTGGAAATATTCTAAAATCTCCAGAATCCGATCCGGCAGAGGTTCCACTAAGACTTTTCTCCGATCATCCGGATCGGGCACTCTTCTGGCAAATCTGGCCTTCTCCAGCCGGTCTATGACGCCGGTTACAGCTCCTGTGGTCAATCCGGTCAGCTCCGCCAATTTCCCAGCAGTCATAGGACCGTAGATATTCAGGAAGTCCCCCGATTCCATATCCGTACTATTGATTCCGACCTTATCGGCTACCGCTTGGCTGAAGAGGGTGGAAATCGAACTCATCTCCCGCATCGTCATGGAGAGGGATTCATGAATTTCCGTCCGGGTCGGTTTTTTACTTGCAGATTTGGCCATATCTCTTAGACGGTATTTATCTTAGTCTCTAAGATATTTAGAGCCCAAGTTAATTTGTATTTGAGAATCAGGTCCCCATAGGAAAACAATTCCGTCAAGGAGGAACCTGTTTCCCGGAAAAATCCGGAGGATTCGAAGCGATGAAAGAAATCCAAAAGGAAATCTACCCCTTAGATCTCGAAGATGTAGAAAGAATAGAATTGGTCGGCTACGGAGGAGAAGTCGCCGTATTTTCCGGAAATGAAATCCCCGATTTGGAAATCTTTCGGAAAGGAAAAATACAAATCCGCATAGAGAAAAAGAAGAATGTACTACGGATCTTTACGGAAACCCCTTTGTTTTCCTCCGAATCCGCCGAGGCTCGTATTCATCTCAAAATCCCGGAAGGAATGGAAATCAAAATCATAGGAGAATCCGTACCTGTAAGAATGAAGGGCTCCTTCGGAATCGTTCGGATCATCGGCAACGAGGGAGACATTCGTCTGGAAGACGCATCCGGTTCTTTTTCCATAATATCCGCGAAAGGGGATATAGTTCTCAGGAATTTGCAAGGAGAAGTGAGCGCCTCCACCCAGGACGGGGATATTATCGCTCATTGCATATTCGGAAAATATAAATTAATCTCTTCTACGGGAACGATGACTTTAAGCGAAGGAGAAGGTAGTTTTACGCTCTTTTCCAAATACATCTTAAGGATCCGGGACGTTCGGTTCCTTAAAGGTTTAGAGAATTGCCTCTATTGCAAAGGAGGGATACATCTTTCCGGATTATCCGCCTTGGATCCTTCCATCATTCATATTTCGGCGCCGGCCGGTAAGATCAGTACCGAGCTTGGCGGCTTCGGAATTTCCGGTTCGGGAAGAAGAATGATAGCGACCTCATTCGGGCCGGAACCTTCTATGCTAAGATTGCATTCGGACGAGGAGGTTTTTATTTCTTCTTCCGACAGATTCCGTATGGGTAGAATCGCGGTCTGATTCTACTTTGGATTTCCCAATCTATCTGTAGTATCCTTATAGAACTGTTTCATTCTCAGAAAAGCGTTCTCGGGAAGTTTACGAGGTTGGTCGTTCGATAAATACTTTCGTACAGGCAAAAGACGAAATTGCGTTTTACTTCCCGTTCTATCAATGTAAACCCATACGGGTTCGTAATTGATATCGGAAACCGTTAGCTTTCCGTCTTCTTTGGACAGGGAGAATTTTAGGATGATCCCTCCGTCCACATAACGACGGTCCTGGCCCGAAATGAAATTTCCCAAAGAATAGATGAAGAATCTTTCTTTTTCCAGACCGAACTTGTCCTTCACGATCTTCTTTCCGAATCTTTGGAGAGAATGAGGATGACCGCCTAATACGATATCCGCTCCCGATTGAAAAGCATGATCCACCATCTCGACTTGAAAAGGATCCGGCTCATGCAGATATTCGGTCCCGAAATGGTACATGACCACGATTCCATCCGGCTTGGACTTTTTAGCCAGGGCGATATCCGCCGCGATCAATTCCTTATCGATTAGATTTACCACCGTTCCGGCGGGGATCTCCAAGCCGTTGGTTCCGTAAGTATAATCCAAAAATACGAGATTCAGATCTCCGACGGAAACCGGCAATATTCTATTTTTATCATATTCTTCCTTAGTTCTGTAGGTCCCGAGATGTTTGATACCCAAGTCCTCCAACACGGATACGGTGCGAACCACTCCCAATTTGCCCTTATCGCAGGAATGGTTATTTGCCGTGGAAAGAACATCGAACCCTATGTCTTTGATCGCTTTAGCTAAAGAATCCGGCGCCCCGAACTGTGGGTATCCGGTATATTGTTTAGGATCTCCCGGAAGAGTGGTTTCCAAGTTTCCCACGGCGAGATCCGCCTCGGAGATGATAGGAGCTACTTCTTGGAAGACTTCGGAAAATTCCCAGCAATCGCATTCTTTACTATAAGCTGAATCGATTTGGGTTTGGTGGGACATGATATCCCCCACTGCTACGATTTTAACCGGCGAGGGTCCGCCGGAAGTTAACTGAACGCTCTGCGGAGAACAGGGAACCGAAAAAGCCAGTAAAAAAGAAAGAAAAAGGACCTTTTGAAATTTTATATTTTTATTATAGATCCTTTTTATCATATTCGCCTCTTTTATCGGGAAAGTCCTTTTGTTCCTATTTTTTATCTCCGCCCTGAGCCGTCGATTTTGCGGCGGGACTGTCCGGAAGATTTTCGATTACGGAAAATCCTTTTACCACTGGAGTTCTACTTTTCAAGATACGAGTAGTGGACAACGGATTTTCGTTCTTCAGCCAGGTCTTGAAATTCTCCAGAGGCTGGATATTATAGTGAAACGGATATTCTTTCGGGAACATCTCTCCGTCCGGGAAACCGTATACTCTAGCTCCCTTGGTAACCGTTCTTACGACTAAGCTCTTGGAGTCAGAGTATAGATTCAGAAAATTATTCTTCATTCCTTCCGGATAACGGAAGTATTCCTCCGCGTTGGAGGTATATAGAATGCGGATCGGAATTCCTAGTCTTTCCGACTTTTCCGCTACGGATTTGAAGGTTTTTCCCCCGAGCAAGTTTCCATCCACCGCCAGAATCCGACCGTCCAAAACCATTTGTCTCAAAAACTCGTAGTCTTTCGTGTCATTATGAAAAGAAGTAAACTGAGGATAAACCTTGGAAATCTTATGCAAGTCCCCCAATCTTTGGGGAACTCCCCCTTTTCTGAGAGCAATTTCATAGGATTTTATAATTACGTTATATTCCGGGTCGGTGGAGAATCGTTTTTCCAATACCCCCAGAGTTTCCTTCTTATTCTTCACATCCCATAATTTTTCGAATTCCGCGTAATTGGGAGCCAACTCCAGAAAATACAGATGGATACGATTGATGGAAACCGTTACAGGATCGAAGTCCGTAAGATAGGCGTAATCGCTCTTTGCCCATGCAATCAAGGTCAGATTCTGATCGGTTCCTACTCCTACATAACCTCCACCGAGACCTTCCACTCTGGATTTGAATAAATCCAGTCGTCTTTCGTTAGAAGCGGGATAATGGTCCGCATGCAAATGTCTATCCGCAGGAGGAGGATCGGTTTCGGTAAGGACCAAATCGTCACGGTCTAGAGAGATCCTACCTTTAGAATGGGAGGATTGGGAATTTTGGAATGAGGAACAGGACTCCGCGAATAACAGGGTAAGAAGGACCGCAACCAGAGAGAGGAAAACTCTCCCTTTTGTAAGTTGGGTTTCCGAGTCCCTTCTTCTCGTTCTTATTTTTTTCATGAGTATTTTAAAGCATCCCTTTCGGCCTAGTCGCTAGTAGGCCCTGAAAACAGAACTTACAAATAGGCCCTTATACGGGAAGAACTTTACGCGCCGAAGGAAGATGGGAAACGGGAAGCGAAGCATAAGAAGCGGGAACGAACTCCCGCTCGTTAAGTATCGGTTATAAGTAAACCCCGAAACCCATAGTCGCTTTAGGACCGTTCATTTGCAGCGTTTGCTGGTAATCTGTATACTTGATCCAGTAATTATTATATTCGCCTTCCAGGAAGACGTAAGCTCCTCCTAAATTGAATCTTACCCCCAAGCGACCGAAAACCTTACCCGAATAGCAATTGAAATCGCAACCTCCGACTCCGAGTCCTAACATGAAGTAAGGATCCACCGTTTTACGAGCATTCATGTGCAGGTTCAATGCAAAATCAAGAGTAGTTACGTTTAAGCCTAACTTTTGTGCCGGAGGATTTGCGAGTGTAGAAAGAAGTGTAGAGTCGATACTTCCCGTACTTGCTTGCTGTTGCAAAGCGGCGAAAAGGAGCGTATTGTCCTGCGGAAAGGTAAATTGTAATACGTCCGCATTCATCCCGAACACGAAGCCTATGAACCCGGGAGCGTATTCGGCGTAAAAACGAGACCCGTAGGAATTCACTTTGGGCGGTTCGGGAGTCTTAGACAATAAGGCTAAAGTCGCAAAATCGATGGAACCTCCGCCGAACAAGCTATTAGCAAGATAGGTGGATGCTATCGCGGCATTCGGATTTCCGAATATTCCGGGATTTTGGACCGTCGGAGCCCCGAATCCGAATCCGTATTGGACCGACCAATTGCTATTGTTTTGATTTCCCGATTCTCGGTCCGTAGCGAATAGACCGGACGAGAACAGGCAAGACAGGAGTGCATAGCTAAACGCGGCTTTTAGGCAGATATGGAAAACTTTCTTCCGCTTCATTTTTCGATTTTCCTCCAAAGGAATAAGGGAGTCGAACTCCCGAATTCCATATTAAAAGTATCCGTATCTTACGAGAGACGGACTCCCTAACGCTAAAATACGAAAGATTATAGGGCGAGAATCAGGCTGAGGTGGTGTAGACCTTTTTCAGGTCCGCAGCGATATTCTTCTGCATCGCCTCGTTCGTTCCTCCTCCTATAGAGAGAAGAATCGCATCCCTATGCAACCTTTCCACAGGATATTCCCGGCAATAACCGTAGCCCCCCAATACCTGAATTGCGTTTCGGGAAACTCTCTCCGCCATCTGAGTAGCGACTAACTTGGCCGAGGCGGCGCCCAAAGAATTCCTGTTTTCCGGATGAATCTTGGAGGCGACATCGTAAACCAAGGCCCGGGCCGCCAGATAATCTGCATATGACTCCGCGACCAAACGTTGGATCTGTCCGAAGTCGATTAGCTTCTTATCGAACGCCTCTCTGTGAAGAATGGAATATTCGCACATGATCTCCACGCATCTTTTAGCGATCCCCAAGGATTGAGCGGCCAGAGTCACTCTTTCTATCTCCAGGTTTCGCATCATATGCGTGAGGGCCCCGTCTTCCTGCCCGATAAGGTTTTCTGCCGGCACTTCCACATTCTCGAATACTAACTGGGTGGTAGGAGAGGATCTCATCCCCATCTTCTCCTCTTTTTTACCCACGCTAAAACCGGGATAGGAACTTTCCACGATGAAAGAAGTGGTCCTACGGGAATCTTTATGAGTTTTTGCGTATATTAGAAAAACCTGTCCTACGTTTCCGTTCGTAATGAACTGTTTGATTCCGTTCAGAACGTAACGGTCCCCTCTTTTCACGGCTACTGTAGACATTCCGAGTACGTCGGTCCCCGCTCCGGGTTCGGTCATACCCATGCCTCCGATCCATTCTCCGGAAAGGACCTTAGGCATATACTTCGCCCTTTGGGAAGAATTGCCGCTATGGAAGAAATTATTCACGAACAGAACTTCGTGGGCAAGATAGGAAAGTGTGAATCCCGGGTCGTATGCGGAGAATTCTTCATGGATGATCACGCTCGCTACCGGGTCCAACCCCATGCCCCCTTCTTCCTGAGGGACGGTGACACCGAAGATCCCTAATTCGGAACCGAGTCTGCGAAATAGATCCTTGTTGAATTTTTCCTCGTCGTCGTGATCCTTCGCCTGCGAATCCAAATTTTCCTTGGCGAACGCGCTCACATTCTCCCGAAGAGAAAGATGATCCTCCGTCGGGTTATAAAGATCGGCCCTCATTTCTCCGGCTCCTTTCATTTTTGCCTCTGCACTATTTCTGTTGAATTTTTTCTAAAACCTTCGAAAAAGCAACCTAGTTCCGATCGAATTCCAGGTGGTTCGGTTTCCTCGGCAAAAAAAAGAGTAACAACTCGAATGAGACAAATTTTCTCCCGCTCGAAAGATTCTTTTCGAAACCTGCGATCATCTTCCGGAAATACGGACTTTACAAAAAAAACAGTTCGATTCTAATCGTATTCGGTAGAGCTATTGGTAATTATTTTATTTCTTCTAGTCTTTTTTGCATTCGCATATTTTACCTCGATTTTTCTCAAAACCAAAGGTTTCGTAAAACCTCTTTCCAGAAACGCAACATCAGTAACCGTAACGGCGTTAATCATAGGTTCCATCTCTCTATTTCTCGTAATTTTCGATTCCTATAAGATCGCATATGTGATTCTGATTTTATTCTTTTTGTCCGTCGCAGCTTGCGTTTCCTTATTCTTTCTAAAAATCAGCCCTTTCCTAAATCCAATGTCAGGGTTCGGTAAATCGAAAGATTTACCGGCGAGTATCGCGCTATTCTTTCTGGTATTCGTATCCGCCTACTTATACTTCTTTTTTCCGACCGAATACATCAAAGGCGATCGGGATCATGGAGTATATGTCGTATACGGAAGCCAGATCCAAAAAACGGGCGGTCTTGACTTCAACGATCCCAATTACGAGGACCTGCATAAGATCTTAGGGGATAATATCGTTCACGGTTACCAGTCAATCGAACCGAATTCGAAATTCCATTCAGGATCCCTTTCCCCGCGGTTTTACCCTTTGTATCCGACCTTTTTAGCGTTAGCGTCGGATTTATTCGGAATCGACGGAGCCATTCGGGTGAATTCCGTTTTCGGAATACTTTCGGTTATTTTCATATTTCTGATCGTAAGAAGACTGATCGGACCTTGGGGTGCCCTGGTAGCCGCCGCTTTTTGCGCTCTAAACCCGGCACAATTGTGGAATGTACGCACCACACTCTCCGAGACCCTGGGCCAATTATTGATCATTTTCTCCGCTTACTTAGCTCTGGATTTCTTTCGAAAGAATAAGTCGTGGATGTTTTTTGCCGGAGTCGTCCTTGGCCTTAGCAGCTTCAATAGGATCGACAGTTTAATCTATTTTCCGGCAATCGTACTATTCATCGCATATCTACTTTTCATGAGAAAGAAATACCTTACGAAGGGATTGTATTTCCTTTTCGGGTTTACGATTCTTTCCGCTCTGGGGATTCTTTACGGACTTACCAATTCCAAACCATATATTTTATATCTTTGGAATGCTAAACCTCTCCTGAAGCTGACCCTTTTATGCGCCGGCTCCTTACTTTTCCTGATCGCCCTACTCGGGCTTTCTTATTTCGAAATGGGTCGAGCCTTTGTGGAAAAAGTCAGGAGTATAATCCTTAAAAATCTCCTCATTCTTAGGATTCTTATTTTTGCGACCCTGTTTTCTTTAGTATGCTTTGCCAATTTCGTTCAACCTAAGATCAGCGCCCGCTTCGCTTTGGACGATATTAGTTTTTTCTATAAGAACGGCTTCCTATTCTTCCAATTCTACGTTCCTTTCGCACTGATCGTAATCGGCATCTTCGGATTGGATTTTCTCTCGTTCCGAAAAAAGTATTCGGGAGCCTGGATATTCCTACTTTTAGGATCCTTTCTCTCTTTCACTTATTTATACGAACCTAGCGTTATGGCCGATCATTTTTGGGCTTCCAGACGTTGGGTCTTATTCTCCGTACCTTTCGTATGTATCATGGGGGTTGTGGGAATTTATTCCTTCCCCGTAAAAACCTCGTTCGTCAAATGGATCCTGATTTTTTCGACAATTATAGGATATTCCTACCATTTGTATAAACGGGACAAGCTGATCCTGTTCGAAAGAATGTATTCCGAATATTCGGAGGAATTCGAAAGGTTAACTTCCTCCCTTCCTGAAGAAAAAGCGATCTACTTCACGAAGAAAGAGGATATTGCAAGCCCTCTTCGTTATATTAGCGGAAAAAATACGTATCTTATCCACAGAGTGCGGCCCTTCCTACAGAGAGTAAATCCTCTTTTGGAGGCTGGCTGGAACGTTTACTTGATAGATCAGGATTTTCATCTCAAAGATGAAAACGTCTCTTTGGAAAAAGTGGAGAGGATACGACTGAACGGTAATTTTCCGATGGATACTATAAACCGTTATCCGGATTTGATATTGCGCAGAAAATTACAATACCAGGTTTATAAAATCGATCCCAAAAAAGAGAACGATCGGGTATCTCAAAATACTTTCTCCGTCGGCCCGGAAGATTTTGTTTACGATGCGGAGCCTGTGATATCGGATAAAAAAAATCCGGATAACCGTTTCGATAAGATTGTGGCTTACGATTTTTATCTGGCAGGAAGGTCGAAGGAAAAATATAGAGCGGAATTCATCGGAAATTCCCTGGACAAGGCGAAATTCAGCGTCACTGCAAACCAGTCTTCCTTCTTAATTTTATCGGAATCCCGAGGAACCGGGGACGGTCGTAAAGTCAGCGTTGAATTTATGCTGGAAGATAAGCCGGCGGATGATATCCAAATTCGCATCCATTCCACAAAAGCTCATCCGGCAACTCTAGAATCCTTAAATTTACGTCGCGTTCCTTGATCCGCCTCCGGGTTTAATTTAATCGGGCTTCTATCGAATCCCGCTGGACATCCCGAAAGGTTCCGGAGCATCTTATTAGCGGGTTTCCTCTCGAAGTTCGAATGCGAGAACCCGGAAAGGACTCCTTTCCTTTTACTTTAGGGGACATTGATGCTATATTCTGTCGTATTAACTTTGATCTGCGCGAGTACCTTTTTCTTAGGCCTCCGAGGATTAGCTCCCGCTTCCAAAAATCTAGACGGGATACGGGAGACCATCGAGTCCTCCTTCTCCTCTCCCTTACTCGCTTCTTCTTGGATTTGGTTCCTTTTTCTTTTATCTTTCCTTCTACTTCCTTTCTTTTGGGGCCTGACCTTTCTATTAAAAACGGACTGGAACGTGGTAGTGATTATAGCCGGGCTTTTTTGGGTCTATTTTTGGAGCAGAACACTCATTCTGTTCCGATAGGCCATATTTCCCGAAATGACGCAAAAAAAGTAGTTTGCATCGAGGCTTTTCGGAAATTTCGTGTTTATAGCCCTATTTATTTGGAGAACGAAAGTTCATGAAGATCATCGTTTTAGTGAAACAGGTGCCTGACACCGAAACGAATATCAAAGTCGGGGACAAGTCCATCAACGAAGCCGGAATTAAATGGATTATCTCTCCGTACGATGAATTCGCAATTGAAGAAGGTCTTAGACTGCGTGAGAAAAACGGAGGAGAGGTCATCGCTGTTTCTCTCGGTCCGGACCGCGTCCAAGAATCCTTACGCCAAGCTTACGCTATGGGAGCGGACCGTGCCGTTCAAATCAAAGTAGACAATTACGTTCCTTTCGATACGGTTCTAACCGCAGAACTCATCGCCAATTTTGCAAAATCAGAAAATGCAGACGTCATCATCGGCGGACGCCAATCTATCGACAGCGACAGCTCTCAAGTCGTTATCCAAGTAGCGGAAGCACTCGGAATCGCTCATATTGCATTCGCAGTTAGCCTAGAGATCAGCGGAACTACCGTTAAGTCCACTAAAGAAGTGGAAGGCGGAACTCAGGTTGTGGAAACTTCTCTTCCTGTTGCAATCACCGCTCAAAAAGGCCTGAACGAACCTCGTTATCCTAACCTGAAAGGGTTGATGGCGGCTAAAAAGAAACCGATCGAAACTAAAACTCCTGCGGACCTGGGCAACCCGGCAAGCAAAGTGGAAGTTGTAGGATTGGAGCCACCTCCACCACGTATTCCAGGACGTAAATTGGAAGCTGCGGACGCAAAAGGTTACGCAGAGCAGCTGGTCAAAGCGCTTCGCGAAGAAGCTAAGGTTATCTAAGGAGAAGACCCGTGAGCAACGTATTAATCGTAGGCGAACTCAAAGACGGAGAACTCAAAAAGATCTCCAAAGAAATCACTTCTGCGGGCCGCAAAATCGCGGATGCCCTCGGAGGAAAAGTTACCGCTCTTCTGATAGGATCCGGAGTTGAAAAATTCGCAGGAGACCTCGGAGCGGTAGGTGCGGACAGCGTAGTTACCGTTAATGCAGGCGACTTCAACGCTGAAACTTGGGCTAATTTAGTAGCCGGAGTAGTTAAGGACAAGAATCCTTCCGTGATTCTTCTTCCTCACACTTCCCAAGGTAAGGACTATTCTCCTCGCCTTGCGGTGAAAGTAGGCGCGGGGATCATCGCCGACGTAGTCGGTCTTTCCGTAGACGGAGGAAAAGTCGTAGCTAAGAAGCCGATCTACTCCGGAAAAGCTTACGGTAATTTCAAAATTACCAGCCCGATCGGAATTTTCACTATCCGCCCGAACTCCCAAGAAGTAGTTCAAAAAGCGGGAGCTGGCGCTGCAGAAGCGGCTAGCCCGGCAGCCGGAGATGCAAAAGTTAAGATCGTTTCTTCCGATTTAAGCGGTGGAAACAAAGTCCAATTGGCAGAAGCCTCCATTATCGTATCCGGCGGACGCGGTATCAAAGGGCCTGAAAACTGGCCTGTTCTCCAAGGCTTGGCTGACGTTTTAGGTGCTGCATTGGGAGCTTCCCGTGCGGCTGTAGACGCCGGCTGGATTTCTCATAGCCATCAAGTGGGTCAAACCGGTAAAACCGTTTCCCCGAACTGCTATATCGCCTGCGGAATTTCCGGAGCGATCCAGCACTTGGCCGGAATGGGATCCTCTAAGTATATCGTTGCGATCAATAAGGACGGAGACGCTCCGATCTTCAAAGTGGCTACCTACGGAGTCGTGGGAGACCTTTTCGAAGTCGTTCCGGCCCTGACCGACGAGTTTAAAAAAGTACTTGGATAATTTCGTCTAATGAAGCCATAGTAGGAACGATTATGGCTTCATCCAAGGGTATCTTATCCTTTTTGGGTGCCGCAGCTCTACTGATCTGCGGCACTTCTATTTTATCCGACCCGGGCAGGGATCGGCTCAATGCGATCATCGGAAAGATGAACGAAATCTCGAGTCTTCGGGCAAGCATCACGATCAATAACGAGCTGACCGGAACACTTTCTTATAAAAAACCCAACCAATTGCATGTGAAATTTTCGGATGGTAGGGTCATCGCTTCTAATGGGCGTTTTCTCTGGTTTTATTCTCCGGCTAGAGGCATCACCGGTAAGCAGGACGTCAAAGGCCTGACCGGGGGAATCGCGGGACTCCTGTCCGGATACGAAGAAGTGACGCCAGTAGGCGGATCTCTTCGTTTGAAATCGGCAAATAGAACGTACGAAGAAATCGTGGTGACGGTGGGACCGGACAATACGCCCAGAACTCTTAGAATGAAACATAAAGGAACGGGAGAATATACTTCCGTAAGTTTCTCCGGTGTGCAAACCGGTATCGGGCTTTCCGCTTCTCTCTTTAATTTTTCCGCGCCTTCCAGTTCCCAAATCGTGGAGAACCCGCTCAACGAGAGGGAATAGATCTTGTCCTCTTCTCGCACAGACGCCCATAAGGTCTTCGCAGACCTCTATCGCAAGTCGCGTTCTCCCGAACACCAACAGCAGATAGACGAAGTCATACAAAAATCCAACGACATCTTCATTCGTATCGACCTGATGAAGAAGGTCGATGAGGAATTCGAGCAAAAGAAAAGAGAAGATAGCAAAAAGCCGGAAGACGAAGACAAATCCTCCCGGCAGACCCCTTCTTCTTCAGCCGCCAAATCAGCTCCCAAACCGGTTAAGAAAACTACCGGAGATCCGGGTGCGGGACTTGGATTCTTGGCCAACCTCTTCGGCGGAAATGCGAATATCTCCAAATTCGCAAAAGAGACCGGAACGGTAGAAGTCGGTTTCTTAGGTAGAAACTCCAAAATCGCGCCTTCGGTAGAAAGGCTATTCAAGGCCCTGAAGGAAGATCAGATCATCTCCACATTACAGGCCTTGCGTTTAGCGGAAAGCCAAGGCTGGAGGCACTGGAGACCTTTAGTATATAATGTTGTTCTAAACTTCAATAAGTTCTTCAATAATTTCATTTCGTTGGACTCCCTCTTCATCGACGAGATCTCGCCCGAAATTTTCCTGAACCGTTCCTTAAAAATGCAGATGTATTATGCCCGCCATCTTTCCAGAGAGGACGCGAGAGACATTATACTTTCTAACGTTCCCGAGCTGGTGAAAAAGGATGAAAAGCTTTCGATGAAGCTTCCTTCCATTATTTCGGGGCTCAACTACGGACTGAATCTGGAAAACGGCCGCCCTAAATTGACGGACGCCATTCGAGCGTTTTACGTAGTCTCCAACAAAAAGGTGGTAAGCTGGGCCGAAATTCTGGACTCCCTGAACGTTCCGCCCATTAACGAGACCAAGTTCCAAGGATCTCCGGATATCACGAAAGAAGTCGAGACTACTCTCATCAAACTCGCCGACGATATCCTCACTCGGGTAAATAAGAAGGAAGAGCTTTACGGTCTTAGACAACGCTACTTCAAAATAGACGAGAATGGAAAGATCTCTTTCGATTTCTTAAACGGGGTCGTGGACGATTATTTCGTGCATCATATGCCGGAGAATATGAACTCCTCCGCCTTCAAGGCCTCCTATAAAGGGATGCCCCATAAACTCATCTATATCCTAATGCGCGATTTCCAATCCTGCTATACTCCGATGTTGGAAGGAACGGTTAAGATCGGCACCAAGAACCACAATAGGGACGTATTGATGACCCAACCCGGTTTATTTAAATCGGAAATCGAAGAGATCAATAACCTTCTGCGCCAATTGGATGCGTTCAATAAAAAGTATCCGAGCTTCCAATATACTTTCGCCACCTTCAACCAAAACACTTCCGGCAGTAACGTAGAAGACCAAATCACCATCAATCTTCTCCGATTATTATCGGAAGCGTCCGCCTTCATGGGCAAATTCGCCGAGAAGATAAATGTGATCGTGGAGAATCATCTCTTGGCCAAGGACTACGAAGCCAAGGGGCAATTGAACGAAAGAGTACTCGCTTCCAAGGAAAAAGTCATCGAAGAAGTGAAAGTACTACATAGATTCATTCCTTATTACGATTCTACGATGGTCTCCGGAAACAGGCTGAATGGTAAGACTATGGAATATGTTTTCGTAGATATGGCCCAACTACTTTTCAACTACGCAGTCATCTACAAGGATAAATTCACGGTAAACAAGCTTACCGCTCATAGAAAAATCGACGTAGAACTACAAGCTCTAAAATCTGAATACGAACGCTTATCGGGCAAACCTTTCGATAGTCCTCAGCGTTCTTCATCCTCGGAGGAACAATGAGGATATTGACCGGGGTTCAACCTTCTGGTAAATTGCATTTAGGAAATTACTTCTCGGTCATTCGCAAGTTGGTCGCTTACCAAGATAAGACCGATCTATTCTGCTTCGTCGCCGACTTGCACGCACTAACCACTTTCACCTCGGCGAAGAACCAAACGGAGAACACTTACGACGCCGTTTGCGATTTTCTAGCGCTTGGAATCGATCCGGATAAATCCACGTTTTGGATCCAGTCCGAAGTTCCGGAAGTGACCGAGCTCACCTGGTATTTGAGTATGTCGATCACGGTTCCGAAATTGGAGCTGGCGCATTCTTATAAGGATAAGGTGGCAAAAGGGATCACTCCTAGCGGTGGACTCTTCTTCTACCCCGTTCTCATGGCAGCGGATATTTTAGCTTTCGATAGCGATCGGGTTCCCGTCGGTAAGGACCAAAAACAGCATCTGGAATACGCTCGAGATATAGCGGAAAAATTCAACGCACAGTACGGGGAGACCTTCAAACTACCCGATCCGGAAATCGACGAAGAAACCGCAATCGTCCCCGGAGTGGACGGGGCCAAGATGTCCAAATCCTACGGGAACACGATCAACTTCTTCGACGACGAAAAGAAACTCAAGAAATCCGTAATGGGAATCGTAACCGACTCCGCAGGAGTCGACGAGGCCAAGGATTATGAAAAAAGCGTAATATATGCGATCCATTCCCTTTTTCTGGACACGGAAGGAAGAAAGGCTCTACAGAATAGATTCTCCACTCCCGGAACCGGATACGGAGATCTGAAAAAGGCCCTTTTGGAGAATATTCTGGATTATTTCGGACCTTACCGCAAAGAAAGAGAGAAGATTGCAGCCGATCCCACCTACGTAAAAGCCGTAATGAAAAAGGGTTCCGATAAAGCCAGAAATACCGCTTCCGCAATCCTAGGAAAAGTCAGGGATAGAATGGGAATCGGAATCTCCAGACTCGGATAATTCTCTTCTTTCTTAAAAAGGAACAAAAATTCCGTAATCGAAAAGCCTTCCTGGGGAAACGGATTCCCCATGGGAAAAATCCTAGAAGAAACCTACAGGGACTGGATCCCCTGCTCCCTTTTTTCCTTTTTCAATCTCGGACTACTCTTAGGGGTCTTTTTCGAGTCCTTCCTACCGGACGGCACTCTGTTATGGGTGTCATTGCATTCTATTTATATAATACTCTCCGGGTTTAGATTCCGCAGGAATCGAAAGCTTACTGCTCTTTCCTGGGGAACCGTTCTATTCTTCTTTCTTGTTTGCGGTGGATACACTAAAAGAACCGCACCCTTCCTTTCCGAATCACAGAGCTGGAAAAAGGAGTTTTCCATACGAGTAGAAGGGCTGCTGCGGGAAGCGGAAATACGAGGACAGGCAAAAGAGATTTCCTTAGGGTTGGTCTTAGGAGACGCGAAGAATCTCAGCCGCGAATTCAAAGAAGACGCGAGAGAAGGAGGGATACTACATTTATTCGCCGCGTCCGGTTTGCATCTGGGCATCCTACTCGCTTGCCTTTTCTTTCTTTTTCAAAGGATTCCTTTCTTGGGATATTATATCCCGAGATTCCTCCCCGTAATATTCGGATTCTTATATTTGGCCGCACTCGGATTTCCGGTATCCTTAGCGAGAGCCTGGGTCTTTTCTTCTTGGCTTCTGGTCCAAACCGTCTTTTTCCGTAAATCCAGATCCTCGGATTTACTGATAGGCTCCGCGGGAATTTTATACCTCTGGGATCCGAGCCGGGCTTTCGGAGTCTCTTTCCTCCTCTCTTTCGGAGCTGTAACCTCCATTCTACTACTACTGCCTTGCTTGGAAGTATGCTTTCCGAAAGTTTCGGAGGAGAACGGTCTAAGGACGAAAATCCTTATTTTTCTAAAAGAGAATATCCTAGTTTCGACCTCCGCAGGGTTAGGGACTCTTCCTACGCTGGTGTTCTTTTTCGGTACCTATAGCTTCGGATCCTTGGGACTCAATTTCATATTAGTGCCTCTCAGCGGTATATTACTTCCCTTACTTTATCTTTCCTTGGTATTACAGATATTCCTCCCCTTAAGCATTACGAAATTTTTATGGTTTATCGTTACTAAGATTCTGGAATTCCTGGAATTCACCACCGTATTCTGGGCGGATTCGGATTGGAGCCTTCCCAGATATTATAGAGGAAACGCGAAATCTTTCGCTCTCGCAATCTGGATTTTTCTGATCCTATTTCTCGTTCTCTGGAAATTATCCCGCAGAAACTCGGAGAATGTACGACCTTTGGATCTAAGCGGAAAAAACGTGTCGAAAAAGTTTCCGATGGACCTCATAAGCCATCATGCCTGGATCTTAGGCTTATTCATTTGCGTAGGACTTCATTTCCTTTTGGCATATTCTTCGGATTGGCAGAATAAGCCGCCTGTCTTCTTCGGGGACAAATTCAGTTTTATCGTCGAATCGGATCATTCGCTGAGTATCGTAGGTAAATGCAAGTACAGCGGTAAATTCTTATATAGATCCATCGGAAAGGACCCGGACTTATTTTGCGGGGGTAGGGATTCTATTCATGAAATCTATATAGAGCATGAGACCTGTCTAGAATGGGTGCTTCGTTGCTTAGGAAAAAGAAAATCGATCTCCCTAAAATTCGGAGGAGGAAGACTTCCTAAGGATTGGGAGTCCCAAGGCTGGATGCAGGTCCCTAAACGTGCGGAATTCGGACTTCCGTTTCCGGAAAGAAAGATGATCCGATTCGAAGTCGGAAAGGATTCTCTGACCGATTTACCGCGGAGAACGAAACAAGGAAACGGCCTAATTCTGTTGATATCCCGCTTCGGCAAAAAGGAGGATCCTTGGGAGTGGAACCTTTTACGAAAACGACTTGGAATCGGCCCCGGCTGGGAGTTTCTTGGAGGGGATGAGCTCCCCCGAATACCCGTTTTATAAGCCGACTGCGATTCGGGAATTCCTAACGGAACGTTCTTCGGCCCCTCTTAAGAAATGGGGCCAGAATTTCCTCATCGACCCCAACGCCGTTCGTTCCTTATTCCAAAGCGCAAATCCGGATTTATTAAAAAAATCGGATATACTATTGGAAATCGGCCCAGGATTGGGAGCCCTATCTCACGTTCTGGCCGCGCAGGGAAAAAAGCTGAAACTTTTCGAAATAGATCCCGTATATTCCGCATGGTTGAAGGAATTCCTACCCGAGGCCGAAATCGTATCGGGAGACGCAAGAGAGACTCTTACCTCTTCCATTCGGGAGAAATGTTTTTTATTCGGAAATCTTCCCTATTATATCACTTCCGAACTGATTCTTCTTTCTCTCGAAAAATTGGAAGGACTACTGGGTGCCGTCTTTCTGGTACAAAAGGAATTCGCGCAAAGAATCACCAAGGAAATCTCCTCTTTATCCGTCTATGCGGGGGCGTACGGCGGTTTCCAAAATCGTAAAACGATTAAGGCAGGTTCTTTTTATCCCAGCCCCAACGTGGACTCGAGCGTGCTATCCTACGAGGCAAACCCTCGTTTCCTAGACAAAAGACATTTCCGAATCTTGGAAATGATTTGTAGGATCCTTTTCTGGGGAAAAAGAAAGAAGATAGGCTCCTCTCTCAAAGAAGCCCCTCTCCTCTCCTTTTATCCCGAAGGATTACCCTTCGGTTTCGGCGAGGAATCGGTTCGTAACCTACTACGGGAATCCGTCGACTCCGCCGCTATTTCGTTGGACAAACGCCCGGAAGAACTGAAACCGGAGGATTTTTACAGAGCGGCAGAGAGTTTTCGATTTCCTTTATAGATCAGCGATACCTTTCGTTTTCTCTTTGCTTCTGCATCCTTTTCTGTTCCTTATGAATGGATTTCCATTTGGCTTTTTCGGCTCTGGATTCAATAGAATTCGAAACGGCAAGGTTCGCGCTCCTTTGCAATTCCCTTTTCAATTTCAGATAACTTTTGAATCGTTCCTCCGAAATCTTTCCCGAATCGATCGCCAATTTAACTCCGCAATCCGGTTCGGAAATATGAGAGCAATCCTGAAACCTACAATGCTTCGCAGCTTCGTAGATTTCGGGAAACGTATCCTCTAATCCGGATCCGTCGGACCAGAGTTGTATCTCTCTCATCCCCGGAGTATCCAGTATCCAAGCCCCCGAACCCAAACGGAACATCCACCGATTACTCGTAGTATGCTTTCCTCTGGAATCCGATTCCCGGACGTCCTTCACGCTACGAACGTCTTCTCCGACCAATAGATTCAAGAGCGAGGATTTTCCCGCCCCTGAGGATCCAATAAAGGCCGAAGTAGTTCCCTCTTTCCAATATTCGGATAGCTCTTTCATTCCGATTCCTTCATACACGGAAATAGAATGTACTGAAACGCCGGGAGCGGATTCCCTTACCGTTCGAATCTTCTCCTCTAATTCGGATTTTCTCTCCGAATACAAATCCGCCTTAGTGAGTAGAATGATCGGAGCCGCACCGCTTTCCCAGATTTGGACCAGAGTTCTTTCCAATCGCCTGGGTTGGAAATCGCCGTCCAATCCCTGGATGAGAAAGATACGATCCATATTCGCACAAATGGGATCGGGAGTAAGGAGTTCTCCCTTGGATTTCCTAACGAGTAAGCTCCTTCTTTGCAAAAGAGAATGGATCAAAAACTGGTCCTTCTCCAATCGAGTTGCAATGACCCAATCTCCCGCAATAGGATAATCCAAAGCGGATTCCGCTCCGAATCGTAAAGCTCCGGTTAAAATTCCGGTTCCTTCTTCCGAAGGAAGTTGCAATCTGAATTCTTGACCCTGCTCGCCTATGACTCTTCCCGGCATGGGAGAATCTAGCCCCAAAGATTTGGAAATTTTTTCCAATTCGGATTCGCGATCTCCGTCCCAAACGGATCGATCCGATACTTGTCTTTCGTTCATTGATTTTGGCCCGCCCGAATATTCGGGCATACGTAACTTAAGACCTCAAACGGTCCTGCCTCGAGGAGAGGCTCCAAAGAATTGGGTTACAAGGCGATTAGGCAATCATATGCGGCTTTCTTCCAATACTGAAAAAGGGAAAATTCCCTGTAAAGCCTTTTCAGGTTTGTCTTTGGAAAGACTTGTATTCTTGGATGACTTTCTTTCCGAACTCCAACCATTCTTCGTCTTTCTTGAATCCGAAATATTGAAGTACTTCCCAATGGATTGCGGCAGGATCCGCTTTTCCTTCGTTGCAATCTATGATCCAATCGGATAAATAAACGGAAAATACGATATCCCTGGATTCCTTCTTGGCCATAAGAGGTCTGTGATGGTATTCCGCTGCCACTCGTATCGAATCCGAAAAATTCCATTTCTCGCAGATCATTCCGCCCAAAGAGGTATGAGTGATTCCTAAAGCTGCTTCCTCGAGTCCTAAAGTGGACGGAAGCAGTTTCTTGCCCGAAATATCGGTCAATTTTGCGATCGTATCCCCTTCCAAGGAAAGAAGAAGCACTAGACCGATATTATGCAGAAGAGCGGCGCAAACCAGATTGGTTAGAAAGGTCTTCTTCCATCCCATTCTTTCCCCAAGTCGACGACAGATATATGCGGAAAGACTGGACATTTCCCAGATCTGCTCGAACTCCTTGTATCTTTCTTCCAGGATCTTCTTGGTTCCAAGACTGAGAAGAATATTATTTAATTCTGATAGACCGATCAGTTTAATCGCGTCGTCCAGAGTTTCTATCTTTCTGCCCTGAGCAAAGGAGGCGGAATTCGCCAATTTTAGGATATTGGTGGAAAGGGAAACATCCCTGGCCACCGACTCCGTGATTTGCTGGATAGAGGAATCCGGTTTATTGATCAGACTCATGATCTGATTCAGATTTTCCGGAAAAGTGGGAAGTTTATCTATCTCCGCAATAATCTCAACGGTTCTCTGGTAAGATGCGTTCCTATGCTTGAAGTCCAAGGGAATCTTAATATATGCCGAGGTGACTCCGTCTTCCGCCCTGAGCTTATAACAATCTGCGTCTATCCCTTCGTTCTTAAGCATAAGGAGGGACATGGCCAGCCCCAAACCGGCGCCTTCGGAGTCGTCCGCATGGTCCGCGAATACCTCGCCTAAGTCGTTGTATTCACGACTCTTTCCTATCCGATTCTCCACCCTTTTTAATTCTTCGGCTATGATCGGAGCGTTATTCGACACTCTCATCAGAAAACTGGTACGATTGAAAGCCAAGGTGATCAGGCAGTGAAATTTAACCTTTTCCAGAAGAGCCGCGTATCTTTCCTTATCCTTGATCATTTCCTTTTTGAAATTCTCCATCCCCCGAGTGTAATCGTCGGGATTGGAGATATTCAGATTATTTTCCGCGAAGAAAATCCGCTTGGAATTGGCTTTTACCGCGTTCATCGCGCTTTCTCTCAAAATGGAGAACACGGATTCTTTCAGGGAGATGGCGTCCAGGTAGACCAGATATCGGTCGAGTAGAACGCTCATTAATTTGTCTACGTTCTTATTTAGGGTAGTAAAACGAATGTAGAGAGGATTTAGCTTTTCGATGCGTTCATTTACGTTCCGAACGCTTAGATAGTATCCTTCCTTTTCGAAATGGTACCAATTTATATTCATTTTCGCTCGGCGGAAGGCCAGCTATATCCTACTCTTGAGGAGGTTTTGTCAACCCTAGATTGTCTCCCTCTCCGCCTAAGTCGTTTAAATCTCCCGACGGCGAGTCGTCCACCAAAGCCCGATTTTTAAAATACCGGCCCAAACGATCACTTGCAGAAAAGAATACGGTCCGTAGGACAGATAGCCTTCATTCTTTCCTTCGAATAGACCGCTTGAGTGGTGGTAAATCGTCCCTACCTGGGGCAGAATCCAATAGATCGCTTCGACGATCCATCTCTGGGTCTCGCTAACGGAGGGGCTCTTGTCTACAAGCCCCATATACACCACCTTGTCCAACATGGAGGTTACAAGCAATAGACCGAAACAGAAAAGTATGGAAAGAGTCTGATTAGAAGATAACGTAATCTGGAAAGCGAGCAGCAGAAAGAATCCGTAAACAAGAAACATCGCGCCCTGATACAGTAGGAAGTCCCACGGAATTTCCAAAGCGAACCAACTCTGCACACCGAACACCGCTAGGACAAAGACCAACATGATCAGAAGCAACGCCACCGCTTTGCCGGCCAAATATACCGCCGGATCTAAGGGACGACTCAGCCAAAGAACCAAAACCTGAGAATCTATATCCTGTCTGAGAAGGTCGGAACCGATGATGATCAGAAAAACGGTGACCCAAAGAGAAGTGATCGTAAAATAGAACGAGGCCGGAACACCCTGTGTGGACTCGCTCCCCACGGTCATGGAGCAGAATCTTTCTCCCATTAGAAAAACTAAGAGGAGAGAGAAAAGAAAATAGAGAGCCTTTCTCCGAGCCACCTGGACTAGAGTCAGACGGATGAGAGTGGGAAGCTGTTGAAAATACGTTTTGACGAAAAATACGAAGGAGTTTCCGGATGAGGGATTCAATTCTTTTCTCCTGCTTCTGTATTCCGATCCGCATCGGTGCCTTGGGTGAGGCGGAAAAATACCTCTTCCAAGGATTCGGTCCTTTTTTCATAGAGCAAAATATCGGCACCTCTTTCCACAAGTTCGGCGGGAAGTCTTCTAAGATCCGTGCCCGGCTTAGGAAGCAGTTCCCATTCTTTTCCGGATTGCTTGTACTCTGCGGAAATCTCCTTTAAATACGAATCCAGATCCCCTTCTAATTTGATACGAAGCCTGTCCTTACCCTGGCGGAGTTCGTCCAATTTGCCGTGAGCCATAATCTTGCCCTTATGCAGGATTCCCACTTCGGTACAGATCTGCTCCACTTCCAATAAACGATGGGAGTTGATAAGAATGGTCACTCCTCGTTTCGCGTTTTCCTCCAGGATCAAATCCCGAAACTCCTTGTAGCCCGCAGGATCCAGACCGGTTCCCGGTTCGTCCAACAAAAGCAGTTCGGGCTCGCCGCCTAACGCGTTTGCGAGTCCCAATCTTTGTAACATTCCTTTGGAATAAGTGGAGACTTTACGATCCGCCGCCGAGGCAAGTCCTAGCTTTTCCAATAATTCCTTACTTCTGGATTTCGCTAGGGAAGAAGGTAAAAGAGCCAATTTAAAACTAGCTTCCAGGAATTCTTTTCCGGATAAGTAAGCCGGCACAGCCATTCTTTCCGGAAGATAGCCTATCTTGGCTCGGGTCCGAGGAGAAGGTCTTAAACCCAATACCTCGCAGTCGCCGTCCGTTTGTTTGGAAAAGCCGAGAAGAATTCTGACTAAGGTGGTTTTACCGGCACCATTCTGTCCTAGAAGCCCGAAGACTCCTCCTTTAGGAACTTGGAGGCTCACTCCTTTAAGGGCTTGTACTCGGGGATAATTTTTACGTAGGTTTTCTATTTCAATTGCAAATTCAGGCATTCGAAAATCCTTAGACCAGGTGCCGAGAACGATAGTTCCCTAGGATTTCCAGGCAATCCTTTTTATAAGAGCTTGTCTCGAAACGTCGCTTGAGATTTAATTTTATAAAAACGGTTTCATCCCTCGACGATGCAGATATATAATAGAGAAGCGTCCTCGTTAATTCGATGAAAATTATTATTGCAAGGCACGGAGAAGCCATCCCTAATTCTCCGGACGGTCAGGACTCCTCCCGCATACTTAGTCCCAAAGGTGAGGCGGACGTCGAAAAGATGGCTCGTTTCTTTCAGACGGGATTCAAGATCAAAAAAATCTATCATAGCCCGTATCTCAGAACCAAGGCTACGGCGGAAATCTACTCCCGAATTCTCAAACCCGAATTGGAAACCGAATCCATAGAGTATCTTTTACCGGGAGAGGATTATCTTCGGATCTGCCCTCTTCTCAAAGACAATTCCAACTCGGATGCGATTCTTCTAGTAGGTCACAGTCCCGATGTAAGTATTTTTTCGGAAAATCTATTAGGGATCTCGGGAGTGGGAAAATCCTTTTTATTCACTCCAGGCTCCGCTCTTGCGGTGAATATTCCGAGAGAGAAATTCCAAGGCGGACAAATCATTTGGTTCGTATCTCCGGATTTTCTCTGCTGAGAAAAACCGGTTTACAGTCGCGGCAACTTCGAAAAATCATCCTACAAGAGAACCGGGGTGTAGCGCAGTGGTAGCGCACTTCTCTGGGGGGGAAGGGGTCGCTGGTTCGAATCCAGTCACTCCGAGTTCTCTAACTTCTAAACTCCGACTTTCCCCTCCCTCAATCCAAACTAGGCATTTCGCAGCCTACCAATTCGTAAAATCTACGGATCGTTCCCGTTCTTGAAGCTTTCTCTCCTCTCTGAAGAATCGTGTAGATGACATAATCTTTAGAGTCCTTGGAGTATAGACTTCCTTGAAACCAAAAGCTCGACTCCCAAGATCCCGTCTTACCGTAAACGACTGCTTTCTTATCGGGACAATCGGACCAAACGAGAACTTCCTTCCAGTCGGACACGAGACGATCGGAAAGCCCGAAGCCGTCTTGGAAAATCCCCGCCCAGAATCCGTGAATTTCTTCCGGGGTCTTGCGGATCCTCCCTCCGTGTTTTAGGCCGTCCATATCGGTCCACCAATCCGAAACGGAGAATTTACTCTTAGGAAGGTATCCTATCTTCTGTAAAACCGAGTGCAGCTTTTCCTTTCCCAGCTCGGGGAAAATCTTTTCGAAGTATTCATTAGAAGAATAGAATAAAGCCTCCCGTAAATCCAAACCGCGGGGGGAGGACGGAACATGCTTGTCGGAACATTCTACTCGTTCTTTCGTTTTATCTCCGGCTTGTTCCAATAAGGCCAAGGCCAAATAAGTCTTAAAAGTCGATGCAGGAGAATAATCCTTATTCAATAATCCGCGATCTCCCGAAATCGAGACGGAAAACCTTTCCTTTTGTCCTGCCTTGAATCTACTGGAAAGAAGTAGTTCCCGCAAACCGGAGGAAACCTTGTCGGACTCGGCCCGCGCCGAAATCGAAATGATGAAAAGAAGAAGGGAGAGAATGGGAAAAATTTCCCGAGAGAAAGGAATACGTTTCGGAGCCGGCGACCTTCGTACGTATTTCATAGCCGCGAGGATCCGAAAAAAGAAAATCTTATTTCTTTAGGAATTGTTTGAGGATGTTTTCGCGAATTTCCTCGAATTTCACGATTCCCCATGCCAAAGGTACTTTGAATTTCAGAGCGCTTTCGCTCAGATCCTTTTCTCCCTGGGATTTGAGTTCATCGAATCTCTTTTCGACCTTTTCCTTCCCGTCGTTCAGATCCTGGAGAAGTTTGTCGAAAATCTCTTTCGAAGTTTGGACCGCGCCGATTCCAGCGTTTACAAGATCGTTTAGCTTCTGGTTATCCATGCAGTTTCTTCCTTTTGATTCCACTTTTATGCACTGCACAAAAATAGCAAGAATAAAAATGCCCTCATTCTAGGAAACTAGATTGCCAGTGCCGGATTTAGGGCAGATCTTTGGGCCCATGCGAGCATCTATTTTCCTATCTTTTATAATTGTTCTAATCGCTTTTCTAGCCGGTTGTTCCGGAGAAGTGAAGGACATCCCTCTCCAAAATTGTTCCAAGATTTCCGGAATGCCCGGCCCGGAGGATCTGGCAATCGATAGGGAGTCCGGAACCCTTTTTATCTCCTCTCACGACAGAAGGATCGAGGACAGCGAAGGCAAATTGTATTCCATCGATCTGAATTCCTCCGCACTGGAGCCTAAACTTTTGGATACGGATTATCCGAAAAATTTCCGCCCTCATGGAATGAGCCTTCTGAATAAGAACGGCAAATATAAACTTTATGTAATCTCCCATATCGTTCCTTACCAGGAGCATTCCGTAGAAGTCTTCGAAAGAACGGAAAAGCCTTCTCCCAAGTCGAAATTCGGAAAATGGAAACATGTCCAAACGTTGAAGGACGATGTGATTACCAGTCCGAACGATCTGTCCGTGGTTTCGGAAAACGAAATCTTCGTCTCTAACGATCACGGAAAAGGAGGGTTCATGACCTATCTTTTTCACGACATGTTCAGGATGAAGAGATCCGAGATCGCATATTACAACGGAAAATCCTGGGTCTCTCTGGGAAATCCAATTTCCCTGGGAAACGGAATCCTATTCGTAAAACGGGAAGACGGAAAGGAGTATCTCTATCGCTCCGCATTCAACGAAGGTAGCGTTCTCAAATTTCCGGTCCAAAGAGAGGGGGGAAAAATCACATTAGGAGAACCTAAATCGATTTTTCTGGATAGCGGTCCCGACAATCTGGAAATCGACGAAAAAGGAAGAATACTCGCCGTGACCCATAAATCGGTGATGAAATTTCTGAAGCATGTGCGGGACAAGGACTCCCCTTCTCCCACCCAAGTGTTTTCCATAGCTCCCGACGATACCGCGACCGAGATCTATTCCAATTCGGGAGAGCAGATTTCCGCGGGAAGCACGGCGATTTCCTTTAAGGAAAAGATCTATATCGCTCAAGTCTTTAACGACTTCATTCTACAATGTCGCTACTGATCCGAGTATGACAAATCTCGAATGAACGAACAGACAAAGATAAAAACACCCAGAGATTCCGCCGCCGAAACTCGGCATATCGTGATGCCCGATCATACGAATCATTACGGAACATTATTCGGCGGCACTCTCATGTCTTGGATAGACCTGATCGCGGTCATGGTAGCCCAAAGACATTGCGGACGGGAAGCAGTGACCGCAAGCGTGGACAAGTTGAATTTTCTGGAACCGATTTCCATCGGAGACCATGTGATCCTGAAGGCTTCGGTGAATTACGTAGGGCGATCCTCCTTGGAAATAGGAGTCCAGGTATCCAAAGAAAATCCTTATACGGGGACGGTCGTTCGAGCTACGACCGCCTATCTCACTTTCGTGGCTCTGGATGAAAATAAAAGGCCCTGTCCTATCCCGGGACTGAATCCGGAAACGGAGTTGGAAAAAAGAAGATACGAGAACGCTCTCTTAAGACAAGAATCCAACCGAAACCTAGTCAAAAAGATCAAAGACTCGGAAGGTTGAATAATTTTGCGACTGCGGAAATATATACCGTCTTCATGATCGCATAACCCGCCGGTGTAGGATGGATCGGATCGGTTACGGGGTACAATTCTATCTGAGACTCCGCCGCCAAGAAAGGAGTTTCCATATCCGCCAATGGATGATTAGAGCCCAAACCTTTTAGAAAAAGATTCATATTCTGTATATCCGAACGATAAACTGTGGTGGGAATGGGTAGGACGGTAACCATAAGAACCGCGTTGGATCTGGATCCTAACTCGGAAAGAAGCGCGGAATAATTATCCGGAAAGAGCGCGATCGGATGGTAGAGTAAATCGTTCAATCCCAATTCGATGATAATCAATCTGGGCGTATTGGTAAGCGCCAAATTCAACTCAGGCAACCAGTCCGCAGCCCCTCTTAAGGAAACGCAGGCCTCGGTAATCGCAAAATTCGAGCCTAGTCCTTCTCTGAGTCCGAAGCCTTGGGACCTTTCACAAAGAGAATCTCCTAACACTGTTACAGAAATCGGTTCGGACCCCGGCAATAATCCGGAAAGAGAGCCGGCATCGTTTTGAGAATAACAGCCTATTAAAAGAAATGCGAGGAAGGAAATCGGATAGAGAACCTTCATATCAGCGTCTGCGATAGATCTCGGCTTCCGCTCTTGCCAATTTCCGGATCGTGGAAGGCTCGGCTAAAATCTTGGTCTTTCTGAATTTGGATTGGTTTTCATCCAGATAGGACTGTACGAATTCGTTTCTTTTTTGGCCCTCGGAGAACACGAACGTATCCACGGTTTCCAGAGTGGAAAGGAAGTCCTCTTTCGGTATGGGCAATTCTCCCGGAATGAATTCTAATATCCTTATATTCGGATTTTCTTTTCGTATGCGGAAATAAGGATCCGGGATGGCTTGCAGGTAGATTTTCTTGGATCCTTTGATTTCCGGGCGAAGGGTTTCGTAAAATTTCTCTCCCAGATCGAATTCCGGATTCGCGAATCCTATTCTTCTGTACGCGTTGAATAAAATGGCAAGATTGCTGAAGATTAGGATTGCTGCGATCGACTGCACCCTTCTACTCCGTATCCTTTCGAAGAAGAAACCTCCCAGCGCGGATAAGGGAATACATAGATACATCACATAATAATATTCCGTGGATAAGATCAGGAAGAATAGGATGGAAAGTGTCCAAAAGCCGAAGAACCAAGCCGAGCGAGGCTTATCCTTGATCTCCCCTCGAACCACCCAAAGACCGTAAGCCAAAGCCAGATAAAAGAATAGTCTATAACCGGGACCTTCGTATCCGCCCAGAATTACTTTGATCTTAGTAATAGGAGAAAAGGATTGGAATAAGTCCTTCTTTCTTCCGAATTGTGCTCCGAATTGGAAAAGAAAAATATCCCAATCCGGATGGATCCAAATTCCCCAAGCGAGAATGGGAACCGTTCCCCCCAACCAAAACATCCACGCTTTCCAGGATTTGGTTAGATGGATGAGAAAAAGAGCCGGGATCCCGAAAATAGCTCCGAATGGATGGGATAAAAAGGAGAGTCCCAAAAGAAACCCCGCAAGAAATGTTTCCCATTGCCTGAGAGAAGATCCCCTTCCTATACCTCTTGCAAGAACGAATAACGCAAGCAATGCCCAAAAAAGACAGAGAGCCTCCATTCTCGCCGTCCATCCCACTCTCAGAAAAAGGATATCGGTGAATAAGAGTAAGCAGGCTCCTAATCTAGCTCGAAAAGAAAAGTCGAAGTAACGGAGTAAAAACCAAAAGATCCAGACGTTTGCAAGAGTCAGTATCGCCGCAAAGAATCTAACGGTCTCTAATCCCTCTCCGAATAACGAAATTACGATTCCGTTAGATAGAAAGAAAACGGGAGGCATCCAAAGAGTTTTGGATTCCATCCCGCGGATCAAACCTTCCGACACATCCGTTCGAAAGGTTCCGTGGACCGCAAAATCCAAAGACGGAGAATAGAATAATACTTCGTCCGGCCATACAGGAGGAAATTCGAGTCCGGAAACTCTAAATAAAAGAAGGTAAAGAACCGAAAGAAGGGTTAAGCCTAATAAGGCGAGCAGTTCGGAATATTTCTCGGAATTACGGGAGAAAGACGGGGACTCCATGGGAAAACAAGGCCCCCTTTCGATTATTTTAAAGTAGCGAGGGCTTCTTGTTCCGTCTCGTAAACTTCGAACAAGTCCAATAACTCTACGACGTCGAAAACTTTTTTCACGTTAGGAGTAATGCTGCAAAGTTTCAACTTACGGTTTTGTTTTTCCAATTCGCGGACCATACCTACGAAGATACGAATCCCGGAAGAAGATATATAAGAGATGTTTTGCAGATTGATAACGATATCACCCTGACCGGCTTGGACGTCGTCCAGAAGCTTTGCTTCTACCTCGTCGGAGTGAGTGATATCCAGCCTGCCGTCTAATTGTACGAGGGTATGTTTCCCTACTTTTTTAGTCTTTATTTCCAAGCGAGGCTCCAAAGCGACGATCCTTAAGATCAATTTCCGACAAAGAAAATTTCCTTTTTTAGAATTAAAAGGGGAACGGAAAGTTCGCCGTAGACTAAAATAGTTAGGAAATGGGGTTTTACAAGAATTTTTTCCGGTTCCCATTTATAGTAACATCCGGAACCGGAAAATCTTTACCACTTAAGCCGCCGATCCTTGGATTTCTTCCAAAGGAAAAATCTTAGCCTTGGATTCCCGATCCAAAACCCCCACTAATTCTCTCAGGGATTTCTTCGAGGACAAACCCAACCTTTCCCGGATACTTTCCGGATCCCAACCCGCCTCGAATAAGTGGGCTGCTAAGGTCCTCCTAAGACCGACCACGCTTACTTCTATGCCGGTCAATTCTCCTAACTTAGAAAACATCTTTTGGACCGTCCGAGGATGGATTCTACCTTTCCTACCGGCACAGAGGAATTCCTCAGCCGTCTTTCCCTGGGCGGCAAACCAGAGGTCCCTTCTTAGGCTGATCGGAATCTCCGGGTTCCTGGAACTTAATTTGTGGGAACTATGGATTCGAATCCGGTTGGATTCCCAATCCAAATCCGCGACCCTCAACTCCACCAATTCGGAGATCTGCAATCCGAAAGAATAGATAAGCCGGAGCCATAAATAATGATTTTCGTTGGTTCTGGCGGCGTTCAGTAGGACACCGACCTCCTCTTTAGTGAATACTTTCTCCGATTTCAGGGAGCCCTCTTGGACACCGATCGTTTTATACTTCATGCAAATACCCTAATGTGATTTATCTTTTTTCCGGGAAGTTAAGAATATTAGGCAAATTGCATAGAATAATTTACCTTTTCGAAGATGGATAGACCGGAATATTGGTTATCTGAAAATGAATGAATGGAACACATATTCCTGAAATTCCGGACAGGGCCCCATTCTGTCGCATCCATAAGCATTTAGGACGGGAATTAGGCTACGATCTAAATCGTCATAAAAATGTTATCCGATCTTAACGTCTTCGGGTTTGGATACGAATATGAAACATTTCTGGAAGGCGGCTAAATTCGCTCTCTTCTGCCAACTCCCTAATCCTCCCCAGGTCCAAGAGACCGAAATTCGGATCCTTGCGGGAGATTCCGAAATCCCTGCCATTTTATATACTCCTAACGGCACGTCTTCGGGAACCATCCTGGCGGTAAACGGACTCGCCTATTTAGGGAACCGCGATCCTAGATTCGCCGCGGTCTGCAAGGCGGCCTCTGCGGTCGGATTTACGGTGATATCTCCCCTTCTTAAAGAAGTCACAGAATTCAAGATCCGACATGAAACGATCGGTAGAATCAAAGAGATGATTCGATCCGTTTCCTCCGATCGTAAATATTGTCCGGAAGGAAAGCTCGCCTACTTAGCTCCTTCTTTTTCGGGAAGCATGGGACTCGTTGCCGCAGCCGATCCGGAAATCGGAAAACGAATCTCCTCCATTCTCACCATCGGAGCTTACTGCGACGTGGAAACCACCCTCGATTACGTGATGACGTCGGAAGAAGGGGACGAATATGGAAGAATCATACTACTTTATAATTTTATAAAGTTATATCTGAAAGAAGAAAATTCGGAGCTGGAAGACGCGCTAAAGGCCTGCGTTTTGGACGGAAGCTTTTCCAGAGAAACTTTGGAACTTCCGAAAGTGCTGGAAAGAATCCAACCGAAAAATCGAGAACTATTCGAAAGGCTGAGAGAGGACAAACCGTTCCGTACGGAAGTTTGGAAACAAATCGTTCAAAATGCGGGTAAGGAAAGTTCCTTTTTAACCCAGCTCCAAGTAAAAGACAAACTCTCTCTTTTAAGCTCTCCCGTATCCATCGTACATGGAATCGGAGATAATGTGGTTCCCTCCCAAGAAGCGGTCGCGATGCGGGACGGTCTGCCTAGAAAGTCCTCCAAGTTAGTACTGACTCCCCTCATCTCTCACGGAGACGTGGGGATCTCTATCGCTCAAGTGCCCGCTATCGTGGACCTGATCAACGGTTTCGCCTTCTTCTTTAAGCATGCGGATAAGAACCGAAACTCGGGATTAGCGAAAGAAGACTGCGAAGAAGAGGAAGGATCCAAGGTCCTTCACCCGACCTGATCTTTTCGAAAAAAATCGAAAGCGAACCAGTTTAGGGACTTTAACGGATTTACCTCCTCGAAGATAGCTACTTAGTCGGAGCGTATCTCAAGTTAAAAAGAGAGTCGCCGATAGCCTCCTTTACGGATTCATAATCGTCGTACAAGTATATCGTGTAAAGGTCGGGGGACTTCTTTTTATGAATGGCGGTGATAATGGAATATTTGAATCCTTTTCCGAAATCGGAAGTCGCATCCACGAAGAAATTGGCACCCCAGTCCGCATTCTGTATTTTCACGAATTCTTCGGTTAATTCTTTGCTTTGGATTTTATCCATGCACTGACAAACGTTTGCAGCCGTGGTCAACGCCTGCTTTTTATATAATTCTATCGCTTCGAAATCGACTCCTTCCACCTTAGGAGCCGGAAGACCGATAAAATATCTTATCTCTAATTTTTTCGTTTTATGCCGAATGGCATAATCGTAATGGAGATTCGGGTTCTCCTTCACTTTTACGGGCTGAAAATTCTTGCTATGCTCGAATTCGATATTATAGTCCGCTAATATTTTCTCGAACTTCTCACCTTTCCAGGCGTAAGCGGAAACGATAGGTATGAATACGATTAAAAGGATTTTATAAGCGAATTTCATTCAGGATCTCCCGGTTTCGAATTTTGCGAAAGAATCCGAAATTTGAAAGTCATAAATCTTCCCTCGCGGAAAGAAATCCGGCTCAGACCTTCTTGGTATAAAGCAGGCCGATCAGGTCCCGGATTTTATAAGGTTTTTCGATCGTGTCCTTGATTCCTAAAGCGAGAAGTCTGTCTTTTTCTTCCTGACCGATTTCCGTTCCGGAAACCACCGTCTTCAATTCCGGATTTTCCAGTTTGATTCTTTCCAAAAACGAAAAAAGGGAAGGATTCGGAAAATCCAGATCCAATACGAAAAGCCCTATGGATGACCGGAATTTTTGCAATAATTCCGAGACCTTCTCGAATTCGTTCACAGCGATCGCCCTAATTCCGGAATCCTCCACTTGGTCGCGGACCAAATCGGATAGATACGGCTCTTCCTCCAGGACGAGTAAAACCGTTTCCACATTCGATCCGGACATCTTTCCTGTTTCCTCTTTTTCGAAGGAGAAGATCTTACGGGACGCCGTGGGAAAGAAGAGTCGAACGTTAGTTCCCCTTCCTATTTCGGATCCGATTTGAATGATTCCCTCGTGACTTTGGATGATTCCGTATACCATAGACATTCCCAATCCGCTTCCTTGGGATCTGGACTTCGTGGTAAAGAAAGGCTCGAAGACTCTTTTTTTCGTCTCCTCATTCATCCCTTCTCCATTATCCGAAATCTCCAGACAGATATACTCCGCCGGTTCGGACAAAGGATACGAGCTCTTGATGGATTTTCCCTCCACCAAAAATGCGCGGAGTAAAATTCTTCCTCCGTTGGGAAGTGCGTCCCTTGAGTTAATGCACAGATTGATGAGTACCTGCTCCAATTGTGAATAGTCCCCCACTATTTCAGGGAGCCCGAGTGATATCTCCTTTTGGAAGGAAATCTCCTTGGGAAAAGTAGGTACGAGTAAGGAAAGAGTGTCCTCCACTAAGCGATCGATGGAAATGGATTTGAAACCTCCTCCTCCTTTTCTAGCCAAGGAAAGAAGTCTTCTCACTATCGTAGCCCCTCTTCCGGCCGCAGCGTTAATGGACCGGGAGGCATCCAGAAGAGAATCCGATTTGCGACTTTCCAGCTCCATGCGAGTCGCGTAACCCGATATGATTTGCAGAATATTATTAAAGTCGTGAGCGATTCCTCCTGCAAGAGTTCCTATCGTTTCCAACTTTTTGGATTCGATCAATTGGCTTTCCAATTTTCTTCGGAGAGTGTCGTCCAAGATGTAACCCCGAATCGACCCGATCTTACCTTCGCGATCCCTGCTCACAAAATAATTTCCGGTAGTATGAAGGGGAGAACCGTTCTTGTTTAAGAAAAATTCCTCATGAGACTCCAAACGAGAAGCGGTATCTATCTTTTTAAGAAGAAGAGAGTAATCGTCGTAAGAAGGAAATAAATCCGCAAGATTCTTTTCGATCGCTTCGGATTGGGTATCGAAACCGAACATTCTCAGGAAGGAAGCGTTTACTGCGAGCAGATTTCCCTCGGCGTCCGCTATGAAATTCGCGGATAGATTTTCCTCGAAGAATTTCCTGTATTGCTCCCGATCGAAAATAAGTCTTGCCTCGACTCTTCTTCTTTTTCTAAGCTCCGTCCCCGTATCCGATGTGGCTCTTCCGGTCATAAGCGCAATAAAGCAGAGTAACGCTAGATTCAGAAAGAAAACGAGAGTCTGTCCGTCTTTGGACCATCTTAAGAATTGTGCGCCTCCTAAGATCGCGGGCAGTATCAAAGTGAATATCTGGACCCAGATATTCGCCGCAAGAGCCAAAATCACGCCATATCTCAAAGCCGCCCATAATACGAATAGTCCGAAAGCGAACCAATATTCCAAAGACGGCATATACCATCCCAGGACGGCGCTTATCAGAAAGCCCCCGACTATCTCCACATAATGTTTGGTCTTAAGATTCAGAAAACGAATCCTATCCCAAGCCCTTTCCTTATCCGAAACGGATCCGTTCGTCCTAGACCAACCTTTTTCCTCCATCCAAGGAGTGAACCAGAGTAGAATGGGCGCCGCGATTCCCAAAGTATCGAATAGGGTCGCCACGGTTCCCTGCATCACAGAGATCGGAAAATCGTTCCAAGATATGTCTGCGGTTACGAGAAGCCCCAAAGAGACCAAGAGTCCGTTACAAACGGAGGCAGGAGCGGCGACTAAGAAAACGAAGCGAGACGTTTCCCTCAAATCGGGTAACCAAGGCTTTCCCTTTTTCCATTTCGTGAAGACGAACCAAGATATCCCGACCGCCAGGACTTCCCAGAGCGCATATACCGGATAATTATCCACGTCATGCAGGCCCCAACGACTCGCATAAATAAGAGCGTTGGCGTACATTGCCGGCAATACCCTAGCGGGTCCCCACCAAAAACAAAGAACGATACCGACCGGAATGGGAAGATAACAGATGGAGACTCCCGTTCCAACCGTAAAGGTCAGGGAAAGTCGAGTCGCCAAATGGAAAATAGGTAAAGGAAGGGCCCAGGTCCATAGAGGCAAAGATTTGCTTTCTAGATAAGGAACCTTCTTCTTATCTTTTATGTCTGATGCGGAACCCAGAGAGAAGCCTCGGTTCCATTATTCGCAGTCGTTTTTTCGAAATCCAGCCTTTGATCGGTGTGATCGGAAAATAAATCGTTTCCAATCATAGAAAGGGGTCGAGTCCTACGGGATAAGTTGGGTCTCGGATTAGTTCCTTTCCAAGGGGGAAATATCCACATGGATCCAGTATTCGTCGCCGTAATCGAAGAATAGCTCCTCTCCGGCCTTGATTTTACGAAGTACTTCGAATCTAGCGGTCTTCCAGCGGGTGGAAGTCACAAGCTTAACGTTCGGCTTGGTACTATGATTAATATAGCGGGTATAATTGGATTCCTTACCTTCTCCGTAGATCCAATGGTCCTTGCAGATCCAGAGTAGATACTTGGACTCGCAGTATTTAGGAGAATTAGCCGACTTGTCGTTCAAGACACGTCCGGTATAATAGCCTACTGTATCCCCTTTGATGAGATCCTGCTTGGGAAAGAGTCCCATTCCGATTCCGGGAATTTTAGATTCTTTGATTTCAAAATCCTTTTCGGCAAAAACTTTGGGGCTTCGAACTCTAGATCTGACCTGCATCTTCGGAAACGGTCCTCCTAAAAAGGCGGGAATATTAATCCAAAGAATCTTTCGCCCAATCTTTGTCTATCCGCAAATCATTTCCGCTATGATTCCGCAAAACTTCTAGAACAAGACCTTACATTCTTCTTAAATCTAGTTAAGCAAGGTAGGTTCATAAATTCATTTCATATCTTTATGATGTGTTCTTCGTTACTAAAGGCCTAACGCTTCTTCTTATAACGTTTCTAAATGAGAATCAGTCTTGGGAAAAGGACATTTTCCTTCTCCTTCAACCATCAAGCCGTCGCGTTACTTGGAAACGCATACCGAACTTCAAGTTTTGGAGGACGGATACAGAATGAGCTTGTCCCAAGGGAGAACCGTAAGGACACTTTCCAAAGATGGATAAACCTTATAGAAAAAACGTGGGGATGGTGGTCTTTAACTCCAAAGGCGAAGTATTGGTAGGAGAAAGGCATAATTTCAAGGGCTCCTGGCAGTTTCCCCAAGGTGGAATCGACGAGGGAGAAGAACCCCTTCCGGCGGCTAAAAGAGAACTCTACGAAGAAGTGGGGATCTCCGATTCCAAGCTCGTTTCCGAATATCCGGAATGGATCCATTATGATTTTCCCGAGAGCTTGCATCTTACATCGAATCTAAAGAAGTATAAAGGCCAAACCCAGAAATGGTTCCTACTCTATTGGAACGGGAAGGCGGAAGATTGCGACTTAGAGATACACGAAAGAGAATTCGATTCCGTGCGCTTCATTCCTTTTCAAGACTGTCTTTCGACCGTGGTCTCCTTTAAAAGGGACGTGTATGAAAAATTAGTCTCCGAATTCGCACCCAAGATCAAAGAATATATTCTGCAAATAAAACCATGAACGACCCCGGTATCTATACTCCTCCCGGCGGCCCTCCTCCGGCCGACCCGAAATTACACTCTCTCTTTTCGAGTTTAGGAGAAGATAAGATCCGAAACTTGGTTTCACTTTTCTATGCACGCATTCCTACGAGCCCCATCGCTTGGATGTTCCCCGAAAATTTGGAGGAAAGCGTGGTGAAATCAGCGGATTTTCTGGTACAAGTATTGGGAGGACCTCCCTATTACGTACAAAAATACGGTCCTCCTAGAATGAGGGCCAGGCATTTCCCCTTTCCCATAGACGAAAAGGCGAGAAGGGCCTGGTTAGCCTGCTATAAGGACGCTTTGAAAGAATGGGATACGGATCCGGAAACAAAAGAGGTCCTATGGAAGTTTTTGGTGGATTTCTCAGGATGGATGGTAAATAAAGCTTCTTCCGCCTCCGAAGACGGTATATCTTAAATTTAAGGAAATCCAAGATTTCATGGCTGCAAAGAACGAATCCAGGGCTAAAATAAGAATAAGGGGAACCGTGCAAGGAGTGGGATTCCGCTATTACGTCCTGCAAAGAGCCCAGGAATGCCGTTTGAAAGGTTATACCATGAATCTGCCGACCGGTGAGGTCGAAGTCGTTGTAGAAGGCGACAAGGTATTTATCGAAGACCTATACAAGGCAGTCCAAAGAGGTCCCTCTAAAGCGAAAGTATCCGAAGCGACGATCCAATGGGAAGATCCGAAAGGAAACTTTCGGACTTTCGAGATCAAACGTTAAATCGACTAACGCGAATTCTTCTCCCATTCTCACGAATATAATTCGAGAACGGGAGGCTTTTCCCGTTTCGTAAATTTTACTGACGAAACTTTTATACGACGAAAGAGTGACCTTTATGCGCGCGAAGATAAATAGGAAAAAAAATTTTCTCGTTTCGCTCGTATCAGGGATTCGACGCGGCCTTCTATTATTCTGTATCCTTTTTCAAATTCCCATATTCTCGGTTACGCCCGTCCCGGCGTCCTCACTCGGTCCGCTTTTCGCCGTCCAAGAAGACCAAGGCATTCTTAGACTCGTATCCGTTTCTCCCGCCAATGGAAAAACCGGCCTGATTTACACGGGAGCCCAGGACAAGGGGATTCCAGTCTTCAGAAAACAAAATTTTATAATATTCAAAACTTCCAAAGAATTGAATCTATTGAATCTTAGTACGGGAAAAACCAAGGCTATCAAAGGAAGCTCCGACGCATTTCCGGGAAACTCCGGATTTTTAAGGGACAAGTCCTTATTATTATTCTCCAGAAAGAATGCGGATCGCTGGGAAACCGTACTCTACGATTACGAAAAAGACAAGGAACTGAAATCCCTCCCCGGCTCTCAACCGTTCGTTTCTCCGGATCAAAAGAGCGTGCTTCTAGTCGGAAACGAAGTCTTATATTCCGAAAGGGGAGAAGAATCTTTCCGGGTTCCCATTCATAAATTCCATTTCGATACAAATCAAATCAGCACTCTTGCCTGGATAGAAACCGATCATAAAAAAATCCAGATCACCGACGTATATGCCTTAGCGGAAGATACCGTCTTGGTGAGAATTGCGACCGAAAAAGAAAACCGACTCTATAAACTCCAGACTCAAAATGGAGATTTAGTAAAACTGAATCTTCCGTTTTATCCTTCCGTGTCCGGAGCGGACACCAAAGAGCAGGTAAATATCAGCTTCGGTCCCGAAGGAAAGATCGTCACATTTACGGAAAGGGCAGAAGGTAAACTCGGAAATATCGTGGTCGTGGATCTAAAGACCAAGCAAAGATACGATTCCTCTTTCGTAGGTTGCTTTCCCGTGGTTAAAAACGGACTTGTATACTTCCTGGGAGATCCGGATTTCGTAAAGGCCTCTAAGGACCAGGACTATCGCAGTTACGGAAGTTACACTTTGTACGAGTTGGATTATCGTAAAGATAAGATCCGCGCGGTAGCTCCTCTCTCCGGAAAAGCGGAACTGTTAGAATAGCCTAACTCAAGTCGCAAGTTCCGCGTCACTAGAAAACTTCTCTTCCTTCCCCGCCGTCGAAATCGCGAAGATCGAAAATGCAGTGGCCACACATAAACCTCCAGCGAGTAAAAACGCGGAATCGTAATGACCCTGCAAAGATCTGAGATAACCGGCTCCGAATGCCGCAGCCGCCGCTCCAATCTGATGAAATGCGACCACCCATCCGAACATCAGTCCTACTTTTTCTCTTCCGAATACCTTGGCGGTTAAGGAGACAGTGGGAGGAACCGTGGCGATCCAGTCCAATCCGTAAAATACCGCGAATAAGGACAATTTATTGGAATCCGGATCGAAAGCAGACGGTAAGAATATAAGGGACAAACCTCGTAATCCATAATATGCGAATAACAAAATTTTATTATTTACTCTATCCGATAGCCAACCGGACCCTACCGTCCCGATAAGATCGAAAATTCCCATCATAGCCAATAATCCCGCGGCTTGCACTTCCTGGATTCCGTGATCCGAGCAAGCCGGAACCAGATGTGTTCCCACAAGTCCGTTGGTACTCGCTCCGCAAACGAAGAAACTTCCGGCGAGTAGCCAGAAATTACGGGATCGTAGTCCGGTCTTTAGTGCTTGCAAGGCTTCTATAAACGGATTGCCGGACGGCGCCGAAAGGATTTCTTCTCCTTCTTTCGCTCCGTACGGAAGTAATCCGCTTTTCTTGGGAGAATCCTTCATGAGAAAAACGACTGTCGGTATGAGTACGCCTAAAACCGCGGCCACAGTAAACACCGCGTTTCTCCATCCCTCCTTTTCCGTAAGAGAAGCTAAAAAAGGTAAAAATACGATTTGTCCGGTCGCCGTACTCGCGGTCAAAATTCCCATGAGTAATCCTCTGTGAGAAACGAACCAACGATTGACTACGGTTGCACCCAAGACCAAAGCCGCCATTCCAGAACCGAAGCCCACCATCACGCCCCAGAGGAGAACAAGCTGCCAATTCGTTCGCATAATCGTAGTTAATAGGATTCCCGTAATGAGAAGAATAAGCGCTAAAAGCATGATACGTTTCAGGCCGAAGCGATTCATGAGTCCCGCCGCAAACGGCCCGACTAGTCCGTATAATAAAAGATTCACGGATACTGCGAAGGAGATGCCCGAACGGTCCCAACCGAACTCCTTTTCCAAAGGTAGAATGAGAATCCCCGGCATGGAGCGCACTCCCGCGGCTACGATTAAAGTGAAGAATGTGACGATCAATACGATCCAAGCATAATGGAAGGGAAAACGTCGGAACAATGGAAACCTCTGAGAAAAATAATAGGAAACGGAGAAGAAGTTTTCTTGTTCTTTTCGACTCTTTCCGATCGGGAAATGTGCGAACTATACCTGAGTTCGAACTAGAACCCGGCAAAAAAACCTTGCGAGCTATCCTAAGCCCTAATAGAAAGTTTTCCCTGTAAACAAAGGAAACTAGAATGAAGAGAATCAGACGAATCATCAATTACGTACTTTTGGGAATTTTTGCGATCGGGGTCGTGCTCTTCCTACTCTACCAAGCTTTTTCCCGTCCCGGAGAGATCCTTCCCTTTAACGATCCTTACCATCAGTCTAGAACCTCCGCCTCGGGATCGAGTGTGATGGTAGCAAGCGGTCATCCCTCGGCGACTCAGGTCGCATTGGAAATCTTGGAGAACGGCGGAAATGCTGCCGATGCGGGAATCGCAGCGTTACTCGTGTTGAACGTGGTCCAGGGAGAGGAAGCTTCCTTTCCGGGAGTCGCTCCCCTTCTTTATTATAATCAAACGGACAAAAAGGTTTCAAGTTATATCGGAGTGGGAACCGCCCCCGCAAAGGCTACGATAGAATATTTCAAATCCAGAGGATACGATTCCATTCCCACTCTGAAATACTCCTCTCAATTGGTTCCCGCTTCTCCGGACGTAATCGTATCCTTACTCAAAAAATACGGCACGAAATCCTTCGAAGAACTCAGCGCCCCCGCCGCCAGAATCGCGGAAGAGGGTTTTCCTGTGCACAGAATTCTAATGAGAAACCTAAACATGGGCGTCTTAAAAAGATTAGGATTCAGTATATTAATGCCTTATAATGCGAAAGTCTATTTGGGAGATAAATGGTGGAAACCCCTTTATCCAGGAGAAAAAATGCGGAGACCCGAATTGGCCGCCACATTCAAAGAGTTGGCCGAAGCGGAAACCAAAGCCAAACTCTCCGGCAAAAATCGGGAAGCCGCCTTGGACGCGGTTCGAGATTATTTTTACAAGGGACCTATAGCCGATAAGATCGCGAAGGCTCACACAGAAAACGACGGTACCATATCCAAGTCGGATCTAGAACGCTACTCTGGAGATTGGGAAGAGCCATTGAAAGGAAACTTCGGACCTTATACCATATTCTCCAACAGAACCTGGAACCAGGGAGTAGTGGTGCCTCTGGCTCTGCAAATCTTAGAAGGAATCGATCTAAAGTCCATGGGCCATAATTCTCCCGAATACGTTCATACGGTCGTCCAGGCCATAGAACTCGCGATGGCGGATAGGGATAAGTATTTCGGAGATCCGGCGTTCGTCACGGTTCCCGAAAAAGGTCTATTAAATAAAGATTATGCTTCTTCCAGGAGAAAGCTGATGCAATATCGTGCCTTCGGAAAGACTCCTCCTCCCGGCGATGCGTTTCTCTTCGAATCCCCCGCTTCGTCCAAAAGGATCGCTTATAAAGAACCGACCTCCTCCGAAAATCTCGCGCTTGCTTCGTCTTCGGGAGCGTTCCAACCTTCTTTTTGGGAAAAAACGGGAGGAGGTAAAGTGGGAAGAGATACGACCTATTTAAGTATCATAGACCGGAACGGAAACGCGCTTTCCCTAACTCCTAGCGATTTTCCGCAATCGCCTATGATTCCGGGGGACATCACTTTAGGAATCAGAATGACACAATTCCGATTGGATCCGGATCATCCGTCCGGACTCGTGCCCGGAAAAAGACCGACTATGACACCTAACGCTTCTATGGTTTTCAAAGACGGAAAATTCTGGATGAGCTATGGGACTCCGGGAGGAGACATGCAGACCCAGGCATTGGTTCAGGTTTTTCTAAATCTTACCGTATTCAAAATGGATCCCCAAGAAGCAGTGGAGGCTCCTCGCTTCCGATCCTTAAACTGGTCGGATTCTTTTTCTCCCCATAAATATTATCCGGGAAGAATCGAGCTGGAAAAAGACATCTACGGTAAGACGAGCAAAGCTCTCAAAGAAAAAGGATACGAAGTCGTGGAAAGAGATAAATGGGAATACGATTTTGGAGCTCCTTGTATTTCCTTAAAGGACCCGGTTACTGGAAAACTTATGGGGGGAGCAGATCCTAGAAAAGAATCCTGGGCCGAAGGAAGATAGCGATGAAAGGAATTTTCTCCGATTTATCGGAAATTCTTCGCACTTCCGTAGTCGTAAGAATAACGTTTTATAACAGAATATTTCCAAGGGAGATTGCATGAAAAAGAGAAGACTCGGTAAAAGCGGCATGGTGGTTTCCGAAATCTGCATGGGCACGATGACCTTCGGATCCTCTTGCGACGAAAAAGAGGCTCACCGAATTTTGGATCGAGCCTTCGACGCAGGAATCGATTTTTACGATACCGCCGAGATTTATCCTGTTCCTCCAGAGGCTCAATACGTACATGAAACGGAGCGTATCTTCGGAAAATGGCTGAAAACCAGAAAGAGGGAATCCGTCTTAATCGCAACCAAGGTCTGCGGTCCCGGACATGGTTGGTTCTCTCCTCCGGTTCGAGAAGGAAAGACCGCTTTAGATAGACGTAATATAAGAACGGCTATCGAAGGAAGTCTGCAAAGATTAGGAACCGATTATGTGGACTTGTACCAGACTCATTGGCCGGATAACGATTTCGGTTACGAAGAGACTTTGGAAGCGTTGACCGAGCTGATCGACGAAGGAAAAGTCCGCTACATAGGTAGCAGCAACGAAACCGCATGGGGAACAATGAAAAGCCAAGCCGTGGCGGAAAAATACCGTCTGGCACGTTACGAATCCATACAGAATAATTTCAGTATCCTGAATCGAAGATTCGAGGACGCGCTTTCGGATATTTGTCGGAGGGAAGGAATCAGTCTTTTACCGTATTCTCCTCTGGCCGGCGGAGTTTTAACCGGTAAATACAATAGCTCCGCTCTTCCGGAAAACGCCAGATTCAGTCGTTATGCGAAACTTCCTACGGAACGCCAGAGAAGAATGGCCAATCGCTTTCTAAACGAAGGAACTCTCGCTTCCACAAGAGAGCTCATGGAAATCGCCAAGGAAGCCGGAATAAGCGTAACCACTATGTCCGTCGCTTGGTCCAAGCAACACGATTACGTAGCATCGACGATCATAGGAGCGAATACCGTAGAACAACTGGAAGAGAGCCTAAAGGCTAGCGACCTCATTCTTCCCGACGAAATATTAAAGAAGATAGACGAGGTTTCGAAAAAAATACCCTATCCGATGGGATAAATCTTCCAAGAATTTGTCGCTCTTCGCCATTTCCCATATATATTGACATAACGAGAGGCTCAATGCCCCTAATCAGAAAAGGGGCTTCGCTCGAAACTTATGATTTTCCTAGCAGGCAAAAGACTATGAAAAAAATTTTAGCAATCGCAATTTTAACATTCCTAACTACAAACTGTGTTCATCATGCTCCTGGAGTCGGTGAAATCAAAATCATACGTGACGATTTCAAACAAAACACTTTCGTTCGCTTAAAACTTCGCCATGATACACAAGAATCCACACCTTCCGGATTTTTGGGGCTTTCCGAAACTTCGGTGGCAGCAGCTTACTTTGAGTATTCGAGAGAAATCACCGCTTCGGGAATTACCCCCACCTCTTGCGAATTCTTTTTCGGAGTGCCGGCTTCCGATCCGAACTTATCCGCTAAGGCATTTCTAAAAATAAACGAGAAACTATTTCCAATCGAACTCATGGATATCAAAGGAGATCTCCATTCCGGAACCAGTACCACTACAACCACGACTGGTGGATACGGATATAATCAGCCTGCAGCGACCGGAGGAGCTAACTTCGGCACGGGTAATACAGGATTTAATCAACCGAATGCGGGATTTCCTCAACACAGCCAAGGGAGAACGGTTACGACCACTAGCTCTTACACTTATAAAATACAAAGAGCGAGAATCCAATTTACCAGAGAAATGGAGCGTCTTATTTTGCCCGCAGAGACTCTAATATACCGCATTTATTATGGGGAAAAATTCTATACTTTCGAAATTTCCTCGGATGATCTGGATACGTTGAAAGATTTTTTGGTGAGTAAGGGACAGTAACATATACGGAAAAATGCAACTATGCTCGGAGGACGGCCTAATCCTGCGTAAGATTGGAAAAGACTGAACGATCACTCCTCCTTCCAGACTTCTTCTTCCGAAACCACGACGGATTTCTCTCCGGAGAAATCCGGGAAATTCTTAAAAAAACTCGTAATCAGATAAGGAACCACATCGAATAAGGGCCCGGATCTACCCTCGCCTTCCACATTCGCTTTCAATAATAAACTAGAAGGTAAGCCTCTGTATCTTCTTCCGTCGTAGATCTCTATCTTAAAAATCACGTCGTAAAAAGTTTCGTCATAGTAACTCTTGGAATTTCCCCGATAAGAATCCGAATAATTATAGTATCCGTATAGACTTCCGAAACCCCCGCCGATTCCTCCTAAAATCGGAACGTTACGGAATCTATTGGAAACTCCTCCGTAGGAATGATAACGCATTCCTCTACGTGAAGTCCAACCTCCGAATGCACCCAATTCTATAATCGGATCGATTACGGTCCCTCTAGGATACACAAGAATATCATAATGTAACAATAAATCCGCTCGGCTTTCCTCCACTTCTTCGTAACCCTTTTCCATAAGCTTTCCTCGGATTAAATCCGCGTGTTCCATGATCTGGGGCTTGGGAGCTTCTCCCGTAAAAGGTAGAAAGGCGTAGGTCTTAGAATAGAGAGTCAGATTACGCGATTTAGCGATTTCCACTTGGGACTTCACCTGTAAGGGAGAGCAAGCGATCCAGAAGAGAATGCAGAAAATAAACGGAAATTTCATAACAGACTCAAGGTTTTCGACCGAAGCTTAGGTCTATTCGACTCCACTTCGGTTCCCGTTTTCCCTAAAAAAGGAGATTATCCTAACGCTTGCCTACCAACTTTTCCAGATCCTCGTTCCTACCGAAAAGCACGAGGATATCGCCCTCTAAAATCTGTAAATGAGGCGAAGGGATGCCCACTATCTCTTCCGAAGGATTCGATTTTCTGCGATTTTTCTTAGGCCTGCGAACCGTAATCAGATTCAAATTCCAATCCTCTCTGAGCTTCGCGCCGGAAACGGTTTTGCTAACTAAAAATTTAGGGGCAAGAGTTTCGAGAATTCTAAACTCGTCTCCCACAAGAGTAACCCCTTTAATACTACTATGCGAAAGTTGCTCGGCCATAGACTGAGCGGCCTGTTCCTCGGGATTGAAAAGATTTTCTATCCCCAACATATTCAGGACTCGTTTATTTAGGTCGGATTGATAACGTGCATAGATATTCGGCGCTCCGATCTTACGAAGCGCATCGGCGGTCACGATCAGATTCTCGAAATTATCGCCTATAGCCAAAACCACTGCATCCATTTCGTCCAAACCGTGCTCTTTCAATTCGGATTCGTCGGTGGAATCCATAGCGACGCAATACGTACAATATTCCTGGATACGGTCGATCTTTGTCCGATCCTGATCTACGGCCGTCACTTCCTGTCCGTCTTCATGAAGTCTCTTTACCAATTCGATTCCGAAATCACCTAAGCCTATCACCGCGATTCTTTTCTTTCTCATACGATCTTCCTATCCGACCACGACATATTCTTCAGGATACCAATAATGCCTCGGTTTCCTTTTCGGAACAAAGGCTAACAGAACGGTTAAAACTCCCACTCTACCTACGAACATCACCGCACATAAGAGCAATTTTCCCGGAGATCCGAATTGCGGAGTGATTCCTCTGGATAAGCCCGTGGTTCCGTAGGCAGATACGACTTCGTAGCATAGATCTAGAAATGGAAAACCTCCATCGAAACATACTAGAAAGAGAATCCCGGTAAATATTATAAATAAAGAAAGTACTATTGCAACCGCGGCCCTAGACAGGGAGCTTTCAGCGATCGTCCTACCGAACACATCCACTCTTTCTTTTCCGGTTAGAAATTGATAAAACTGTAACACCGCCAAGGCAAAAGTAGAGGTCTTGATCCCACCTCCGGTGGAATTCGGAGAGGCGCCCACCCACATCAGAAATAAACTAACGAAGACCATAGGAGTTCCCATTGCGGCGATATCTAGAGTATTGAAACCCGCGGTCCTGGTAGTCACCGAATAAAATAAAGAATGAAATAATCCGTCATACCAAGGCAAATCCTTCAGAGTGAAATTCCTTTCTAAAACCCAATAAGAAATCCAACCGATCAAAAGGAGAAAGCACGTAACGACCAAGATGAGTTTGGATCCCACGGAAAATCTAAATCGGTTAGCGTTACCTCGGAAACGGATCTTATTCAGCATCTGGTTTGTCGTCGGAAACCCTAGTCCTCCGAACACGATGAGAAGCATTAGAATCGAAAGAAAAGAATAAGACTCCTTTAAATAAGGATCCGCGAGTCCCTTAGGAAAAAGCGAGAATCCCGCATTACAAAAAGCGCTTATTGCGTGAAAGAGACTGTGGAAAAAAATCTCCTTTTCGGATAATCCGATTTCCCTAGGCAAAGTAACGAAGAGTAGAATCGCTCCCACGGCCTCGATCGCGAATGTTTGGTAAGCGACCTGCCTCAGAATGGATCCTGCGCGACCGATCGTCTCTTGGCTAAATAAGTCTTTGACTAATAATTTTTCGGTCACCGATACCTGACCTTCCAAGACCAAAGCGAAGAATACTGTAAGAGTCATGAGACCTAAACCGCCCAATTGGATTAATAGCACCAGAATCGTCTGACCGGTCCCCGTAAGATCGACGGAAACGTCTATTGTGCTCAGGCCGGTTACGCAAACTGCGCTCACCGCCGTAAAAAAAAGATCCACCAAAGGAATAGGCCTCGCTTCGGCCTTAGGTAGGCATAATCCCGCCGTCCCTACCAGAATAAGAAATGCGAAACTCAAGGTCATGATCAAGGAGGGGGAAATTCTTCCTAAAGAAACTCTGGCCCTTCTTAAAAAATGCGCGAGACTTCCCAATGTCAGGGTGACTTGGCTGATGGTGAGAAACAATAAGGCGACTTCTTCGGTTCGATTCTTAGAGGAAGAAATAAAGGTTTCGATTTTCTCCTCGAATAAGAACTGAAGCACTACCGCCATTACTACGAAAGCCTCCACCTTATGTAATTTCAGATAATTACGATACGTCTCCAGAGTGAATAGAAAACTCAAGATTTCGTAAATCACCAAATACCATACGACGCAAACCGTGCCGATCCGAAGCGGGTGAACCCAAGTCTCCGGATAATAGAATCCATACAATAAAACTAATATAAATAAGGATACGATTCCGGAAAGACCGAATGCGTATCTTAGAGTCGGCTTGATATACCGCTGAAAAAAAAGACAGACACGATTCCAACTTAGACCGAAATCGGGCCGATCTCGAAAAACCATATTTTTCAGAAGGAAGAACGGAATAATTCCAATTCCATTCTATATTCCAAATTGCGCGAGTAGACTCCTAGTCCGGGAATAGCGCTAGGATGAATGATTTCGGAAAGTTTGTCCGGAACAGTAGGATTCGGTGTAGGGCTCTGGGGTTGGTTCTCCAATTTCATTTTATCGTAATCTCTTAAATCCAACCATGCGTTTGTAAAAGCCAATGTGGCTGCCGCCCCGAAAACGATCCAACCTCCCTCGAAAGTTTTTTGGTATCCCGGGTTCGCCGCGCTTAAAGTACCGTAACTGAAACCTGCAGCCAAGGGCAAGGTCATGAAGAATATGATGGAAAACCTACGGAGTCTACTCTCCGTATAAGGCTCCTGGTCCTTTCCGAATTCTTCCAACTTTCTCTTTCTCTCTCTGGCTTGTTCCTGTTGCCTCTCCAAGGCTTCGGTATTGACCTCTCCTGTAATCGGATTGAACAAACCGTCGTCGTTACGATTCACCACCGGGTTAGTGGTTCTTCGAGTTCCTTGGGAACCGGTCGCGGAAGGAAGCCCGTTCTGAAAAGGAATCTGTACATTCTTAGGATTGACCAAAGGAGGTTTTTCGAACTTGGGAGGAATGGAATATTCCCTAAAACCGTCGGGAGACTTTTCATCTTTATAATTTCGTAAATTATAATCGTAAGGATCCGAGAAATCGCTCTGGGTCTGGGCAAGCAAACCGAAGGACAGAAAAAAAAGGAGAATGGCCGCCGAACTATGCGATACAGGAATCGAGAGTCGTTTCATTTTTATTTTCCGAATCACACCTTAGATCCGACTCTACCCGAAAGTATTTCCGAAGTAAAAGAAAAAGATTCCTTACGTATATGATCCAAATGGTCACCGGAAAGACCAAGCTCGCCCGCCTTTCGGTATTCTTCCCGGATATCCGTTCCGAAAATACCCGGGTCGTCGGTGGAGATGGTGAACTTCATTTTCTGAGACGCGAATTTCAGAAGCGGGTGATGCTCCTTATCCCGAACCATCCCTATATATTCGTTGGAGCTAGGGCAGGACTCTATAACCGCATTCGTGGCGCGAATTCTATCCATACAATACGCTTGGAATACCCTTGTTTCCGAGATATGTTTTTCCGTAACGGAAATTTCCACATTCTCTTTATGTCGGATCGAATCGATTTCCGACTCTATTTCCTTTCGGGAAGGAATTTCTCCGTATCGGGAAATTTCCTCCCGATTTTCGAGCTGAAAAGATAGGCTGTCCAACCTTTCGGCTACGGATTCCCGAACCGTTTTACCTGCGTAGGATCTAGGGTCCAAACCTAAGGCGATGGCATGCCCCAATCTATGGGCTCCCCATTCTGCGGCTTCCAGAACCCAGCGAGAGGCGGAAATCAGGGTCTTGTCCTGAAAAGATTCCCCCACATGATACAATACGCTCAGAGCAGTGGAAGACTGAGCCCGATTATCCTTTTGAACGCTTTCCAAAAAGGACTTTTTATCCTTAGGGGGAAATCCTTCTTCTATATAACAAAAATCTAATCCGACTAAATATTTACGTATCAAGGAATCCTTTTCCATCAATTCCTTCAAGACTTCGTATTCGCGGAAACAATCCCCGTCCCTATGTAGGGAGATGACCAAGCGAGAGACGGCCTTCCTCCCGAGTTCGGATTCCGCCTCTGCAAACCCTTCGCATGCCGCTAGGGTTTTGGAATACACTCCTTCGTAAGGTTCAGTGGGAGAATACATCAGTCTATATTCTCCACACACCACACCCTCGCGGTATTGATCCGAAGTGACTCTCTTGGAAACGAATCGAATTTCGTTCGGATCGAATTTGGATAAGGCGATGATTAGATTGAACTTGGCCTGAAACTCCGGAAAAGGACCTCTATGATTGAAGAGATATAACTTACTAAAGTCCTCTAAAGAAGAATAATCCTGGAAGAATGTTTCGGGACGAACTGCATGACCGTAATATTGTTGATATGGTTTTGTGAAAATCTCCCAACGAGGGTTCGGATTTCCCAAGCCCATCTCCCGCAAAAGCTCCGGCCTAAGACTACCGTAAAGATGATTATGTAAATCCGCGAAGCCTTGATTCTTATCCAGATCGTATTCCATAGGCTTTCCACCATCCTAAGTTTCCTATCGTTACGATAAACCGTTTTTTCCGAGAAAAAGGTTGTTGGCGAGTAGGCCCGCTCCAACCTGGAAAGCAAGTGGTCTCACTCTTCAAAAAAATACGTAGATCCTACAGACCGAGTAGATTAAACGTTAAAATACTTTCCCTCGCCTTACCGGTAGTCTTCGGAATGTTAAGCCAATCCTTAGTTTGGATCACCGATACCGTAATGGTCGGCCACCTGGGAGAAAATGCGATCGCAGCCATGGGCATAGGCGGAATCACCTATTATACTCTCGTTGCATTTCTAATCGGCTTTTCCCTAGGTATTCAGATCATCGTGGCGAGAAGATTCGGAGAAGGGAACTTTAAAGAAATCGGAAATGTGGGAGTCGCTACCGTATATATCTCCCTATCTTTCGGAGTTTTGCTTTCCTTGATAGGTGCCGCGGTATCCGGACCGGTAATGAATTCCATCGGACCGGATCCGATAGTGAACACATTAGCAAAGGATTATATTTCTTATAGATTTCTGGGGAGCGGATTCTATTTTCTGGGCTTTTGCTTTCGCGGGTTCCTGGACGGTTTAGGCCACACACGAGCGGGCTTCGTTTCCATGGCGGTAACGACCGTTTCCAATATCGTGCTAAATTGGATTTTTATCTACGGAAATTTGGGAGCCCCTGCGATGGAAATCGCGGGAGCGGGATTAGCCTCATCCTTATCCGGACTCGCAGGACTTCTCGTATTTCCTTTTTTCTTCATATACTATAAAATTCGAATTTATTTCGAAGGCGTATCCTTTTTGCCCAGTCGGAAGCATATCCTTGAGATCGTAAAAGTGGGAACTCCTCCCGGATTCGAGGAAGGCTTCGTAAACGTGGCTTTCGTGATCTTCTCCAAGATCCAAGGACTCATCTCCGTTACCGCAGTCGCAGCTTCTAATATCCTATTCTCCACTTTGAGTTTCGCATTCCTACCCGGATACGCATTCGGAGTCGCCGCGACCACGATATTAGGCCAAGCCATGGGCGCTAAGAAATTTAGATTAGCCTATCACTCCGCATTTCGTTCGGCGTTCATTTCCGCCCATGTGATGGGACTACTCGGACTCTGCTTTATTTTCTTGGGAAAATCCATCCTATCATTGATCACTACGAACGAGAATCTGATCGAAGAATGCTATCCCGCTTTAGTCCTACTCGGAATCATACAGATCGGAGACGCCTATCATATGGTCATAGGAGCTGCTCTTCGGGGAGCGGGAATGCAGAATTACGTGTTCAGGGTCTACATTCTTCTCAGCTATATAGTGATGCTACCCTCGGCTTACTTATTGGGAGTCGTTTACAAAGGTGGAACCCTAGGAATCTGGGCGGCCATTTTCATTTGGATCGGCTCCCTATCCCTGACGTTCATCTATCAATTTCGCAAGAAGAATTGGATGAAGGGAGTCGTTTAGTAGAATAGGCTCTCTTTCCGATGTAGGAGATCCTACATTCCGGGCCAAAACTAGGAAAAGGCGGAAATCCAAGGCTTAATCCTTCTTGCCCGTATAGCAAAACCGGGGTTTTTGGTTCCAGAATGAAAAAGGCGCTGATTACAGGGATTACCGGCCAGGATGGATCCTACCTAACCGAGCTTCTCTTGGAGAAAAACTACGAAGTCCACGGAATCGTAAGGAGAACAAGTTCTCTGAACCGGGACAGAATCGAACATCTCAGAGGCAATTCCCATCTTTTTCTGCATTACGGAGACCTGACTGATTCCAGCAATTTGAATCGGGTCTTGGAAAAAGTTCAACCTGACGAAATCTATAATTTGGCCGCCCAATCCCATGTGGGAGTTTCTTTTGAAGTTCCGGAATACACCGCGGAAGTAGACGCGGTAGGAACTTTACGGATCTTGGACGCGATCAAACAAACCGGAGTCAAGTCCAGATTCTACCAGGCCTCCACTTCCGAACTATACGGAAAAGTGCAGGCGGTTCCTCAAGACGAGAAAACTCCATTCTATCCCAGATCCCCTTATGCAGTCGCCAAGCTCTATGCGTATTGGGCCGTAGTGAATTATAGGGAGGGTTTCGGATTACACGCCTCCAATGGAATATTATTTAATCATGAATCTCCTCGCAGAGGAGAAGGATTCGTGACTCGAAAAATCACCCTAGGCGTGGCGGGTATAGTCACCGGAAAGGGAGGTCCCATCCATCTGGGAAATCTGGATGCGAAACGGGACTGGGGTTACGCTCCGGACTACGTCAAAATGATGTGGATGATGCTGCAACAATCGGATCCAGATGATTACGTCGTCGCGACCAATGAAACTCATACTGTCCGCGAATTCGTGGAGGAATCTTTCCGTCATCTGGATATACAGGTGGAATGGAAAGGAAAGGGCGATCAGGAAAAAGGTTATAATAAGAAGGACGGCAAACTTCTTGTGGCTGTGGATCCCTCCTTTTACAGACCCACGGAAGTGGACCTCCTAATCGGAAATCCCGAAAAAGCAAAGACCAAACTCGGATGGGAACCTAAGGTCAAGTTTAAAGAACTCGTAGAGATCATGATCAAAGCGGATTGCAAAGCGGTAGGGATCCAGATCTAATCCGCAGGATATCCCTTCTTAAAGAGCGAAGGCCCCGCATTTGAACGGGGCCTTTTTTATACCTATCTGGAAATCTTATATCTTGCGTAGACTCCGTCTATATCCGGTCCGTTGGAAATCGCTTCCTTTACAAAAACGGCATTCGTATCCGGATTCTTCCATCGATTCGAAGAGGCCGAGGAAAGTCTTAAATAAGTAAATCCGTTCGTCTTCAAATCGTTCCTTAAAGTTTCGGAACATCCGGAACCGCCGGCGCTATTACTCGCTTCGCTCAGATCGTCCAAGTTGAATCCGTCTCCTCCGGAATTGTTGAGATCGAAAACCAAAGCCGGATCGTAGCCGAAATTATTATTGGTCTCGTGAAAGAGAACAGGCATCCTTCCCGCAAAGCGAGACCAATACGCGGGATCCTTGGAATAGCTCATTTCCGGTGAAAAGGTATAATCCGGATTGAAACCGCACCAATTCGTAAGATCGTTCCCTACCTCCACGATAATCATATCCATGAAATAATTCACAGGAGAAGCGGAGACCCGAAACCCGTTTTCGAATACGATAAAATCGATTCCCGAGCCGTTTCGAATCTTATAACCGTTCCATTCCAAGACCACGTAATCGTTGGGCGGAGTGGAAGTGCTATTGTACTGCAAGGAAAAGACGTCCGTTCCGCCTCCGGTCATACCGCCCCCAAAGACTCCGTTGATTAGTTTATTCTTATCTTGAAATCCGGAACCGGTATGTCCCGGAGCGTCAGTAACCGTATCCGCAAGCCATGTGCCTTCCTGGACGCTCGGTCCCGGATCCACCGGAGGGGTCGAATTATCCGAAGACGGCTGCAGTAAGGCAAACAGCGCTTCCGTGTCCGATTTGGATGTGCCTTCTCCGCAATTCATATGCGAAAAAAGGAATATTAGAATAGAAATCGATACGATTCTATTTTTCATGCGTAAACTCCCAATTATTACCGGGAGTCGCCTATATCGCGATGGATGGAAGATCGGTCCCGGTTTGATTCGTCCGGGGCCCTGAAAAAAAAATTTCGGTACGAATGGTCGATTACGGGCGATCCATTCATGGGAAGATCCGACTTAAGAGATAATGTTCTCTATTACGGTTGCGCCGTCAGTTGGGGATTCTCACCCCATTCCTCCCGGAATTAAGACTAGGCTCGGTGAGGTGCTTAAAAATGCAAGGAAGGAATTCCTTCTTTTCGTAAAGAGCGGTTTAAACCGCTCTCCAGAGATACCAGCTAAAAATCGTTCGATAAGGGGAGAATCCGGAAGCGAATTCCAGAATCTCCTTCTTGGAGTCCTTAGAAATTCCGTAATGCGTTTCGATCGACTTTCTTAAGATCAGATCGTTCAGGGAAAAATGGTCCCAACGATCCAAGGAGAACATCAGAACCATCTCGGCCGTCCAGGGTCCAATGCCCTTAATTCCGCAGAGTAGCTCCAACACTTCTTTGTCCTCGAGCTTTTTCAGTTTCTTATCCGATAGATGGCCTTCTTCGTAAGCCTGGGCGATTCTCTTGATGGTGTCTATCTTTGCGAAAGATAATCCCGCCTTTCTCATCTGTGCCTTGGATAATTTCAGAAAGACGCCAGGCTCCGGCAGACGATTTCGATTTCCATAATATTCTATCACTCTGGATTCCATAGTGGAGGCGGCTTTTACGGAAAGCTGCTGGCTGATCACGGACCTTACGAGAGTGTAATAGGGAGTTCCTACCGGTTTATGAGTGCAAGGACCTACGGATTGAACGATACGTTTGGTGATCGGATCCTTTTTCTTAAGCCAGAGGACAGCCTTACGCAATCTCTCTTCGCGATCCATGGGAATTCTTAAGCCCGTTTTTTAAGCTTAGCGTCTATTTGGGATTTCTTACGGAACGCTTGGACAAGTTTTTCCAGCTCGACCAGATCCGTGCAGGAGAGTTTTCCCTGGTCCAGCTTGATGAACTTGTTCTTAGAAATCAGATCCAAGACCAAATTTTCATCCTTAGGATAAGTCAGACCGACCATTTTGATCAAGTCCTTGGTTCCGATCTCGAAATTATAATTGGCTTTAGGAACGACCTTCACGCGATTCTTCTCGGCTAATGTTAGAAGAGTGTCTGCGATTCTTCCTTGAGGATCGGTAATCAGCAAGTTCGCCAATTGTTTGTAAGCGGTCCAAATCCTTTCGGAAAGAAGAGTAATGAGTCGAGTTGCAAGTTGAGGCTGAGCCTTAACCATTCCTTCGAAGTTGGCCTTGTTGATCGCAAGAAGTTGAACTTCTCCCCAGGCGATCGCGGATGCGGAGCGAGGCTTATTATCCAGGAGGGCCATTTCCCCGAAGATGTCCCCGCTTTGTAAGACGGCCAATAATACTTCGTTGGAGTCCACGATCTTGGTGATCTTCACCCTACCATGTTGGATGATGTACAGCTCTCTCCCCGGCTCGTGCTCGCAGAAGATCATCTCGTTATCGCCGTAAGCCCGATTGAATTTCGTATAATCGATCGGAGGAGGAGCGACAGGTTGATTCACCGTCTGAAGTTTTAGTTTAGCCTGGGTCGCGAATTGACCGTTGGGTAAGTATTGCAGATATTTCTGGAAGGCGTAGGCCGCGTGCAGAGTATTCTTCTGGTTGAAGTAATATTCTCCTATCGAAAAAAGTTGATTCGGATCCTCTTCCACCGCGGAGCGGAACGACAAACGAGTGATCGTCGAGTCGAACTGCCTCAACTTCATGGAGAAGTAGCGGATGATCTTCATCGCTACGGGGGTATTTTTCTGGATCAGAGTTCCGAACTGGTCGTAGCTGACCTGTATAAGGGACACGTCCGTAAGAGCTATGGCCGACTCGATCTGAGCGTGCTGGCTCATAGCCGCGACCACTCCGAAGAAGTCTCCCGGACCCAATAATTGATTCGGATCCTCTCCGACCACCTGGTTCTCTCGGGCGACCCTTACTTTCCCCTGCCTGATGATGAAGAAATTATGGGCTTCTTTCTTGCCTTCGACGATGACGTAGGACCCTTTCGGGTAGTTCACAATTTGAAAGAAGCCGTTGGACATACCTTACCAGAGATTAAAAAATTCCGCCGCCTTGAGTTCAACTATAAACTAGTATCGGCTCGGGACCGGGCAATTTAGAACTGAAATCTCTTCGTTTTCCTATTTTTCCCGGCAAGATTCCCCTTCGGGGGAAGGTTCTTCCCGGTCGGAAAGCAAATCGATTCCCGAAAACTCCAAAGCCGCTTTTTCTGCCACCGCTCTCGAGTAAGACTGCCTACAGATAGAAGAAAAAATCTCCTTAGCCTGATCGGTTTCTCCCATTTTGACCAGTAGCCTTCCCGCTTCCAAGTAGGATTCTAAGCCGGATTCTCCCGTAGGTTCCATTTTGTAGAGATCTAGACTGACCTCCAAGGCCTTTTCTGGTCTGTCCAATTTCAAAAAGCAGTCCCGAAGTAGGGAAAGCGCTCTGGTTTTCTTGGAATTTCCGGGGTAGAGCACGAGAAAATTGCGTAAGCTTTCGACCGCCTTATAAAAACGGCGATCCTTATAGGCCTCTTCGGCGATGCGCAAGAGAATGTCCGAATCGGGGGGGCTCCCCTTTTCGCCTTGGGGAAGGACATTATAAGAAGGAGCCAAGCTTAGGGTAAGAATGAGAACCAGGGAAGAGACGCTTTTGCGTGAAAGAAAAAATCCTGAAGACTGGTTACGATTGCCGAGTCGGCGATAAAATCCGGAAAACAAAGAAACCTACCAGAGCCGTGGCTCCCTATGATTATCAGTCGTTTTCCGGATTTTATGAATTACTTTTTTTTATCTATTTTCTTTCTGTGGAATTCGCAGAGGCGATATAATCTTCCGGTTGAGGGGTTTTTCTTACCGACTTTGGTGCCGCAGACGATACAAAGACCTTCTTTCCTTCTCCTTTGATAAAGGAGCTGAACCCTTTCCGCTCCGGACAGGTTATATTTACTTACCTGTATGCGAAATCCTTTGTAGAGGTAATTACCTATCGCTTCAACAGCTTGAGTCTTTACCCCGGCGATGATTTTTTCCAAATCATCGTTAGTGACTTTCTTTGGTTTCATAAATGTTAACTGACGTAACAAGAGTTATATTCTTACAAAAGTAGTAAAGTGTTTTTAATTTTCCGCATAACGTATAGTTAATTTTTTGACAAAACTTGAAACTCGAGCCGATTTTTTATTAGGAATTCTACGTCGGATTTTGTCCCTGTTTCGACTAACGACTGTTGCCTATTCGATACTATTGTTAGACGAGAGTCAACGTTAACCCTTTTTACATTATTTCCTAACAAATATGGAAATATATTTCCATATTCCTGCCCATATAACAGAGGACTTGTGCAAGATGGCGGTCAGTCTTAGTTCGTAAACTAGCGAAGAATTAGCCGGGCCTTTAAGGGATAATTTCCGCTTTTGAAGCAAAACTATATTCTCCTCTTTCTGGGAATTTATATGCAGAAAATCGTGCTTTCCGGATGGATTTTCTTCTCGAAATAAGTCATATTATCCGGGAGAATCGCTCCTAAATTCGGGTTTTTCGATGTTTCCCAATCGGCAAATTTTCATTCGATTTAAGATCCTTTTTCTCCTTCTTCTCTTCCTAATATCTTTCGCACATTGTAAGCAAACTCCGAAAGAAAGAGTGAATGAAATTCTTTCCGACTCTCGCTTATCACATGAAGAAACGGCTCGGCAGGTCGCTAACGCTCTTTTCGGCGAGAAGCTGAAAGAAGTCGAAATCATAGCTCCCAAATTTCCGGAAACGAAATACGAGGTTTACTTGGGATTCGGAGGAAGTTCGGCACTTACTTTTCTGGAATCGAAGCAATATGCAGAAAGAATGAAATTAGAATTGGCCGTATCTTCCTACAGATTCCTACAATCTACGGAAAGAGTTCCCATCGGCAAGTTCAGAATGAGTCTCGTTAAGCCCTTCTTCATAAAAAACGGAGAACAAAGAGGCACGGAAGAATTCGAAATCTTCCGTTTTCGGACGCAAGCGGACCAGATCAGCGCTCTACCCGGCTTCCGAGAGACCGATTCTTTTCGAACGGACCGTTACGACGAGCCGACGGAGGACGTTAAGGAAGTCCTAAATCGTATTATGGAAAATTGGACGATAGAGTTGGATCACTTTTATCGAATAGAGGTCAAGTAAGAAGACTTCTCATCAAAGCGGGATAATTCGTAAAGATCCCGTCCAACCCCAGATCGATACCCGCCTTTAGTTCTTTTTCGGTGTTCAGAGTATATGCTAAAACCTTAAATCCTTCCGATTGGATTTTGGAAACAATCTCCTTATCCAAACCGCGAATCGAAAAATTCAGACTGAAAGCGTTTAATCTCCAACCTAGCTCCAAGGCCTCCTGCCAGGATGGAGTCTCTTCTCCGATTAAAATTCCGAGCTTAGCGTCCACGGATAATTCCCTGAGACGCACTAACGAATCCCAACAAAATGAGGAGAATAGGGTACGGTCGATCACCGAATTCTTTTCGGCATAATCGATCAATTCCTGTTCGATAGGTTTATCTATAGGAATCTCCTCGTAAGCGGTGGACTTGATCTCCACATTCAAGCCTAAACGAGTGGACCGAACAAAGTCCCAAACGGACCAAAGATCCGGAACCGGTTCGCCCTTGAATTTATGATCCTTCCAAGAACCGGCGTCCGCATTATGAATCGTGCGAAAATCCAAATGCCGGACCTCTCCTTTCTTGTCCGTAGTACGATCCATGGTATCGTCATGAATGACTACGATACGGCTGTCGGAAGAATAAGTGATATCCAACTCGATCCAATCTGCATTCTTCTCCACGGCCTTTCGAAAGGAAAGAAGCGTATTTTCAGGATATTCTCCGCTATCTCCCCTATGAGCGATTACCCAAGGTTTCGGGGCGGAGAATGGATGAGTCGGCATTTTAAAAAGCCCAGCCCACGAATAGATTCAGGCCGAAACTAGTGCCTGGTAATTTCTCGCTATTTTGATAGGCGTATTTACGGTAGAGTAAGTCTCCGGTGCTGGCCACACGATCCGAGTAATACAAATCGGAAACGGAGAAGGAATTCTTGTAGGGAAAATACCAGCTCCAAACGGCCTCCCACCCAAAGAAAAATCCGGAAACGGTTTGGTAACGAAATCCCAGTCCCAATCCCGCGAAATTTCTAGGTCCGGAACTAAAGGAATCTTTTTCATATCGATAGGTATTGCCTGCACTTTCCCAATATAATGCGGATTCGGTTTTTCTAAAATTCTCCCTCCCCAACCATAGGGACGCGAAGAATGGAGAGTCGACAATATATCTCTGTAGGAAGACTGCACCTCCCCAGTATTTTTCCTCAGCGTTTCTCAAACGGCCGTAAAATGTGGGAGGGGTTAGGAAATAGGAAAAAGCGACATCGTTATCGAAACGATTCACCTCCCGATTCATGTATCCGGTGGCTCCGATCGCCCATTGGGAATCCAGCATCCGAGCCGCTTGGATGGAATAGTATCTTTCGAATCCGAAGCCTCCGATCTGATTCTTGTATTTTTCCCTTAAGTCGGACTGGCTGGGCCCGCTCGACTTTTTTTCCGGAGGGAGCTCGTTCATAGGACTCGGTTTGGGAGCAAGCTTCTCCTCCGGTTTTTGCACATCCTCTTGTCCGAGTATAGGAAGAGAAAAAAGAACTAAGATAAGAAAACAAGATAGGGGCAGGGATAGGCGAAATCCGCCTTTTTTGTAGGAAGACATTCACTAGCAAAGACACCCGAAATCGGAAAATGTCAAGCAGTGGAGAACCGGTTTGTAGGAAGAATGCCCCGAAAAAAGGGGCCTTAAGCGAGTCGGAGGCCGAGGTCTTTACTCTTGTAGGAACTTACCTAAAGCGTAAAGATCAGCGACCGTCCAACTCATAGTTCGAATCTAAAAAATCCGACTATGGGAGCGAAGTTTAGGCTTTAGCCTTAGAAGCGGTTGCTTTGATAGTTTCCGCAACTTCGGAAAGCTTCGCCTTTACGGCTTCCAATTGTCCTTCAGGAACGCGTTTCTTGATTTCTTCGGAAATCTGGTTGTATTTCTCTACGATTTTACCGCGAGTCTCTTCGTAGTTCTTTCCGGCAACGGTAGAAACTTCTTTGATTTCGTTCAGAAGTTTGTCTACGGATTCGCGGATTTTAACGGAAGCCTCGGAATTATCGGCTGCGCCCTTAGCGACCAATTCGCCGTAGGTTTTCTCCAAATCCACTTTTGCTTTTTCCAGTCCTTCCTGGCCTGATTTCAGAAGACCGATTCCGGCGTTCAGAATGTCCAACAATTGCTTTTCCATTTATCTCTCCTTTCTTCGGCCCAACTTTGTGCGCCGCACAAACCATCTATATTGCAGCGCACAAAACGGGTCAATCCAGAATTGAAAAAAAGGAGAAAAAAAGAAAAAATTTCCCCGAGAAGAATAGGGAGCAATTCCCTCTATTTCACGCTTGGATAGTGCAGATCCATTTCCTCCAACGCCTTGCGTAGATACCGAGCCACTAAATAGTCCCGATACCATTTCTTATCCGCAGGCAGAATCTCCCAATTGCAAGGAGACTTGGAATTCTTGAACACGAATTCGTAAGCCTTCCAGTGTTCCTGGAAGAGTTTATGGGAATCCAGATCGCTCGGATCGAATTTCCACATTTTCTTGGGATCCTCTAGCCTCTCGTCGATCCTCTTCTTCTGCTCTTTTTTGGAGATATGTAGGAAGAATTTCAGAATCTTGGTATCGTTCTCATCCACTAGTAGTCTCTCGAAAGAATCCACCATCTCCAAACGACGAAGAATTCTTTCCTCCGAAAGGCTGTCCTTAACCAAAGGAACCAAAATATCCTCGTAATGAGAACGATTGAAAACCTGGATCATTCCTTTGGAGGGTGTAGCCTTATGGATCCTCCAAAGAAAATCGTAACTGGCCTCTTCTTCCGTAGGAACTTTCCAAGCCTTGCAGGTGCAACCCAAAGGATTCAGAGCGGTAAATAGCTTCTTTACCGTCCCGTCTTTACCGGAAGCGTCCACTCCCTGTAAGATAACCAGTAAGGATTTTTTCCGACTCGCGAAAAGGCGGGTCTGGAGTTCCGCGATTTTTTCCAGGTCTTCGGCCTTGTCCGCTTCGGCCTTATCCTTATCGATGTCTTCCGGTGGTTCTGTGGAGAGTTCCGACAAATTTATCATTTTAGTCTTACCAACGAGCCGTATGATTCTCGGCCCAGCCCTGTCCTTTTTCTATCCTAAATTCGGATTTGCCGATGCGAAGCACTCCTTCGAAGCTTCCGATCATTTGATCCACTCTGGATGCGATAATTCCCACATTCGAAACCGCCTTTCTGTGGAAATCGGGTGTCAATACCAGTTCCACCGCTTTGCTCTCTTTGGAATAAATCACCCAAGGCTTTTCCGGATTTTTTTTGTCGAATTCGAAAGCGACTACGGAAGGAATCTTGTAAATTCTTCCGTTGATGAGTAACGCATTTTCCGTGGTTCCGGTTCCGTCCGTCCAGCCTCCGCCCAGATTCACTCCGTACACTTCGTTTCCGCCTGGACGATAGGACATGGATGCCCAATTCCATTTCGTAGAATATGGCCAGATCCCTCTTCCGAAATCCAAAACTCCGAAAGAAGTCTTGGGTTGGAAGGTATGGGTTTTACCCGGGACCTTAACCGTTCCTTGGGCTCCGAGGCCGAATAGTTTATGAGTAAATTGGAATCTTCGACTGCTCCAAGGAACCGTAACGTTCAGACTTTCCCAATTTTCGGGAACTTGCAGTTTTAAATCCGCCTGAATGGATTTTTTGCTTCCGGACATAAAATCCACTTTTATAATATAATCCCCGTCTTCATTCGTCTGGAATCGGAGGAACCCGTTCTTGCCCTCGTATGTGGCGTTATTCGCAACCGTTTGCCCGAGCATGGTCCCGCTCCCGAATGGAGTGAGAAGGGTGCTTTCCACGAATTCTCCGGTTTTACGATCCAACCAATAGCAGAAGATCACTCCCGCATAGTCCACATCCGAAACCGTAAACGAGGCCAGAAATTCCTCATCGTAAAAACACCAATAATTCCATTTTTTCTTACGAAGCCAGTTGCCTTTCAGATTGCATCTATGCAAGGGACTCTTGGACCAACCGATCGCATTTCGATTCAATTTACCGTTCGGGTCGCAGAGATTGGTCAGCTGTTGGATTTCTGTTTCAAGATTCATATTTCGAAAGACAATAATTCGGATCGTTTCGAAACCTCAATTCATAAAACTAAATTTCCCGGGCAATTTTTCCCAAGGTTTGGATAGCCGACTGCGCTCTAGGTCCCCTCTCTATCCCTGCGTTAATCCTGAAATGATTTATATATTTTCCGGATAGAGAGAAAAGGTTACCCGGAACCAAACTGATCTTTTTCTTGGCCGCTTGGAAGCGAAGAATCCTAGAATCCTTTCCCTTAGGAAGTTCTATCCAAAGTAGGAACCCGCCCTTGGGAATCGGTACATTGGTTCCTTTCGGAAAATATTCTAGAAAAGAATCCGCAAAGGAAAGAACCGATCCGCTTAACTTTCTTCTAAAATCGCGCAGATGTCTCTCATGAGATAAGGAACCGATAAAAAAAGCGGCCGCCATCTGAGGCAAAGTAGGAAGAGCTATGGATTCGGCAAGACGCTGGGATCTGGCCTTTTCTATCCGGGTCTTTCCGGAAATCATCCAGCCGATTCTCAAACCGGGGCTTACCGATTTGGAGAGTGAGGAGACTTGGGTAACGATTCTATCCTTATCTAACGACAACAAAGAAGAAGGTCTAGGTCCGGGAGAATGTTGCAATTCTCCATAGATATCGTCCTCCAAGATTTCCACACCGTAGCGAGCGGAAATTTTAAGTAATTCTTTCTTGGCATCCAAGGGCATGAGACTTCCACTCGGGTTGGAGAATGTAGGAATTGTGACCAGGATTTTAGGGGATTCCTTTTTGATCACTGATTCGTAGGAGCCCAGATCCAAACCTGTATAAGGATTTGTCGGAATTTCTATGGCCTGAACTTTCAATTTGCTTAATATTTGATAGAGAATAAAATGCAATGGCGACTCCACTGCCACCTTGTCTCCCGGCTTGGTTGCCAGACTCAACGCGGTATAAGCCGCTTCGCTGCATCCCAGGGTGATAAATACCTCGTCCGGAGATACTCTTCTCTCCCTACCGGAAGAGCGGACCGCGATTTTTTTCCTCAGTTCGAAAACTCCTGCGGTGTCGGCGTACTTATAAAGCATAGGGTCCTTTAAGGATTCCTTATACGCTTTTTGAAGTGCCGCGAAAGGCAGATATTGATCGTCCGGAACGGCAGCGCCAAAAGAAACGAAACCCGGATCCGCCAATTCCGATAGCAGACTACTTACCTCGTCGGGAACACCGGGATTCGGGACCCGAACGGGCTTTTCCAATTTATACTCGGTTAAAGATTCGAGCCTGGGAATCACAAAAAAACCGGATCGTTCCCTTCCTAAAATGAAGCCCCTCTCTTGAAGGATCCCAAAGGCTTCCACCGCCGTGGAAAGATTACATTCCTCCAAACTGCAAATCCTACGTAAGGAGGGAAGCTTGCTTCCAGGAGGGAATTCTCCCGATTGTATACGCTGAATAAGCGAATTCGCTATTTTAGAATATTTTGTGCCGGAGCCATCTGTATCGGTCATAAAATCAAATTCTGTATCTGTATTGGTCTCCCGAATTACTGTATAACATAAGAATCGATATGGGCAAGACAATTACGGAAAAGAACGGAAAGGATTCTTTTAGAGCATCTCTTAGGGTGAGTCGTACCCCCGCCTCGGTGACTCGGGAGATATTGAAAGTCATAGATGCGCCTAACGTAATTTCTTTTGCAGGAGGATTACCCGACGATTCCCTATTTCCATTAGAAGAATTGACGGAGATCTTCCGAGACTCCGTATCCCGAAAGGGTTCCAAGCTATTCCAATATACGGAAACCCAAGGACATCCGGAATTAAGGGCATGGATCTCGGAAAAATATTATCCCGGGTCTTCCCCCGAAGAAATCATACTCGTCAACGGTTCTCAACAGGGTTTGGATCTGGTCGCACGTTACTTCCTGGAGGAAGGTTCCCCTATTCTATTGGAAAGGCCGAGCTATCTGGGGGCGATCCAGGTATTCTCCTCTTATTCTCCCGAGTTTTTAGGAATCGATTACGGACAAGAAGGTCCGGATCCCCAGGCAATGGATGCGTTATTGGAAGATTCGACCGAAAAACCTAAATTCTTTTATTGTATTCCTGATTTTCAAAATCCATCGGGATATTCCTATTCCTCGGCGGTTCGAGAACGAATCGCTAGTATCTGCAAAAAGCATAATGTTCCTATTATAGAAGATATGGCGTATAGGGAATTGGACTTCGACGGAAATATTCCGATTTCTTTATCCAGACTCGGTCCGGAAAATACGATTTCGGTGGGAACATTCTCCAAAACACTTGCGCCTGCATTGAGAGTAGGATGGATCAAGGCACCCAAAAGGATCCTGAAAGATCTGACCGTCCAGAAACAATCGATGGATTTACATTCTCCGACTTTGAATCAGGAATTAGTATACGGATTTGTATCTTCTTCTAAGTATGAAGAACATTTATCTTTAATCCGAAGTGTTTATAGTAAAAAAGCGATTCATACATTTTCTTGTTTAAAGAATAATTTTGGAGATTCAATTCCATTACAAATTTCTAAGGGCGGGTTATTCTATTGGTTGGAGTTCGCGCAAGAGATCAACACGGATCTACTCTTCCAAAAATGTTTAGAGAAGGGACTCGCTACAGTTCCGGGATCTTCTTTCTATGTTGGAAACCCAAAGAGAAATCATCTTAGATGGAATTTCTCCAATGCTTCTGAAGAGGAAACGAAAACAGGAGTAGAAAGATTATTTGCAGTTTATAAAGAAATGACCGGAGTGTAAGAACTTCTTTCTTAAGAGCGTGATTTTGATTGCGAATTTTCATCCGAGGAGATAAGATCCTTCTCCAAGGTGCTAAAATGTCGGATCACATTTCAGTCCCAGAAACAATTCTATCCAAACTCAGACTGATCTGTTCGGATCTTCCGGAAGCTTATGAAGAACAGGCTTGGATCGGAACTCGTTGGTGTATCAAAAAGAAAAACTTTGCACATATTCTGATGTTGCAGAACGGTTATCCTCCTGCTTATGCAAAGGCTTCCGGCTTGGAAGGAATTGCCTGTTTATTAACTTTTCGATTTTCTCACAGGAAGTTAGATGCTTCTCGTTTTAAGCAATATCCTTTTTTCAAACCGGTTTGGTGGGAGGATATCATTGGACTCGTGATCGATGATGAGACCGATTGGGATGGACTAGAAATTCTGTTAAAAGAAAGTTATTGCCAGCTTGCGCCTAAGAAATTGGCGGAAAGAGTGATCCGCCGTTAAAGTTTGATCGGTTAGAATAAGAACGAAAAAATTGTCGGCGGGAGAATTTCCCGCCGATCGGGAGGTTCAAACGGCTGTGATTAAGCGGTTTTTTTAGCGGGAGCTGCTTTAGGAGCTACGCTCTCCGTAACGCTGGTAAGTTTCGCCTTGATAGCCTCAATTTGCTCGGGAGAAACGATTTTTTTTGCTTCTTCCACGATTTGGTTGTAAACATCGAGAAACTTAACGCGGGTATCTTCGTATGTCTTGGTCGCTGCGGTAGAAACTTCCTTAGCTTCGTTAAGGAATTTGTCTACGAACTCACGAACACGAACGGAAGACTCAGAATTGTCAGCTGCACCTTTAGCTGCGAGTTCTTGAAAACTCTTAGTAAAGTCTGCTTTCGCTTTTTCCAGTCCTTCTTGTCCGCTCTTAACGATACCGAGACCTGCGTTTAGGATATCTAGAATTTGTTTTTCCATTTGTGGCTCCTTGGGTGCGCCGTTGTGCGTCGCACAATCCTTTTGTAGTGCGCAGCACAAATACGGTCAAGCGAAAAATGAAAAAATATTTCTAGCGGATTTTCCAACCATAATTGCCAATGCGACGCACTTATGGCAGGATTTTACGGAAAAAAGAATGTATTCGGGGAAAACAAGGAGCCTTATTCCATTGCTCCTGCCTGGATCAGCATTTTTTCTATCTCCGAATTGCCTTTCAGCTTCGCGTAATCCAAAGCAGTTCTTCCGGTATTCCAAAGACCTGGACATCCCCCTTCGCAATTCGAATCCAAGGTATATCTTATGTTAACGTTCACTCCTCGAGAAAGAATGAGTCGAATCATTTCGGAATTTTCATAGATGACCGCGAGCATGAGAGGATTATTTCCCTCCATGGCCTGCTCTTCCAACTCCTTAGTTTGCGCCTCTCGGATTAATTTCTCCGCAATCCGATCCGAGTTTTTTTTCATTTCCGGATTTTCATCGCCTCTGGTAAGAATATTAGCTAAGCAACGCATACGATCCTGTCTGGCGACACGAAACTTGGCTCCGTTATCCAGAATATAGGAGATGATCTTAGGACTTGCATAGATACATGCGGTGTCCAACGGATTCCCATAGCCGTCCTTACGATAACCGAACAGTTGGATCATCTCGACGTTATCCGTCTGCATAGCTAAACTATAAGCGGAACGATTCTTTGAATCCTTGCATAACGGATCTTCTCCACCTCCGAAGAGTTCCTTTGCGAGAGTGATGTCATCGTCTTCCAAAGCTTGCTGCAGATTGCTCTTTACGCCAGGAGTGCAAGGCATCGGTTTCGGGCGAGAACACTTATAAAGGGATAGAGCGGATCCGAATAATAAAATGCAAAGTAGAGAAATCGAGGCTGATTCTTTCATGCGAAACTTGTCTTCCCAAGTTTTTAAATCGAATTTGTATGACGAAAAAATTGCTTAGTCAAGCCGGAATACAAGGCTTCAACTAATTCGGCGCAAAGAACGATGCAAAAGACGAAGATTCATCTCGGTGGTTTCTTTCAGACCGGAATAAAGAAGCAGACTCTTCTTGGCGATCGCAAGCCTTTCGTTTTTCTTTTCCTCGAGGCTGAGTTCCGTCTCATATCCTTCGGTGATCGCAAGAATCACCCTTTGTAGGCTCATTCCCAAAAATTCGGTCAGACCTTTTTTGGATCCCACAGCTTCGTCGATCGAGGAAATATCCCTCAGTGCCGATTGGATCGCAGACTTGTCTTTCTCCCCTTCTTTGATGAGGCGATAAATTTTTTCGGAGAGTTTCTCTCCTTTTTTCACCTGTATTAGGAATTCCTTTAATTCGAAACGGATATTTCCCAAATCGGATCGAACATCGTAACCGTAAGAATTGGTATTTTCTCTTCCCAAGATGAATTCCCGGACCTTGGATACCGCCCCCGTGTCGGGGAGATTCTTTTCATACCAGGAGGCGAAACTTTCGCCGGAGATACCTTCCAACTTTGCTCCTTCCTTTCCTAGATTTCTCCAAGGACGATCCTTTACCCTTTCTTCGAACCATTTTTTAAAGATTAGGAGTTTCTCGTTGGTTCTCAGCCTTTGTCCTGAGACGGACTCCACCCATTTTGCGGGGAGTGCGGTCATCTGTTTAAAATTATGATGTTCTCTTCTGAACTTTCGGGTTTCCAAAAAGTTCAGCCTTTCTTCTAGAACTGCTCCCTTACAATGCGCCAAACTTCCGGGAAAGGATAAATCCTGGCCTAGAAACAAAATAGCTCTCGCTCCCATCTTTTCGGCCAAGCTGGTCGCATTTGTGGAGACGGAACCTCCGAAGTCCAAGGTCCCCAAATCTCCTCCGAAAGCGCTTTCCAAAATCTTAATCCAAGGAAAGGGAGAAGAGGTTACGAAATTTCCTTTTTTTAAGAAAGGCATTCGCAGAGAATGATACGAAGTCGTTGGATCGAAAACGAATTTGGCGTTGCCTGCATATCCTTCCAAATATTTGGAATTCAAAGGCTGAGGATCCACGCTAAAAACAAGATCCGGATCTATCCCCGCTTTTTGTAGGACCAATAATGCAGTGTCCACGGCGATCAATATGAAATTCTCCCGAAATCGGGCAATTTCCTCCAAGGAGGAGGATAAGGACGGACCGGCTCCACAAATCACCGCGTCTACTTTAGAATCGCATAATGTAAATAGTTCTCGGATCGGTCTCAATAGTACCAATTCCGGGAGATTCCTCAGGAAATTTCCCGTCCAAACCTTTTCGAATCTGGTTAATGTGGCGGTATTCACATCCTTTTTATGAAAGAATGCCTCGGCCAAGAACCTAAGTTCTTGGTATTCTTCCGGTTTCCATTGCAGGCTTCCTCTATGGGGGATAAAGCTTACCGGGAGTCCGGAGATTCCCTTAAATCCCTCGTAAAAGGCGGACTCTTCGTACGGCGCAAGAAATATTCTCAGTTTTCCGGAAGATATGAATCCCGAAAAATCGGATACGGAGAAAGCGGCCTTAACGATTCCTGGAAATGGCTCCATCCATACGCATATGATTTTTTCGAATCCCAAAGCGTGAAGTACAGAATATCCCAGTCCGGCACCGAAGAACAAAAAGGCCCTTTCCTCGTCTTCCTTCTTTAGATCCGCCAATTGGCGCTTCGCTTCCGTCCAGGGATCCCTGGCGCTATGCAATAGTATATTACCGATCTTTAAACTAGGATAATCGGTGGCGTTGGGCGAGAATTCCAGATCCAGTCGCGAATTCTCTATATCGGAGGCGGCTTCCGGAGCTAAAACGCGGAGGGCGGCCAAATTCTTTTGCAATAAATCCGACCGAGCCTCTTTCATTGGAAAAATACGTTGATCCTCTTTCCTTCGTAGGAAGTCCCGGGAGAAGGGTCCTGCTCGTAGCAAAATCCGCTTCCGTGTAGTTTATAAGGGATTCCTAAAGGAGATAATAATTCGACCGCTTCTCTTTTACTCTTTCCTATCAGATCGGGAACCGTTCCTTTCTGGGCCTGTAAAGGCTTTCTATCCAACTTGGGAAGTTTTACGTTAACGGTTCTTTCTCCCTGCTCAATGATTGGAATGATATTCTCCACGACTTCCCTGAACACAGGAGCCGCGAGTCCACCTCCCGTATGGCTGTCTCCCTTGGGCTCGTCGAACAAGATCAGACCGACGACCTTGGGCTTATCCGCGGGAAAAAAACCGAGAAATGAGGCGGACCATAAACCGTCCTGGTATCCTCTTCCAGATACCGCCTTCTGACCGGTTCCGGTTTTTCCCGCAATGGAGTATTCCTGTATATATGCGTTCTTTCCCGTTCCCGCCTGGACCACTCTCGTCATGGCCTTTAATAATCTATCGGTGGAATATTCTCGGATTCCAACCGGAGTTTCCTCTGAGTGGAACTCATGCATCACTTCTCCGTAGGAATCCGTGATATGAGAGACCACTCTAGGAGTCACAAACCTTCCTCCGTTTACGATGGATGCAGCCGAAGCGACTAGCTGCACCGGCGTTACGGAAATTCCCTGCCCGATCGCCATGAACATAGGAGTCGTAGGGGTCCATTTATTCAAGGGAGGCATGTATCCTACGGATTCGTTCGGCAATAATCCGGTCCGATCTCCGAAACGGAATCTTCTTAGATATTCGTACAATACCTCGTTAGGAATTTTAGAAGCCGCCTTGATGATTCCCGCGTTGCAGGAATATTGTAGGATCTCCTCCAAATTCACTTTTCCGTGAACATGAGTACATTTGATCCGTGTCTTTCCGTATTCCACATAGCCCGGACATTCGAACTTCTCGTCGGGACGAATTAGATTTTCGTTCAGAAGAATACTGGCTAAGAATATCTTCATCGTGGATCCGGGTTCGTAAACGTGCCGGATAGCCCAATTAGTATGAGTGGTTTCCTCGAAAGATGCGTAACGGTTCGGATCGAAGGAAGGGAAGCTAGCCATGGCCAGTATTCTACCCGTATGAATCTCCATCAGGAGGCCGACTGCCCGCTTGGCACCGGCTTCCTCGAATCGTTTTCCTAAGGATTTTTCCAACTTGAACTGTATCAGACCGTCCAAAGTCAGATGGACGTTCGATCCGCGAGTAGGGTCCGACTCGGTCGGAGTCATGAGTTCTCGATTATAATAATATTCTAATCCGGATAAGGCCTTATCATCGTCCATTCCGGTAAAACCGATAAGGCTGGCGGCCAGGCTACCGTGAGGATATACTCGTTTGAATTCTCTTTCTCTTCTTACTCCCGGAAGAGCCATTTCCATAATCCGACTTGCGGTGGTATCGTCTATCTCCCTTTTCAAAAGGAAGTAACGGGTTTTTTCCCGTATCAAAGCCTCGATTCTTTCGGGAGGAATATCCAAATAGGGAGAAATTTGGACCGCAGTGAAATTGGGATCGTATATATTTCCGGGATAGATTCCGATCGTGGAGGAATCTATGGAGAGAGCCAATTCTATCCCTCTTCTGTCGTAAATGGCTCCTCTTAGAATCCTTTCTCCGTTTTTAAAAGCGATCTCCCGATCGTTGAAAAATACTAGATAACCCACGCGGACCAAAAGCCCTGCGAAGAAAACGCATAATAATACGAAAAGTACGGTGAAACGTTTTCGATTTAAGACATTGTACTCCATCGGTGGATTCTATCTCTTTCTAGTTTCGGTCTTTTTCAAGATAGTCTGAGACCTTTTCCGGTACAAGTGAAATACTGAAAGAAGAGAGAAGTAGTTTCTTAAAAACTGGCGATCACCTTTCCGCGGAGTTTGCGAAAAGGAACCAATCCGTAATTCCTAGAATCCGTGGAGAATTCCCTATTGTCTCCGAGTACAAGGATATAACCGGGAGGAATACGACCCGAGTCCCCTATATTAATATTTCCGGAGACGCTAACGACAGGGAGAACGGACATGGAAGGGGCCTGGGTCTTGTAACCCGAGTTAACGAAAGGCTCCTCCAAGGAGGAATCGTTGATAAGAATTCTTCCTTCGGAAAATCGAAAGAAATCTCCGGGAAGACCCACGACTCTTTTCAAACTCAACTCGGCTCCGATGCCGTCCAAGACTAAAACGTCGAATCTTTCCACCTCCGGATCCAAGAAGGTTAGGACCCAGGGACCCAGTTGCGCGGGAAAACCCCATTTTTTTACGAGTACCCAATCGCTTTCCTTATAGTTAGGAAGCATGCTCGTTCCGCTAATGAGATAAAACTGTATAACAAAAATGCGAAGGTATAGGATCAACCCAACGGCCAAAACGACCGGATAACTCAACCGTATCCAACGAAAGATCGGTGTCCTTAGCTTATCCAAAATCTGCATAAGAAAACTTGAAACGGTTAGAATCCCGTCCTTCCGTCCATTGGAAACAGGCCGATTTTCCTTACAACGGTAAATTCCGCGATTTAAGGAACTTTGGATTCGATAGGTGACTTCGGTCTATCCCTCCACCAAAGGATCGGTTGTTCTATTGCCAAGAATATGATCCAAGAGACCAAAAAAGTGAAGCCGAAACATACGATATAAAACTTAGGAAGCACCCAAGGAGTAATCACGGTTTCTCCTCTCAGCGCCCAACGGGTCGCGATTCCCATCAACGGAATATTCCATAGATAAGCGGTGAAACTTACTCGAGCGATCGGACGGAAGATCACGGAACCGAGAACCTTCTTCACGATTCCGTAATCCTGGATCCCGAGAAGAATGAGTACCGCTATACCCAGATTATAAAAATTGGTGGTAAGAGTAGGTCGGATCCAATGATCCCAATCGAAAGTGTAGGAAAGACCGAGAAGCAATGTTCCCAATGCAAAGAATGTATAATATTCCGATTTAGTCAAAGGGCCCTTATTTTTTCTCCAGACCACGTACTCGGCCAAAAGCATTCCCGCCACCAAAGAATCGAAACGATTTTGGGTGTAGAATGTGGCGAAATAATCCATCGTTCCGTGGGAATACTCCACGAATCTGCAGACTAAAGGAATAAAGTAAAGGACTGTGAGAATTACGACCCTCGTTCTAAGAGTCTTATTGAATAAGAAGAAGGGGCCGAGCGCTACGAGAACCAAATAGCATTGCTGCTCCATGGAAACGTACCAACCCACATCCATCACTCTCGGAAAATAATTGGAAACAAAGAGAACATCGGACCAAATATATCCCAGAGCCGCCTGTCCCTTAGCGATTAAAGTCAGAAGTTCCGGACTAGGATTCGGATTGGATGCCAGCCCCATGATCTGATTTCTGGCATAAAAATAAGAAAAAGCTAATGCAAAGTAATAGGCCGGCAGTATCCGTAGGGAACGATTCACAAGAAACTTTCTATACGGAAAAGCCCCTTCCTTAGCGTAGGAAGAAAGCACTCCGTAATAACTCAGGAAACCGCCGAGAACGAAAAATACGTCCACGATCATCAATTGATTGCGTATGAACCAAAGAAGGATATCGGGCATGGGACTCATCATTTGTTTCTTGGAAACCCAAAGATGATAGGTCATTACCATAAGAATCCCTATGGCTCGGATTCCGTTGAGAGCGTCGATCTCCCCTTTCTTCTTTTCAAAAATGGATAGTAGATAGGTCTTCATATTCGGTAAAGGTCGTATCCGAAAATATTCTAATAAAAGCCCGGTCCCCGGAGTCGAATCTCCGAAAATTCGGGCGCCGGTTTCTAAGAGCCGTAAAGAGGCCGATTTCACCGGTCTAAATAAGAAAAATCGTCTCGCCCATGGCTGCAAGAATTAATTCCCGGGGCTCGAACCCCTAAACGATAAGGCCGTTTGCGAAGACCGATTTTAAAGAAAGAATGGTGTCATTTTCACTTAAAACAAGGTGACTTGTAATCCGAGGAAAAATCGATCGCAAGAAATTGACTTGCAAGCGTTCCGATTCTGATGGATTGTAATGACATGGCACCGAATAGCCCGGTTCAAAATTACATTTCCCGCTTTCAGGAAGAAAAAGGAAAGATCAAACTCTTTCTTTCCAAGTTTCCGTTTTACGGAGACATTTTAAAAAACCACCAATACTACGATGCAGATCGATTGGCAAGGGCCGAATTAGCTAAAAGACTCGATTCTCTCAAGGAGCCTCTTCGTCGTATCGAAGAGGGTTTCGTTCGTGACCGAAGAATGGACCTAATAGGATCCACCGAGGTCTTACTATCGGTTGTGGAAAGATTAAAGAACGAAATCGTAGGAGCAAATTACGGATTGAACGGAATCGGAACGGGATTCAAAGCAACCGAAGCCGAATTGGAAGCCTTGGCGGAATGGGATTATTCTCTTATCAAGCACGCAGAAGAATTGGAAACAAAAAGCAAGTCCCACGGACTCGGAGCCCAACCTACCGTAGAAGCTGTAAGGGAATGGGTAAGCAATTTCAGGACGGAGTTGGACGAGTTCGATATCGCTCTTAAAAAACGAAGAGAAGTCTTTTTAAAATAATATCCTGTTTCCGTTTGTCGGAAACAGGACAGAAAGCAATACACTAAAGTAAGGAGCCTATATGGCATTAATAGACGTAATCAAATACGAAGGAAGTCCCGGAGAAATCGTTTGGAAATTTCCACGAACCGATATCAGCACCTTCGGACAACTCGTAGTCAACGAAAGCCAGGAAGCTATATTCTTCAAAGAAGGAAAAGCCTTGGATGTCTTCGGCCCGGGAACTCATACCTTAAAAACGGGTAACGTTCCTATCTTAGAAAAACTAGTGAATCTCCCCTTCGGAGGACAAACTCCTTTCACCGCCGAAGTCGTTTATGTAAACAAATCCTTGATCCAATTGAAATGGGGAACTCCGGCCCCGGTCCAAGTGGAAGATCCAAAATATACGATCACCTTGGGATTGAGAGCTAACGGTACTTATAATATCAAGATCGTAGATTCGAAATCTTTCGCAGTCGGAGTGGTCGGCGCCAGAGGAGCTTACACTCAGGACCAGGTGGATAATTTCCTAAGGCCTATGATCGTCACAAGGCTTAGCGATTTTCTCGCCGAAGTCGTTCTCAAATCCGGTGAACCGATCACTCGCTTAAGCCAGCACTTAGAGGAAGCTTCTTCGGCAGGTAAGACCAAGATTCAACCCGATTTTGCAAAATACGGAATCGAGGTTGTGGATTTCTTCGTTCAATCGGTGAATTTCGATCAGAACGATCCGAACTTCCAAAAGATCCAAAAGGTACTTACCGATAAATTCGAAATCGATACGCTCGGCGGGATGTACCAACAAAAGAGAATGTTGGATATCGGAGAAGCGGCCGCAAGCAACGAAGGCGGCAATGCAGGCCAAGGACTTTCCGCGGGCTTAGGCCTCGGAATGGGAGTGAATATGGGTAACCTCATGTCGGGTATGATGGGCCAGAATAACCCGACTGCTGGGAACGGTCAAAGCGACGCGACAGCGAGACTTGCCAAGCTTAAGGGGCTATTGGACCAAGGCCTGATTTCCCAAGAAGAATTTGATGCCAAAAAAAAGGACATTCTAAACTCTATCTAAAGTATGAGCAAAACCCTTACCAAGTTGAGAGCGGAATTTCGTTGTATTAACGATTCTTGCGGAACGACTTACGATCTGAACGAAATCGTATACGAATGCCGTAAGTGCGGGAGTCTTCTTCAAGTATCCCACGATCTCAACGCTCTCAAGGAGAAATCCGGCAAGGAATGGAAGGAGCTTTTCGATTCCAGATTGGGTTCGGTCAAATTCCCTAATTCTTCCGGGATTTGGAACAAGAGAGAATGGGTTTTGCCTCACGCGGAAGATTCGGATATCGTAAGCTCCGGCGAAGGTTTATCCCATCTATTTCATTCCGAAAGATTGACAAAACATTTCGGCTTGGGCGGACTTTGGATCAAGCAATGCGGAATTTCCCATACGGGGTCTTTCAAAGATCTGGGTATGACCGTGCTTCTTACGCAAGTAAAGCATATGTTATCCAAAGGAGTGAAGATCCGTGCGGTAGCCTGCGCTAGCTCGGGAGATACTTCCGCGGCGCTGGCTTCTTATGCCGCGAAGGCGGGAATACCCGCAATCATATTCTTACCTGCGGGAAAAGTTTCCCAAGCGCAATTGATCCAACCCGTCTCCAACGGAGCAAAAGTAATCGCTTTGGAAACCGACTTCGACGGATGCATGAAGATCGTAAAAGAAGTTACGAAAGAAGCAGGCATCTATCTTGCCAATTCCATGAACAGTCTACGGATCGAAGGCCAAAAAACCATCGCTCCCGAAATCGTACAGCAATTGGAGTGGGAAGTTCCGGATTGGATCGTTATTCCGGGCGGTAACCTAGGAAACGTCTCCGCATTAGGTGCCGGTTTCGAAATGGCTTTGGAACTGGGACTTATAAACAAACTTCCTAGAATCGTTTTGGCGCAGGCGCAAAACGCAAACCCTCTTTACTTGTCCTACTTAAACAATTTCGAAACCTTCTCTCCCGTAGACGCGAAGCCTACTCTCGCCTCGGCGATCCAGATAGGAAATCCGGTCTCCGTCCAAAAAGCGATTCGAACTCTGAAAAAGTTCCGAGGCGTAGTGGAACAGGCAAGCGAAGCGGAACTATCCGACGCCTCCGCAAGGACGGATTTGTTCGGCCTGTACAACGATCCTCATACCGGAGTGGCTCTGGCGGCTCTGTATAAATTGTTGGACAAAGGTACAATCGCTAAGGGAGAGAAAGTGGTCGTGGTTTCCACGGCTCACGGCTTGAAATTCACCGAATTCAAACTCAAATTCCACGAAGGAAATATCCCCGGAACGGATACTAAGCTCGTGAACGTTATTCGCTCCTGCAAACCGGAAGTGGCTTCCGTAATGGACGAAATCGGTAAATTCCTACAAACGAAAGGCTGATTTTTTTCACTTTTTGGCGTTTTTTCCATCGCATTTTTCCCGGGCAAGTTTCGTTTTTTAGTCGTAAGCTTGCCCGGCTAAATATAATCGAGAATCCGAATGTACGAGGGAATTGAGGAGCTTCCCCAAGAATTCCTCTTCGAGGTCGAAACGGCCGTTAGGAAAGAAGAGCCGATTTCTATAATTACCTACGTCCTGAGTACTCGGGGCGAAAATAAACTCAAATACCTCATCCAAAGCGTTCTCGCCAAATACAAAAGGGAAGATCTGATAGAGCTCCTTTTTACCTCCGCCAAAGAACTAATCGTAAACGCCACCAAGGCGGCCATAAAGAGAGTGCTATTCAAAGAATTAGGGTTAAATATCAATGATCCAGCCCAGTACGATTTGGGAATGGCGTCTTTTAAAGAGAACTTAGTAAGCCGAAAATTTCCTTATTATCGTAAAAAGATGAAGGAACACGGTCTATTCGTAAAAGTAACCTTAAGTTTCACCGCGGGCAGGATCATATTGCTGGTCCAAAATAATTTCACTCTGGCGGTTCGGGAAGAAAAGAGGATCCGCGAAAAATTCGTACATTCAAAAGAGTTCGATAATCTGTTTGAATATTATATGAAGTATGGAGATACTACGGAAGGCGCAGGAATGGGTATTACAATGGTCGAGATTCTCGTAGCCCAAAGCGGCTATGACCGGCATTTGTTTACTATCTATAGTCGCCAGAGCGAAAATAGAACGGTTGCCAGAGTCGAAATTCCTTTGGACGAGAATTATGTGCCGCGCCGACAAAGGTATCAAAAATGGTTACAAGAAAAGGCCAGCGGGTTAGCCTGACTTAAAAACCGTCCACTGACAATGATTAGGCCTTAAGATCCATGGAACAGAACCCACAAACCAGCAAACTTCAAGAACAGGCAAATCAGATGAACCTGGCTTTGGAGTCAGTTCTGACCGAAGAACAAGCGATAGAGCTTATCCAAGGAAAAATCAAGGACGCTTATCTCCTAAAACTTAGGATAGATGTGGAGAACCGAGCCGGAGTGGTCCTGGGTCTCCTGTCCAGATACAGAAACGAATTTTTAGAATTATATTCCCTCTTCTCCAATTCTTCGATGATTCGGAAAATCAGAACCTTCGAAGACTTCGGTCAGATTTCTCACGACATCGCCGAGGCAGCCAGACAGGAAGCGCCGGATCCGGGACTCTCCGACCAAGTAGGTAGAATTCTTCATACCAAACTTAATAAGCAAATATTAGAACAATATTATCCTATGTGGGACCGAAACGATACCGCCGCGCTCGTAAACATGCTGGAGAATCAGATTAAATCCAATCTGAAAATCAATATGATTCGCGTTCAAGCGGACGTCGAGTTCGTCTCCAGTTTGAAATGTAGAGGAAAGAGTTTCTTTGCGGGAGTTCTTTCTCCCATCGCAAAACCTCCTGAGGAAGTCAGCCCCGACGGGGCTCCCGTCGAGACTCTCGACCCTGAAAAAGCGGCAGTACAAAGACAAATCGAAACCATCCGTAAAGGATTCGGTAGGGTAGTACAGGCTAAGACTATTCTATCTCCAGTAAACGGAATCGATTTCGACGATTTAGTAGAAGGGGATAAAATTCTATTGCAATTGCCCGCAGTTTCTCCGGAAGAAAAGGCCCTGGCAAAAACCCTCGGAGCCATGGATAAGGACGGAAACGTAAAGCCCGTAGTAGGTTCCTTCGTAGCCATCGCTTCCGGAAAAAATGAATACCACATTTTCGCAAAAGGCCCTGTCGGAGTTTTGCTGCAAGCCTTCGAAGAAAGACCAGTCCGATTGGCGCGGCCCAAATCCGCGGTTACCGCTCCTCGACCTGCAAGTATGAGTGGTAAGTCGGGTGGAGACGGTTCTAGTAATACCGTCAATTACGCGATACTAGTGGGGGTCGTCGTTTTAGTGGGATTATTGGCGATCATTCTTCTGAAATAGATTTAGCCTTTTCCTTTTCTATTCGTTACAAGGAAATCAAGGTCGGAGGACTTTTTCCTTCGAGTTGTCGGATCACCCTCTATCCATTGCGTTTCGTAGTTTCCGGATTCTTGATAAAGCTTAAGTATTTAAGAAAAATTGAATCAACTTACAAAAAGCCAAGCGAATCACAATAATTGCGCTATCTGAATGTTATTTCCGCAAGTATCATCGAATACAGCGATTTTGGCCGGCCCCATTTGAGTCGGTTGCATACTGAATTGCACGCCTAACTTACTTAATTTTTCGTATTCTCGATCCACATTCTCCACGTTAAAAGAAGTGTATGGGATCCCCGATTCGAACAATGCCTTTTGGAAAACTCTAGCCGGAGTGAAGCCCATCGGTTCTAGTAACAATTCCACTCCGTCTTGCTCTTCCGGAGAAACGACGGTCAGCCATTTATGTTCCCCCAGTGGAATCTCGGTCTTTTTTACGAAACCTAAAACTTCCGTATAAAATCGCAGCGCCTTGTCTTGGTCTTCCACCAATACGTTCGTTATTCTGATTCTCATACTTTTCTCCTTGCGAGGACGGATTTTATTTTTTTTCCAGAATCTTTTTCAGTCTTTCCAAGTTCCCTTTCATATCTTCGGAGATCATATTGCGAATAAACGGAGTCATTAGATTGGTTGGATAAAGCATCTTGCCGTAATATCCGGAGACGATTTTAGTTCTATTCTCGGATAAAGATTCCACCCTTGTAAAAGCGGAATCTTTGGAGACGAACGGTTCTTGGATTCGTATCTCCACTTCCATTCTCTCCCCTTCTAAAATCTTTACGATTTCCTGCTCTCCGACTCCTACGTCCTTGATATCGCTTTTCCAATAGGAAATAAATCCTACTTTACCATCTTCTCCCGAATATCGCATTTTAATATTCGGATCCAATAGGAACCATTTGCTGTATCGATTCTGGTTCTTTATGTTTTTAATAAAATCGAATGTTTCCTTTTTCGGTCGCTCTACTACGATCTCCGCTTCGGAGTAAAAATTTTTGGGTAGAAAAAGGGCGATTGCAAGTGTTAGAAGTAGCAGTCCTAAAACGGAGAGAAGAATATATTTGAGTACCGACATAGGACAATTCTCCGATACTTTTTAGAAAACGGTCAATTCTTAAGAATCCTTAAGACTTCTTCAAAATTGCTTTTCGTATTTGGATCGGAAGGAAGAAGGAGAAAGTCCCGCGTATTTCTTGAAAGTTCCGGAAAAGGTGCTAGTGCTTTCGAATCCTATCCTGGCAGAAACTTCCGATACGGATAGGCCTTCCTTCAGCATACGTTTGGCCCGATCGATCCGTACGAAAGTGAGATACCGATGAGGAGTCATCCCATAGACGGATTTGAATATCCGTAAAAAATGAAATTTAGAAAGAAAGCTACGACCCGAAATCGCATCCAGATCCAGGTCGGAATCGAACCTTCTATCTATGAATCGCTTGGAGTCGATGATTCTTTCCAGGATCTCCGATTTGGGAGCGACCTCCGAAGTGATTTTCAGAGCCTGCTCCCGATAGAAATTCTTAGAATCCATTAGATAAGAATAAACTATCCTACGACCAAATTCACCAATTTTCCCGGGACATAGATCTCTTTACGGATCTGTTTGCCGTCCAGAAAGACCTGCACCTTATCCAAAGCCTTTGCAGTCCGGATCGCGTCTTCCTGACCGATTTCCTTGGGAGCCTTGAATTCTCCTCTTAGTTTGCCGTTTACCTGGACTACGATGAGTATCTCGTCGTCTACCAGGTATTTTTCCTCCACTTTAGGAAACGGTTCGTAAGTTAAAGAATCGGACTTACCACATAAAGACCAGAGCTCTTCGGCCAAGTGAGGAGCAAAAGGAGCGATCAATAAAAGAAAAGTCTCCAGCACCTTCCGAGGCCTGCGGGAATTTGGAGTCAGCTCGTTTACGAAAATCATCAATTGAGAGATCGCGGTATTGAAAGAGAACTGATTGATATCGTCCTCGATCTTCTTGATCGTCCTATGAAGAATCTTGAGCTCGTCCTCGTTCGGATCGGTATCGTCCAGTCGGAACGATTCTTCGGGACCTCCGTGATACAATCTCCACACTCGATTCAGGAAACGGAAGACGCCTTCTACGCCTCTAGTGCTCCAAGGTTTGACCATTTCGAATGGTCCCATAAACATCTCGAAAAGTCTCAAGCTGTCCGCTCCGAAATTAGAAACCACCTCGTCAGGATTAATCACGTTTCCGAGAGACTTGGACATTTTTCTTTTGTCCTCGCCTAAGATTAGTCCTTGGTGGACCAATTTCTTAAAAGGTTCCGGAGTAGTTACGTAGCCTAGATCAAATAGCACCTTATGCCAAAAACGCGAATAGAGAAGGTGCAGAACCGCATGCTCCGCCCCTCCCACGTATAAATCCACGGGCATCCACGATTTTTCCAGATCAGGATCCACGAACCGACTCGGGTTCTCCGGATCTATGTATCTGAGATAATACCAACAGGACCCGGCCCATTGAGGCATGGTATTCGTTTCCCTGGTTCCGATTTCTCCGGTTGCAGGATCCTTGTATTTCAGCCAATCTCCGGCCAACGCTAAAGGAGATTCTCCCGTACCGGACGGTTTAAACTCTGATAAATTAGGTAATTCTAATGGAAGTTCGGATTCCGGGATCGTCTTAGTGACTCCGGAGGGAAAATGCACCAGCGGAATCGGTTCCCCCCAATATCTTTGGCGAGCGAAAAGCCAATCCCTCAACTTGAATTGGATTTTTCTCTTTCCAATTCCCGTTTTCTCGGACCAATCGGAAATCTTTGCGAACGCTTCCTTATAACCCAGTCCGTCTATGGATACTTCCGGACCGGAGGAATGGATGCAGACGGATTCTTTGGAATCGAAAGCACCTTGGGAAAAATCTCCCTCAATCACCGGTTGGATCTCCAACGAAAACGCTTTTGCGAATTCGTAGTCCCTTTGGTCATGAGCGGGCACGGCCATGATGGCTCCGGTTCCGTATCCGTATAAAACGTAGTCTCCGATCCAGATGGGAATTTTTTTACTAGGATCGGCGGGATTGAGTACATAAGCTCCCGTAAAGACGCCGGATTTTTCCTTGGAAAGCTCGGTCCTATCCAGGTCGCTTTTCAACGCTGAAACTTTTTTGTATTCCTGCACCTTCTCCCATTGTTCCTTGGAAGTCAGAAGATCCACTAAAGGATGTTCCGGTGCGAGAACCATATAAGTGACTCCGAAGACGGTATCGGGGCGAGTGGTATATACTTTCACTCCTCCGGAATTCAAATCTCTGGAATTGCGTATCTTCTCTTCTAAAGAATTCTTGCCGGCTTCGAAATTACGTTTCGTATTCTCTTCGAAAGGAAAGATAAGTTCGAGTCCTTCGCTTTTTCCGATCCAATTCTTCTGCATTTCCAGAGTGGATTGAGGCCAAGTTACGAGCCCGAGGTCTTCCAGAAGACGCTCCGCATAAGCGGTGATACGCATCATATATTGGCGCATCGGCTTACGAACGACTTCGTAACCTTTTCCCACCCATTCTTCTACTTCTTCGTTTGCAAGAACGGTTCCTAAACCGGGGCACCAATTTACGGGGATTTCCGCCTGGTACACCAGTCGAAATCCGGAGAGAATCTGCTCTTTTTGGGACTCGGAGAAGGCCTTCCAGTCCTGAGCGGAGAAGGACTCCAGGTCTTCGAAACCTTGAGAACCTTGTTTTTCCAGACGAGAGAGAAGCTCGGAAATCGGTTTTGCCTTCTTAGCATCGAAATCGTACCAAGATTCGTACAATTTCAGGAAGATCCATTGGGTGAATTTGTAATATTTCGGGTCTGTTGTGGAGATCTCCCTATCCCAATCGTAGGATAATCCGATCAATTTGATCTGTCTGCGGAAATTATCCACATTCTGCTTCGTGGTAATGGCAGGATGAATCCCGGTCTGCATAGCGTATCGTTCCGCGGGTAGACCGAAGGCGTCCCATCCCATAGGATGCAGAACTTCGAAGCCTTTCATTCTCTTATAACGAGATACTATGTCGGTTGCGGTATAACCTTCAGGGTGTCCCACATGTAGTCCCGCGCCCGAGGGATAAGGGAACATATCCAAACAGTAGAATTTAGGCTTAGTGGAACGTAAATCCGTTCGAAACGATGCGTTCTTCTCCCAGAAAGATTGCCATTTTGATTCGATTTCCTGAAACGGATAGTCCATACCGAGAAGATTTTCAGGCTACGCTAGAAACCAATTCTTTTTTCACCGGAAAGAGAGCCTGGAACGGGAACCTAAGACGAAAACAACGGTCTGAAACGAAGAAAGCCGGCTGGACCGGCTTTTTCTGGAAGTTTCTGAACTCGATTGTAGCTTAAAAAGCTTACAAAGTTTTTAGATAAGAAGCGAACTTATTTGCGTACGGAGTCGATCACCTTGATGAGTCTACGAAATGTTTGGTTTAAACAATCACGACAAAGGTCGTACTGAAAAAGATTCGGAGTATTAGTGCCGCATCCTTTGCAAGTAAACTTTTTGCTTTGTGCTTGAGTGTATTCCGCTTCTTGTTCGTTCAAATCCGTCACTGTTAATAATTGCATCTTGCTCCCAGAAAATTCCATCAAGTATCTTTTTATTTACGGAGTGTAAATAAGTCCGGAAGTTTCTTTGTTCTTCCGGTACACCCTCCGCACGTCGAGAGTTACTTTATAAAATCGGCTCTCTCTAGAGTCAAAAAAAATTAGGTTGGAAGTTTGCGAAAATGAGGGCAATTTTTTTGAAAAAAAATTCCAAGGCAGCTTTCCTCTGGAATAGTTTTTCAAATATGGTTTTTTTCCAGGTGAAATAAATTTCCGATCAAGTGCCGAGTTTAGGTCAGTCAAACCCAAGGAAGGTGATGCTTTGTTAACCATTTCAGGCTTATATAAATCTTATTCTGTAGCGGGCGAAAGGTTTAATGTCTTAAAAGATGTTTCATTAGAAGTAAAAGCTGGAGATTTCGTCGCGGTAATCGGTCCTTCAGGATCGGGAAAGTCCACTTTACTCGCAGTATCCGCAGGTTTGGACAAAGCAGATACCGGTTCGGTGGTATTGGACGGCGTATCCTTGTTCGAAAAAAGCGAAGACGAACTCGCAAAGATCAGAGGAAAGCAGATCGGATTCATTTTTCAGAACTTTCAACTTATAAAGACGTTAAACGCTCTCGAAAACGTTTCCCTACCTCTTGCTTTGACGACAAACTTATCGGAGAAAATCATCCATGAAAAGGCGATGTTCTGGTTGGAAAGAGTAGGAATCGCTCATAGAGCGCGTAACTTTCCTAGCCAACTCTCAGGAGGAGAAGAGCAAAGAGTCGCGATCGCTAGATCTTTCATCCATGAACCTAAGATATTATTCGCCGACGAGCCGACCGCAAATTTGGATAAGAAGAACGGCGAGAATATAATGTCTTTATTAAAAGAACTGAATCGGGATAGAGGCTCCACACTGCTCGTAGTAACCCACGATCCGAAAGTCGCATCTATGGCGGATCGAATCCTGGAAATGAGAGACGGCTCCATTCTACAAACACCTAGGTCCAAGAAAGTTGCTAAGAAAACCGGCGCAAGGAAAAAGAAATGAATCTAGGCTTCTTTGTCCGGGTTATGTTCCGGGAGATTCTATCCAAAAAGACGGCTTCTCTGCAAATCATTCTGGCGGTCACGATAGGTACGGGAGCGGTCTTAGCGGTTCATTCTTATAGGGACCAACTAACGCAGTCCATTTTGAAGGAAGCCAAGAATATCATGGGAGCCGATATAATCGCGACGGCGCCCGCCCCTATTACCCCCGAGCAAAAGGCGTTTTTACGCAAGGAATTGCCAAATGGGACGAAATCCTCGGAGTTAGTGCAATTCCCGTCCATGCTCCGAAATCCCTCTTCCCAGGATTCCAGCCTTTCTCTCGTAAAGGCCATCAAAGGAGAATATCCGTATTTCGGAGAGGTTTTAACGGAACCGGAGGGATTGTATCGTAAGCTCGGTCCCGGCGAAATACTCTTGGAAAAGAATCTAATCAAGAATCTAAACCTGAAGATAGGCCAGGAAGTACAATTGGGAGAATCCGGCTTCGTGCTGAAAGGAAGCCTAATCAAGGAACCGGGATTGGCCGGAAATTTCCTGTCTATGGCTCCGAGCAGTATCATTCATAAGGACTCTCTCGCCGAAACCGGTTTGGAGCAAAGAGGTTCTAGGATCAGCTACCAAGTTCCTATTCTTCTTCCGAATAAAACGGACGCATCCGAATGGAAAAAGGACCGATTCAAATCCTTCGCGCAAAACGATCTGATATTGTACGAAAGCACGGAGGCAAATTCCGGATCACAAAAATTCCTAACAAATACCTTGGATTTCTTTTCCCTTCTCGCGTTATGCGCCTTCTTTTTAGGGGGAATTTCCATCCTCCTCACGAGTAGGGCGGTGATCCGATCCAAAGCCAATACATTCGCAATTTATAAATGTTTGGGAGCTGGACCGAATCTGATCTTAGGGTTGGTATTAGGAGAATTGCTTCTGTTGTCCACGATAGGCGCTCTCTTAGGATTCGGATTCAGCATTCTTTTACAGAGTCAAATTCCGAATCTCGCCGCCACAGATTTCTTCTTCGAACCGAAATTTGTTCCGGGATTCAAGGCTTTGATTTGGGGATTGTTTCTTGCCTGGGTGGTTCCTTTGGCTTCCGCTTGGGAAGCGTTATCCCAATCCAAGAAAGTAAGTCCTATGTTCGCTTTGAAATCGGATTTCGCCAAGGAGCTTTCCTCCGTACCCAAACCGGATTTGCGCCAGATCGTTTCCTTTATAGGAGTTTTCGGATTATTCTTCCTGCTAGCTTGGTGGGAAACTTCCGACTGGCTGAAAGGCTTAATCCTTTGCGGAACGTTATTATTCCTACCGATTCTGATGCTCTTGGGAATTATAGTCGTTCGCAAAATATTGTCTTTCGTACTCTCCAAAGCCGAATTCTCTCCTAGCGTAAGAATGGCATTACGAAAATTAGATAGACCTAGAACGGGACTCACCTGGGTTTCGGTGGGACTCGGATCCTCCCTATTCATTCTTCTATTGAGTCTTTTCCTAAGCGATAGCCTATTGGAATACAGCGGAGCTAAGGACAAGGAAAGAAGACCGAATATGTTCGTGATGGATATCCGTCCCGAGCAATTGGACGGCTTCCTGCAAACTACTTCCAAATACAAGGTGGAGAAACTACTTACCGCTCCTGTAATCGGAGCCCGCCTATCTCATATCAACGGAGAATTGGTTAAGAAAGAGGATATGGAACTATCCGCTATGCGAAGAGATTGGAGATCCACCGCAAGAACGAGAGAATATTTTCTTTCTTATAGAGAGGAGCCTTATCCCACCGAAAAGGTGACCGACGGAGATTTTTGGAGAAAAGGAGAAGAGGATCAGATTTCGATCGAAAGGGAATTCTCCAAAAGCCTAAAGGTGGACTTGGGAGATAAACTCACATTCTCCGTAGGAGGAGTGGAAGTCTCGGGAATCATACGCAATTTTCGGTCCGTAAACTGGGCGGACATGCGTCCTAATTTCGTGGTGCTTTTCTCCAAGGGAATTTTGGAAAAGGCTCCCAAATTCTACCTGAGTTCCTACCGGTTGGAGAGTTCCGAAGACAGATACTCTTTACAGAAGGAATTACTCGCCGAGTCCCCCAATCTTACCATCATAGACACCGAAAAAGCGGTGCAGTCCTTTTTGGGAATACTGGAGAAGATTTCCTTCGCGATACGATGGATGACCGGATTAATAGTCGTTTCCTCTCTTCTTCTGATCCTTTCGTCTTTGGAATTGAGCAGAAAGGAAAGATTGGAGGAAACTTCCCTCTTAAGAATCATAGGTGGAACCAAAGAATTCTTAAGAAAATATTTCTTAGCGGAATCTCTTTTCGTATCGAATCTTTCCTTTATTCTTTCTTTCGGATTCGTTTGGCTGGCCTCTTCCTATTTATCGGAGGCGATTTTCGAAATCAGAAGCAGCACTCCCTGGTTGGAAATCGCCATCGTATACTTCGGGGTGAATTTGGCCGTAGCAGGAATGTATTTCGCCACACTTAGAAAGGAATGGGAAAGAAGTCCCACTCTCTATTTAAAGGAAGTTTAATATCCTAACCGGTTTATCGTTTGGTAATCAGATTCTCGACGGGGAAAAGATTCCGAACCGAGCAAACTTTATAATTGGAAGCCGTCGGACAGGCGGCCGTTCCTGTGATTTTGCAACCTTTGCTCTCGCATTTTTTCCGGGTATCGAAAGAGTCATTTCCTGAAAATCTGCAATAATCCCTACAAGAATCGAAACTTCCCGCGGAGCAAAGATAGCAACCGTCGGCAAAAAGATTAGGAGCGTAGGATAAGAAAGCGAGACAAACTACGATTAGAAAATTTCTGGAAACTTTAAACAAGGCAACCCCCCTACAAGAATTTCATTCGGTATCAGCGCTTTTTCTGAATGGAAGCTTGCTCCACTTTTTCTTCCAAGAATTCCGCAAAACGGATCTGGCCTTGGATGAAATTCAGATTATATCTGCTTTCATAAAGCAGAAGCGCGCTGGCGATAAATAAAAAAACACCGCCCACAAGAGCGAATCCGGTCGGGATCCAATATTTCTCGTTCGATAAGGCGACTACGATCCCCAGGCTCAAACTGGAAGTCACGAAGCAAAGAGTCGCGGTATACAAGGCCGCCATGGATCTTTGGATTAAAGTGGCCCTTTTCTTTTGGATGGATAATTGGCTACGAAGATAAGAAAGTCTATCCTCCGGAAAGGAAAGTCTCTTGTCCACTACCCCTTCGACTTCTGTCTTCAGTAAATTGACTCGATCGAAAATTCTACCCAAACGATTGGCAGTGGAAAAGATCAGACTGGCGCTAGCCGAAATTAAAACCGCGGGACTGATCATTCCCGCAAGTATCTCCGTTCCTATCGTCGAAGGAATCATATATTTGCTAGTCTCGAATCGGTACGATAAATGTAAAAGGAAAAAGATCTGTTCAATCTTGGATTGCTACTTTAGTAATCCAGAAGACCTAAAAAAGACACGCGCGGCCTCCTTTCAGACATTATGTCACGGTCGAAAAGTACTAAACAGAGACTAAGTTTCTTGTTCGTAGAAAAAGGTTGAATCAATGTATAAAAAGGAAATTGTACCGAATTGGGACATCTTTCCTAATTTAAGTCATTCTAGGAGGTGAATGAGAATGAGTTCTTTCTTACATAAAGCAAGCGAGAAACTCGACTGGAAGCAGATCGATTCATCGAAGAATTGAAGTCCGCAAAGATGCCGAAAAAGAACATTACCAAACTCATCTCCTGATTTTCCGGAATCGGAAAGTTTCGATAGCGTTCTTAACTTAATAGAATCGCCTGCCTTCAAGTTATCCATTCAAAAATCCTATGAATCCAAGTAATGGATCTTAGGAAAAGTTACGACTATTTAATCCAAGAATTCGGAGAGGAGGAAAATCCGATCCCGATTTGCATATTTATTCGAGGTCGGAAAAAAAATCCTCCATCAAGAGTACCTCGATAATTACTGCAATATCGAATCTGAGATCGTCGGTGAAATCGTCATAGATTATTTTTCCGACATAGACAGACTGAAAAAAATCCATGGCTTGGAGAAGGCGAATTCGTTTAAAGTGGCGGCCTACAATACTGGATCTTAAAAAGAAAACCGATTCAAATTGTAGGTGATATCTCAAACGTTGAGAATTTTGAGACAAAAGGAAAGATTAAGGACATCAACGAGATCTTCGCCAAAGCCCTTGCCCTAGGTATGATCTATGATTTTAAGAGGCAAGTAGATCCAGGATCCGAAGATGCTACGAAACTAGTGAACTTTTACGTTCATCTTAATTATCATTTCGTTTATAGAGAGGTTAACCCTCAGTCAATCGAACTTGCTTTGACTGCTTTCGACGTTTTCTGTCCTTACTACTATTTGGAAAAAGAATCCGAAGATTAAACGAACTAGTTCAGCATCGGATCCTTGGTATGTTCCACGAAGTATTTGTAAAGGCCGCCTTTGCTTTTCAAAGCTTCCTGCCAGGTGGTCTCCGGATCTTCAGTAAAGATCCATTCCGCCTTAGGATCATGAACAACCCAAGATTTACGATCCATCTCCGCTTCCAATTGAGCGGCTCCCCATCCGGAGTAGCCTTGGTAAACGTTGAATCTTGCCTGAGTCGGTTGCTCCAATAGCTCTATCAATGCCTCGAAGCTACGAGCCAGATAGACACCGGGAATGACTTCGATACCCGGTTGCTTGAGCTTGGAATTATCGTGAAGAATGGAAACGAAAGTCGGATCCACCGGCCCTCCGGAATAGATAGGAAGAGAACCGTCCACCGCTTCCGGAATTCCTTGGATCACATCGTTTAAGGATACTTCCAGTTTCTTATTCAACACCAATCCGAAAGCGCCGGAACTATCGTGCTCGACCATAAGAATGACCGTGCGATTGAAATAGTCCGTTACGATGGACGAGTTGGAGATGAGTACTTTTCCGCCGAAGCCGTTTTCCATACTTTAGTTCTTATGGATCTCTTTCAGAATTCGGTAAGCGATTTCCAAAGTCTGAATATCGGATTGTCCATAAACAAGAGGCTCGGTTTCTTTGCGAATGCATTTTACAAAATGCTCATGCTCTTGCTTCAAAGGATTGTCTTTGTGAACGAAGATTTTTTCTACAATGGATTCCTGGCGATATTTGATCTCTCCGGTTCTGAGTAGAATGTCCGAAGTCGCTTGCCTATGCAGTTCGATTTCCTGGTCTGTAAAGTCTAGGGTGATATAGACGTCTTTTTGGGTGATATTCAGGGTTCGAATTTTGGCTTGGGTATTTCTACTTGCGGAGATATTCGCAATCGCCCCGTTTTCGAAATGAAGCACCACCGACGCGATATCTTCGTGATTGGATACCACTTTGGTTCCCACAGCGCTCAGATATTTAACGGGAGATTTGACCAGATTCAATACGATGTCGATATCGTGAATCATCATGTCCAGAACCACTCCCACATCCTTTATTCTAGGATTATAAGGCGCTAAACGTCTGGACTCGATCAATAGAGGCTCGGTTACGATCTTTCCGAGTTCGAGAACCGCTCCGTTGAATCTTTCCACGTGGCCAACTTGCAGAACCAAATTGTTCTTTTCTGCAAGAGTAACAAGTTCCTTGGCCTGCTCCAAAGTTTCCGCAATCGGTTTTTCGACCAATACGTGTTTTCCCGCGAGAAGCGCCTTCTTTCCTATATCGTGGTGAAGGAATGTAGGAACTGCAATGATGATCGAGTCTACATTTTTGATCAAATCGTCTAAGGTAGGAAAAGCGGCGGTCTTATGCTTTTCCGCGATCTGAGTCGCTCTTTCGCTATCCGAATCGAATATTCCGATCAGTTCCGCGTCGCTTAAGGTCTTTGCCACGTTCACATGGTATTGACCCATGTGTCCCGTTCCGATAACTCCTATCTTGACTCTATCAGTCATGAAACTTCCTTTTCATGGATTCTATTTATTCGTGAAAATCTTTCCCTTGGAACCGGATATACCTTCTCCGGATTCTTTGGCGAATTCTTCGATTAATTCTCTTTGGCGTCTGGTCAGCTTTTTCGGGATTTCGATCCGAACGATTACGTGTTGGTCTCCCTTGCCGTAACCGCCTAGATAAGGAATCCCGTGCCCTTTCAAACGGAATACTTGTCCGGATTCGGTTCCTTCCGGAACTTTCATCTTAACTTTCTTTCCATCTATAGTAGGAACTTCTATATCTCCGCCTAGGATCGCCTGGGTTAGGCTAATCTTTTTGTTCAAGATCAAGTCGTTACCTTGTCTCTCGAACAATTCGTGTTTCTTAATATGTGTGACTACGTATAGATCTCCGTGAGAGCCACCGTTCGGGCCGGCCTCTCCTTCTCCGGAAACTTTTAACCGGCTGCCCGATTCGATTCCCGGCGGAATCTTGATATTGATTGTGCGTCTTTTTTCCACCAGGCCTTGGCCGTGACAGGTCTTACAAGGATTGGAAATAATCGTCCCTTTTCCCCTACAAGTACCGCAAGTGGTGGCAACGGAGAAGAATCCTTGGGACCTACGGATCTGACCCGAACCTCCGCAATCCGGACAAGTAGAAGGAGTGCTTCCTTTAGCGGCGCCTGAGCCTCCGCAATCCGGACATCCTTCCAGTCGGGGAATCTCGATCTTGTATTCCCTTCCGAGAGCGGCGTCTTCTAGAGATACTTCCAAATTATAACGTAAGTCGGAACCTCTTTGCGGTCCGGATCTACGGGCTCCACCTCCGCCCATTCCTCCTCGACCACCCCCGAAGAAATCGCCGAAGATGTCCCCGAAATCTCCGAAAATATCGGAGAAATCCGTGTAGGCTCCTTGGCCGTATCCTCCCGGTCCGCCGGCACCCAGCCCGGCCTTTCCGAATTGATCGTAGGCTTTACGTTTGGAGGCATCCCGAAGCACTTCGTATGCTTCGGTAGCTTCTTTAAATTTTTCCTCGGCGGCTTTATCACCCTGATTCTTATCAGGGTGATACTTGATCGCCAGTTTCCTGTACGCCGACTTGATCTCGTCGTCGGTCGCAGTCTTGGAAACGCCTAGGATATCGTAGTAACTTCTGTCACTCATGTCTTAGTTACTTTTTCTCATCGTCCACTACGGTATAGTCGGCGTCCACGACCTTTTCCCCGTCGGCTTGGGATTTATTCGAAGATTGTTCCTCGCCTCCGTTCTGAGCCGGCCCGGCTTCCGGTCCCGCTCCTTGGGAATAGATCTTGGATCCGATTTCCGAAGCAAGCTTGGTGACGGATTCCTTGGCAGCGTTGATTCTACCTAGGTCGCCCGACTCGATCGCTTCTCTCGCACGTTTCACTTCGTCGTTAGCGAGTTGTTTTTCGCTATCGGAAAGTTTATCGGCAGCATCGGTTACCGCTTTTTCCAGAGAATAAGCTATTGTATCCAACTCGTTCTTAGCTTCGACGAGTTCTCTTGCGGCCTTGTCCGCAGCAGCATGAGCCTCTGCGTCTTTGACCATCTTGGAGATTTCGTCTTCGCTCAATCCGGAAGAGGATTCGATACGAATCTTCTGCTCTTTTCCGGTTCCTAAATCCTTAGCGGATACGTGAACGATTCCGTTCGCATCGATATCGAAGGTCACTTCGATTTGCGGAACTCCTCTCGGAGCAGGCGCGATACCGATCAGATCGAATCTTCCCAGAGTCCTGTTACCGGACGCCATGTCTCTCTCACCCTGCAACACATGGATGGATACCGCATTTTGGTTATCCGCAGCAGTGGAGAATACTTGCGATTTCTTGGTAGGAATTGTGGTGTTTCTCTCGATCAACTTGGTCATAACTCCGCCCAGCGTCTCGATACCTAGAGACAGAGGGGTCACGTCCAGAAGTAGGACGTCGGAAACTTCTCCAGCAAGAACCCCGCCTTGGATGGCCGCACCGATCGCGACTACTTCGTCCGGGTTCACGGAACGGTTCGGTTCTTTACCGAAGATTCCTTTTACCAATTCTTGGACCGCAGGAATCCGAGTGGATCCTCCCACAAGAATCACTTCGTCTATTTCGGAAGCTTTCAGTCCCGCATCACGAAGCGCATTCTCACAAGGAATACGAGTCCTTTCCACCAAAGCTCTGGTCAACTGATCGAATTTTGCGCGAGTCAGGTTCATATCCAAGTGTTTCGGTCCGGTCGCATCCGCAGTAATGAACGGCAGATTGATCTGAGTCGCCATGGTTCCGGACAACTCGATTTTTGCCTTCTCTGCGGCTTCTTTCAGACGTTGCACGGTATTCTTATCTTGGGAGATATCGATTCCGTACTGCTTCTTGAATTCGTCGATCATCCATTCCATGATGACCATATCGAAGTCGTCTCCTCCGAGGTGAGTATCTCCGTTGGTGGATTTCACTTCGAAGACTCCGTCTCCCAATTCCAGGATGGAAACGTCGAAGGTTCCTCCACCCAGGTCGTAGACCGCAATTTTCGCGTTACTCTTTTTCTTATCGAAACCGTAAGCGAGTGCCGCGGCGGTAGGCTCGTTAATGATACGCTCCACTTCCAAACCGGCGATTTTACCCGCGTCCTTGGTCGCTTGACGTTGCTCGTCGTTAAAATAAGCGGGAACCGTAATGACCGCTTTGGTCACTTTGTGGCCCAGATAATCTTCCGCAGTCTGCTTCATTTTCTGAAGAACTCGAGCGGAAATTTCCTGAGGAGTAAACTCTCCGGTTCCGGTGCTGAATTTTACGCCGTCGTTTCCGCTGCGAATGACCTTATAGGAAACGTGCTTCATTTCCTGCTCGGCTTCGTTGAATCTACGTCCAATAAAACGTTTTGCGGACCGAACCGTATTTACCGCGTTCGTGATCGCTTGGTTTTTCGCGAATTGACCGACAAGGGTCTCACCTTTAGCGGTAAAAGCGACGATAGACGGAGTCGTTCTAGCTCCCTCGGAGTTCTGAATAACTACCGGATCCCCACCTTCCATGACGGCGACGCAGGAATTCGTGGTTCCCAAGTCGATTCCGATGATCTTCTCTTTTGACATATTGGATTCTCCTTTCCGCCGGACTTCGGCTCTTTCCTGTCCAAAACGGTTATTCCAGATATATTACGTTTTCTTGCTGCGATTTTGCAGCCGCCGAGACCTTATCAGGCCTTCGGTTTTCCCACCTTCACTCTTGCCGGTCTTAAGGAGAACTTTTCCTCGTTTTCCTTAATATAGAATCCGGCCTGATAAACTTCGATTACTGTTTCCTCCGAGTATTGCTCCCCTTCTTCCGAGGAGAGAGCTTCCATCGACATAGGATCGAAAGCTTCCCCCTGAGGAAACTGGCGATATACGTTGGATCTCTCCAGCACCGAGTAGAATTCCTTTAGGATCATGCCCACTCCCTCTACGAACGGCTTCACCTCTTCGGTGACGTTCATTCCGGAACCCACACGATCCAAATTGTCGATCGGATTCAAAAAACCCGCGACCAGGGACTTTACCGCTTCTCTCTTTATATTCGCGTATTCCTGGGCGGATCTTCGCTTATAATTTTGGAACTCCGCTCTTTCCCGGGTCCAAGAATCCTTTAAAGATTCGATTTCCTTCTTTGCGGCTTCCAATTCTTTTCTAAGCGCATCTTCCGGAGTTTCCGGTTTTTTCGCTTCCTCGGAATTTTCTCCGTTAGCGGTAGTGATCGTTTCTTCCTGACTCATCTCTCTTTCTTGTCCTTGTATTGCTTCGTTTCGCGTTTTATCGGACTCCGGTTTCGCGTTATCCGGAGTGACGTATCCTTCTTGCCGAAAATTTTCCTTTCCTTGCGATTCCACGTCGTTTCTTCCTAATCATTTACTAATGCGAGTAATCATCTCCGATACGAGCTTGGAGGTGAAATCCACAAGAGGTAAAGCCCTGTGGTAATCCATTCTCTGGGGTCCGATGATTCCCATCGCGCCGATCCTTTTTTCTCCCATCCGATATCCGGAGGTAATGATACTGACTCCGCCCATGAGTCCGTCGCCATCCTTTCCGATGACCGTATAGACTCCGTCATGCTCGGAGTATTCTCCGAACATATCCAAGAGAAATCTCTTGTCGTCTAGAAGAGACAGGACCTGACTCAATTTATCCTCTTCGTCCTTGAATCTTCCGTATAAGTTCTTTAGTCCGTCGATATAGAACGTGACCTCGGAATTATCCGGAGTCATCGCGGCGGACAGCACGTTGGATACTTTATAAAAGTCTGATGGACCATCCTTCCTTCTCAGAAGAGTGGGTATCACATTCTCCTGTATCTCGAACATATCGTATCCTTTCGCATTGTCGTTCAGATACTTGGATATTTGGTATAACTCTTCCTGGCTGTAATTACGATCCAAGAATACGCTGCGATTCAGAACGGCACCCGATCTCATCACCATGATCATAAGGACCTCGTCCCCATGAACATGAATCAACTCCACATGTTTGAGAGTATCCAAACTCTTTGCCGGCCCCAAGACCACTCCTGCCGAATTAGAAAGACTTGCGAGAACGCTCGCAGTGGCCCTCAGGATCTGGTCCAATTTGAACTGCATCTTGAGGTATTCTTCTTGGATTCTTTGCTTTTCCTTAATGGTCAGCTCATATAGAACCACCAAGGAATCCACATAGAATCTATATCCTCTTTCCGTAGGAATCCTACCCCCGGAAGTATGACGGGAGATCAGATATCCCATATCCTCCAGTTCCTTTAGAACCATCCGGATAGAAGCCGGAGAAAGTCCGATATCGTGTTTATCGAATAAGGTTTTAGAACCTACCGGGCGGTTCTCTTGGATAAACTCGTCCACGGTGGCTTTCAGAATCATCCTATGTCTCTGGGATAGTTCCATAACCTTCTCTCTCTGGCACTCTGAACATTAGAGTGCTAATCCTTCCCTCAAGTTTCCAAAGGAAAGGGAAAAAAGTCAAGGATTTTGGTTTTTCAGCAATCCAATCCGGAGACTGATAATCCTCTTTGTTAAAACATATCCCTTAAGGAATATGTTGAGTAGATTTTTTTCCTTATACAAGCCAAAAAGATCCAAAGGAGGTAAGAATGTTAGAGAGCTGGAGGACCTCCGAAGGTGCGATCTCATGTTTGGGCATTTTCCGGTCCACCTTAGATTTTAGGATAAAAGTCCCGAGCGGGAAACGCCCTAAACCGACTTATATTATATTTTTATAATTCTACCTTCCCCGGAGGGTAGGAAATACCCGATCCCCTTCTCTCAAAGTCGGATTACAACGGTTGTTTAGGAAATAAAAACCGTTCTCCGACTGTTAATTTGATTTCCGGAGCCGCCTTCCGGAAAATCTTTGCTTCGGAGAATACCTTATGCAGCAATTCGAGAATGTAACCGTAGTTAAAAAAGCCAACGTCTATTTCGAAGGAAAAGTGACGAGCCGCACCGTAATCTTCGCAAACGGAGAAAAAAAGACCTTAGGAATCCTAATGCCGGGAGAATACGAATTCGGAACCGACGAAAAGGAAATTATGGAAATCCTAGACGGTGACCTCTTGGTCCAATTGCCCGGAAGTTCCGATTGGAAAGAAATCAAAGGCGGCCAGTCCTTCGAAGTACCGGCAAAATCCAAATTCAAACTGGACGTAAAGAAACTTAGCGATTATTGCTGTTCCTACATTAAGAATTAAGAATTCTCTAAACCGGAGGGCGAAATAGGGCCGTATCGGTTGAGCATCATAGACGTAGGAGTGCTTATACTGTTCTTTCTGATTTTTACGGCATGGTTACTGCGTAAAAACTAAACATTCCCTGGAATTCAATCTACTGCTTGACAAATTTCTTGTTAGTAGTATTGCTCTCCCTTGAGTCTGCCTAATCCGGAGCTATCCGGAGCGGAGGAACCAAATTTTGGGGCTAACTGCGGTCTACCGCGGGGGAAATCTCTCATTCCCAGTCCGTCAGCTAACTTCGCAGGCATAGAGAGAAGACAGGAGGATTCTCCTCCATTCTTCCCGGCTCGTACTAAAACGTTAGGGGTTTCCTCGCTATATTATTAAGCGAAGGTTTCCTTACGCGTTTATATCGTTTCGGAGGTCGCTATGAAACCTATACCGGGCCGTAGCTTAATCATTTACGCGCTTTTCTTTCTCGTATTCGGATACGGGATCTACCTTGTTTTGGGTTTCGGAAAATCCTTGGAAACCTCCCCTCCGTCCGTTTCGACCGAGGCAGTCTCCATATCGGATTTTTCGTCCGTAGTCTCGGAACTGGGCAAAAATAGCAAATCGCCGGTCGCCATGTTGGTCCTCCAACTTTTGGCTATTCTTCTCGCGGCGAGACTCTCCGGTTGGTTGGTATCTTTGATCGGTCAACCGACCGTGATCGGAGAAATCATCGCCGGTCTGCTTTTGGGTCCCTCTTTTTTGGGACTATTTTGGCCGGAAGTCTCGGGTTTTCTTTTCCCAAAAGAATCCTTAAAGATCATCCAGGCCCTAAGCAACGTCGGGCTTCTGTTATTCCTATTCATCATAGGAATGGAATTGGATTTAAGCGTACTAAAAAAGAAGGCCCATGACGCGGTCGTTGTGAGTCATGCGAGCATTCTGTTTCCCTTCTTTTTAGGAACCGCCTTCGCTTTGACTCTCTACGGCGATTTGGCTCCCAAAGGGATCTCGTTTTTAGTCTTCGGACTTTTCATGGGAATCGCGATGAGCATTACCGCCTTTCCCGTTCTCGCAAGGATCGTGCAGGAGCGAGGGCTTACTAAGACTCCTTTGGGAACCTTGGTCATAACTTGCGCCGCCGCGGACGATATCACCGCTTGGTGTATTCTCGCGGGAGTGGTCGCGATCGCGCAGGCAGGCACTTTTGCGGGAGCCTTAATCACCTTGGGCTTCGCTCTTGTTTACGTAATCCTAATGGTCTTCGCTATTCGGCCCTTGCTCGGGAAAATCTCGGAGATGTATCCGAGTAAGGAAGCTCTCAGAAGGCCGGTCACCGCCTTCGTATTCCTGATTTGGTTGGTTTCCTGCTATACCACTGAACTCATCGGTATTCACGCGCTTTTCGGCGCCTTCCTGGCGGGAGTCGTCATGCCTTTCAAGGAAGACTTCCGTAGAATGCTCGTGGAGAAGATAGAAGACGTCAGCTTAATCCTATTACTCCCCCTATTCTTCGTGTCGACCGGGCTCAAAACCCAAATCGGACTCTTGAACCAGGGAAATCTGTGGTTGGTCTGTGTAGGAGTGATATCCATCGCAATTGTGGGAAAATTCCTAGGAAGCGCGATTGCAGCCAGATTGGTAGGACAGAATTGGAAGGATAGTCTAGCCATCGGAGCCTTGATGAACACAAGAGGGCTTATGGAACTCGTGGTCCTGAACATAGGATACGATTTGGGAATTCTCTCCCGAGAAATCTTCGCGATGATGGTTCTCATGGCCTTGGTCACGACCTTCATGACCGGTCCTTCATTAGATTTATTGAATTTAAAATTCTTCTCCGGGGCGAAAGAAGAGCAGTCCGATTATCGAAAAATCCTGCTTTCCTTTGCCTCCCCGGCTTCCGGGACCAGACTATTGGAATTGGTAAATTTTTTATTTCCAGAATCCAGAAAGAAGGAACAACAAACGGAAATCGTAGCCCTGCATGTGACTTCCAGCGGAGATATTACTCCTAGAGAGGCGGAAACCCTGGAGAAGGAAGTATTCGGACCTCTGGAATATAAAGCCAAGCAGATAGGCAGGAAGTTCAGAAAGATATATAAGAATACTCCGCAGGTTTCCAAGGAAATTCTCTCTAAAACCAAGGAAGAAAGGGCGAGTCTGCTTCTGATGGGCCGTTCTCAGTCCTTATTCTCACGAAAGGGAACCGCAGGAAAAGTCGGATCTTTGGTCGAAAACTCCCCAATTCCCGTAGGAGTGTTGATTGACAAAGGATTTAAAAAGATCCAAAATGTGGTCCTTCTTTTTTCGGGAAATCGGGATTTCTTTTTAAGGGAGTACGTGGAGTTCATCGCAGAACATCCGAATCGAGAGGTTACCGTCTTTTGGTCGGGATCGGTTCCTCCTAAGTGGGCGATTCCGAAAAAAGGGCAAAAGCACAAATGGAAATTCGTACAAAAACTTCGGTCCGAGCTTTTCTCCACGGATTGGAGTTCCTACGATTTGGTTCTGACCAGTTGGGATTTTTATAAGGAATTGGAATCCACCCAGTTGGAACAAGTGCTTCCTAGCGTGTTAGTACTCACTGAGTGAGGAGGCGAAAATGAAAGTTCTCGTATCCTTTGCCAATCCCAAGATGGGGGCAAAATTATTCGGACTAGCGAGGGCACTATTTTCACGGTCCTCCGAAAATCTTTTCATTGTGGCGTTGCACGTAGTTTCGGTGGAATCGCAATCGGAAGGTTTTCCCATATTAGAAGAAGATGAAGTATTCCGAGCCGTTCGGGAAGAAGCCGCAGGATCCGAATTCCATTTCGAGACCGTCGGATTTCCCTCCGATTGGATCGTACCCGGAATAGTGGAGACCGCAAAAAGCAAAAACGTGGATCTGCTTTTATTGGGCGCTGCTGGTTCCTTGTTCTCCGACGATTTACTCGGAGGAAGGGTGGGAGAAGTACTGAGACAACTTTCGGACTTGGACATTGCGGTTCTTGCGGATAACGGTTTACGTTCTCCTATCGAGCCTGTGATCTATTCTCCCGGTCTGGAATCGGCGCCTCTTTTCCCGTTTTCCTTGGGCCTCTCCACGTTCATAGAAAAGCCCATCCCGGTTTTATCCGGTACTGATCCGGGAGAATACGGACTACCTTCCGTTCAACGATTCCATCCCTGGCTTCCTTTCTCTCTCGCTGCGGCGGACGATTCCAAGAATCTTGCGATCTTAGAATATGGAACGTATAAATCCTTTCATTCGGTGTTATTGGATAGAAAGAATATGTCCTTCCTGATTTTACGAAAAGGACGGAAATAATCCGATTGCAAAATTATGTTTCGATTCCAAACGGTTTATAAAACTATAAAGAATAAGAATGCGATATCGAGTAAGAGAGAAATACTTTACGATAATCGCATTTCATTAAGGGTTTTAAACGATCTACCGGAACTTCTCCGAATGTAGGATATCCTCTACGCGAACTTTTTAATCCGGATCCTTAGATCCGAAAACCAAAGAAAAGGAATACTCATGAGTGCAAAAATTCTATTAAGAATCGCCGCCTTTCTTTTGTTCTTTCATGTTGTGGGTCATTCCACCGGAATGATTACTAGAAAGAATAAAACGAACGAAGCCGAAATCTCTCTGATGAATCGCATGGCGGAAGTGAAAGTCTCCATTATGGGAAAAGAAACCGACCGTTCTTACGATGACTTTTACCTAGGATTCGGAATCAGTCTTTCTTTCGCGCTTTTTTCTTTCGGAATCCTTCTCTGGCTATTGGGAAGCCTGGGAGAAAAGGATCCTAACTTTACTAAGAAATTGCTCTCGCCGATTCTATTCGTCTTAGTGTCCTTCACTACGATCGATATTCTTTACTTCTTTCCCGTGCCGGCGTTTACCTGCCTTTTGGCATCCGTAGCGATTGTGAGTGCGATCGTGCGGCTCGGAAAGGAAAAGTCCTAAAAAGAATCCGAATATAGAATTAGGCTAAAAGCTTCTTAGCCTAATCTAAAATCGCTTCCGTCTCTTCCTTACCTTCCATCTTGCGAAGCACTTCCTCCGGCAAAGGAACCGGTCTCTTTCGTTTGAAATCCAACCACATACCGTGGTTCACGACCTTGCAGACCAATATGCCTTCATTTTTACTGAAGATATCCTGACGAAAGACGGCCCTAGTCCGACTCAAGACCTCCACTTCGGTTTCCACGACCACCGTATCGGGATATTTCAATTCCTTAAGATACGTATATTCTGCCTTTAACACCACCGGTCCGATTTCGGTGGCCTCTATCGCTTTTTTATCCCAACCGGCTTCCCGAAATAAGGCGAAAACCGCCTCCTCGGAAAGGGAATTATAAACCGCATTATTCACATGACCGTTTGAATCGGTATCTCTAAAACGAACGGGAACTTCTATCGAGAACATTTAGCCTCCGTTTACCCTGATATTCCCATTAAAGTGTATATGCACTATTATTGTCAAGCCGGTACCGGATCCCGAAAAAACTCCCTCCCGAAACGATCCGCTTCGATCGAAAAATTTCGCCCGAGTTCGGATTTACCGAGAAACCTACGTCTCACATAACATGGCGACAATTCTGGATTTCGTACACAGTGTTTTTACCAAAGTATACGAGAAAGATTCCTTCATTTTCAAGGAAGGACAGGAATCCGACGGAAACATGTATTTTCTTTTCCAAGGACAACTGAGGGTCTGCAAAAATCGGCCCGAAGAAAAAGATAGGACCGTAAAAGAACTGTTTCCCGGAGAATTCTTCGGTGAGATCGCCCTCATATCCGGTAGACCTAGGTCCATGTCGGTTCAAGTCCTTTCTCCATCCGCCAAGGTCGGAGTGCTCAATAAAGGCGTCTTCGAAAAACTGGAAAGAACCAGTCCGCAATTTCTTCTCATGCTTCTCAAGAATACCTTCGAAAAATTGAATCGCGCAGAATCTAAATTGGAATCCATCTACTCCGAATTGCATCGTAAGGAAGAAGAGGAGAAGGGAACCCGAACCGAGTCCAAAGAAAAGTCCCCGGAACTTACCGGTTCCTCCTCTACGGAAACGGAAGCTCAGAGTTCTCCGGAAACCGCCGCTGCGGAAACTACTCAAGGATAACGGAATGAGTCTGAATATTTTAGATTTTATTAATAATGTTTCCGTAAAAACATACCTTTTAGGAGAGACCGTCTTCAAGGAAAAAGATCCCTCCAACGGAATGATGTATTTCGTGTTTACCGGAGCAGTGGAAGTACGCAAAAGCTACGACGGAGAGACTCGAGTGGTCCGACAAATGGAACCCGGTTCCTTTTTCGGGGAAATCGCACTCATAAATAACGTTCCCAGAGCGGCGACGGTCCAGGTGGTTTCCGAAAAATCCAAAATCGGAATTCTGGACCAAGAAATGTTCTACCGGATCGGCCAGACCAATCCCAAATTCTTCTCCGCACTTTTAAATACCTCCATCCAGCGACTCGCATCCGTGGAGGACGAGATCGCCAGATTGCAGGCGGGACAACCGATCCAGCCTCTTAGAAATTCCAGGGAATAATATAGATCCGGACCTAAGCGACCTTTTTAGAAGCGGACTTGGGTTCGGACTCTCCGGAAAAGTATCTTTCCAAAAGATAACTGAAAAGGTAGCAACGTGACACTCCGTGCTTCCTCGCCAATAGTCCCAGTTTTCCCCAGTCCGATGCCGAAGGTCGAAAATTCAATCTAGACCATTCGTTTCCGGGTCTCGATTTTTTCCTTTGGTATTTTAGAATCAGGGGATCCGGATTGAACGTTTTGCGTTTCTCCAGTTCGCTCGCATACAAAGAAAGTAGCTCGTTTAGGCAGCGGGCTCCGGAGCGAGTTCCCTTCCAATTCTTCCGAAAACGCTTATATAAAACGTTCGCAAGAATCAAAGTACAAACCGGAAGCGTATCCGGAATCGATTGGGACTTAGAAGATCTGGCCTTCAATGGTTTGGGGTTAACGATTAATTTCCATTTCATACTTGGTTCCCGTTCCGGAACTAGCAATAATGCCGACGTTTTTTTTCAGAAACTCCGGAAAAACGGTTCCGAGCCCCGACTTTTCGGTTTTTTATCAGGCTCTAATAGAAGTCGCTCGAGGAGAGAAGAATGTCGGATCAAGAGAATCTGGAATATGCTACGTTAGGTGGAGGATGCTTTTGGTGCGTGGAAGCGATTTACCAACTCGTAAACGGAGTAGAATCCATCGTTTCCGGATACGCGGGAGGTTCGGATCCTTCCCCAAATTATAAATCGGTTTGCACGGGATTAACCGGTCACGCGGAAGTCATCCGCATCGGTTTCGATCCCAAGATCATTTCTTTCCAAGGTATCCTGGATATTTTCTGGGAGGCCCATGATCCTACCACGCGTAATAGACAAGGAAACGACGAAGGTCCTCAATATAGAAGTATCATACTATATGAAAGCCCGGAGCAGAAGGAAACCGCCGAGAAGTCCAGGACTTCCGCCCAGTCCAAATTCTCGTCTCCGATCGTCACGGAAATCGTTCCTCTGGAAAAATTCCATCCGGGAGAAGGATACCACCAAAACTATTTCAGAACGAATCCTAGTCAGCCTTACTGTCATTACGTAATTCGTCCTAAGATCGAAAAATTTCTGAAGAAGAAATAACTAGGATTAATTCGGCAAATTTACGAAGAAGGTCGTTCCATTTGGAGAAGTCTCGAAACGGATCGTGCCTCCATGATTTTCCACGATTCTCTTAGCGATATCCAACCCTAGACCGGAACCTTCTCCAGGAGCCTTGGTAGTAAAAAAAGGTTCGAAAATTCTGGGTTGGATATTTTCGGGAATTCCGGGTCCTGAGTCGGAGATCCGCACTTGAGTTTCGCTATCTCCCGATTTTTGGATCCCTATCTTTAAGGTTCCCTTATATTCCATGGCTTGGATCGCGTTATAGATAAGATTGGTCCATACGTGCAGTAGATCGTCGGAGTATGCCTGGATGGGCGGAAGAGTTTCGTAATCCTTTACGATCTCTATGCCCGACTTCAGCTGGTTCTGATAGATGGTGAGAACGGTATCCACACTCTCGAACAAATTTACTTCCGACTTGGGACCGCCCACGCTGAAATGGGAAAAATTCTTAAGCGCATAGACGATCTTAGAAGTACGATCCACCGACATTTCTATCAAGTTGGAACTCCTACTAGCTTGAATCTCGTCCACTGCGTATTGTAGAACCTCTTTGGTGTGTTTACCCGTGAATAATCTGGGATAATCCTCCAGAGCGGATTCCAGGCCCACATCCACCAAACCCTCCGCTAAATTTCTCGCCTCGGCGATTCCCAAATCCTTCAGCTTGGCTTCCAGTATCTTGGTCTTCGCCCTCGCTTCCTTAGGAGGAAGAATATCCTTATGATATCTGCCCTTGCGGATCAAGGATTGGAAGTCCTCTTTGGATTTTTCGTTCAATCTGGAGATGATCGAGGCGGCATCCTCCATTCTTTCCATGGATCTATGAAAATGACTCTTAACCGATTCGTTTGCGGCGCGAATAACTCCGATGGGATTATTGATTTCGTGAGCGATTCCCGCTACGAGCTGGCCCAGAGCGGCCATTTTTTCCGAGAGAATGAGTTGATTTTGGGCCTTCTTCAAATTATCCAAAGTGGATTCCAATTCTTTCTTTTGGGCCGCGATCAACTCGTTTCTTGCGGAGATCTCATTATTCAAGGACCTTAATTCTTCCGCTTCCTTTCTCGCGGAAATATCCTTAACGATATTGATCATCCGCATGGTTCCGTCGATTACCACGAAACGACTCGAAAACTCGGAAAGAATCAGCCGTCCATCCTTAGCTCGAAAGAAAGTTTCCTCGTTTAAAAGAACCCCTTCTTTTATAATTTTTTCCTTATATCTATCCCGCACTTCCGGATCCGGCCAAAGACCCAATTCTACGCTCGTAGTCCCCACTGCGTCGTCTCGGGTATAGCCGAACATCTTGGTAAAACCGTCGTTGATATCCAGATACTTTCCGTCTTCGTAATTGGATATGGACGTAGCGTAAGGACTTAGCTTAAAGACTTTCGAAAATAGCTCTTGGCTCGTCTTCAAATCCTCTTCCGCTAAATGCTTTTCCGTGATATCCTGCCCGGTACCGAATCCCATAAAGGAATCGTTATATTTCCCCTTGGTCAGAATGTATCGGATTTTGCCGTCCACTCCCTTTGCCCTGTAAATAAATTCGACGGAGAAATTCCTGTCCTCTCTGTTCCGTCTTGCGTCCGCCAGAATTTCTCGTAATTTTTCCCTTTCCTCCTCTTCTACATACGTAGATAGAAAAGAATCGAAGCTCATACTTACGGATTCTCTGGCTTTCGTTTCCCCTAATAGAATTCTATATTCTTTGGATAATGTCAGCTCCAGATTGGACGTGTCCAAAGACCAGCTTCCCAATTTGGCCCCTATATGTGCTTTGGACAATTCTTCCCGGACTTTCTTGAAGCCTCCCAGCCCGAATCGCAGCAGGATTAGTATCATGAAGAAGCCTATTGCGTTTCCGGTCAGAACCGCCCATTCTCCCGGCATAGGAGGGAGAGGCTTAATCCAACCTTGCATTCGGAAATAAACGCTGCAAAAACCGACCAATATAGAACCGATCGTATATGCGAGAGCCACCCAATTTCCAAGAAGAAGAGAGGATAACGTGATCACCACCATAAATAGGGAGAACGCCACCGCGTGCACCCCCGTCTCCCGTAGCATCACTATGGAAAGCGCCAACCATTGTAGGAAGACCAGTATATGAGTGCCTAGTTTGATCCTTCCGAATTTGGCCAGTACGTGGCAGAATAGCACGGCGGAAGGTATGATATAAAACGAATAATACGTGTCCTTGGGCTTATCCGCGACGAAAGGATGAACGATACGAAAAAGAACGGAGACGGAAAAGGAAACGGTCATTAGGCCGTACAATAGCCTAACGGATACAGCCTTCTCCGCATCCATGTATATGGGAGGGGATAATATTTTCCGCAATCTTTCCCGAATCATAGGTTAGAAAGGTATTCTCCTTTCTTTTTCCCTCATAGGTAAAGATGAAAAGGTCCGATTTGATGCCCAAGATTCAATTTTGAAGGAATTCCTACAAAACGACACCAACCACGATAGCCCGAAGTACATAGAAATTTTTTAGACCCCCGTCTTACGTCTCCAAGGCTTCTAAAGACATAGAAAGCGATCTCCGAATCCGCGAATTTTACGAAAAAAATTTTTGCAAACCTTACAATATTCCTGAATCTTAGGACATGGGAATTCTTAGACGGCTCTTCCCCTATCCGTTTCGCATCCATAGACTCGTGGAAGTTCTAAGCCTAGGACTATTCCTATTATTTACCGTTCTTTCCTTTTGGAAATTCGGCCGGATCTCTCTTATTCATTTTAAGGATTCCTATTCGATTCTAATATTTGTCGGAATCGCCATCTTCTTTGCCGCCTATATATGCGCGGATTTCATCTCCGGTTTCGTTCACTTTTTAGGGGACAGTTTTGGAGACGAGAATACTCCGTATATCGGTCCCGCATTCATCTTTCCTTTCCGGGATCACCATGTGGACCCTAAAGGAATTACAAGACACGATTTCGTGGAGACTAACGGGAATAATTGCCTAGTCTCTCTCCCTATTCTCCTCTATTGCTTTTTCGTTCCTATCCAATCGGATACTTTTCCCTGGGGCAGAATCTTTTGGCTTTTGGTGCTAGTCGGAATATTCTTCACGAACCAAATCCATAAATGGGCGCACCAAGATTCCCCCAATCGATTCGTTCGATTTCTACAGAATCGTCGTTTGATATTATCGCCCGAACATCACGGGATCCACCACACGAAACCTTACGACACTTTCTTTTGCATCACAACCGGATGGTGGAACTCCTTACTACATAGAATCCGATTCTTTCCCTTTGTAAAAAGAGTTCTAAAAGGAATCTTTCGGCCTTTTACAGGCTGAATCCCTGATTGGCTCGCCTTCAAAGTACCTTAGTATAATTCGATTCGAATTTTCCTTGATTCCTTCGGGATAGATTGCAGCATCGCGGGTATGTTTCGTTTTTTCCTGGCATCTCTGTTACTCCTGCCCTTCTTCTTCTCCTGTTCGGCGAATATCGCCCTAAACGGCGAAATCTCCCATCCTAAAACGAGCGACGATTGGGATCTCACGATGGAACATTTTCCTCCCGCTGCGGGATCCAATCCGAAAAAATATCCGGTCATTCTTTGTCACGGCTTCATCGCAAACCGAATCTATCTAAAGATAAACGAAAAGTCCTCCATCGTCGCCAACTTACAGAGAGAAGGTTACGACGTGTGGCTTTTGGAGCTGAGAGGCAAGCAAACCGCAGGTTCTCCGGGACTACTCTTCGGATCCAAGACCTTCGATTATTCCATCGACGATTATATCAAGCAGGACGCCGACACGGCCATCCAATATGTTCTGAAGAATACCGGAAAGGACAAGGTAAATTGGGTAGGACATAGTATGGGAGGAATGATCCAATACGCGAGACTGGGCAGCTTGGGAGAAAATAGAATCGCAAACTTCGTAGCGATCGGTTCTCCGGCAATCTTGGATCCTCCTAATAGAGCTTTAAGCCTTTGGTCCAGTTTTACTTGGGCCTTGAATCTTTGGTTCGTTGTTCCTACCGAAACCTGGGCGGGGATTCGAGGAGGCACGGGGCTGCCCATTTTTCCGCGTAAATACTTCGAAGAGATTTTCTGGTACGAACCGAATATAGATCCTAAAATCCGTTCCGGGATTTTCACCGATTCCATCGCCACGGTTTCCAAAAGAGAAGCTAGACAAATGGAAAAGGTCATCGAAACGGGATCCTTTCGCTCCGAAGACGGTAAATTGAACTATGCGGAAGGATTAGGAAATATTAAAATACCCGTATTATTGGTAGGAGGACGTAGGGACAAATTAGGATTCACTTATTCCCTCAGATACGTCTATGATAATCTCGGAACCGCGGATAAGACTTTATTCATCGCTTCGAAGGGAAAAGGGCATTCGGAGGATTACGGCCACACGGATTTAGTTACGGGCAAGAGAGCGGACGAGGAAATTTTTCCTACGATCCTACAATGGCTAAATAAAAGAAACTAATTCGAGATCATAGCATGAAATTCAAAATAGCATTCACACTTCTTCTTATATCCGTTTTATCCTCTTGTACGAGATATGCGGTAATCACCGAGGAAAAATTCAGAAAACAGACCGCAAACATTGCGAATAACGTATATTTGACCACATTCTCGGACGTAAATTCGGACCAACCCCCTATTCTACTTTTGGATCCTATTCTCGTGAATAAGAAATCCCTGTATCTGGGAGATTACCACGGACTCATAGGAGTCTTGAGCGGAAACGGTTTCTCGGTTTGGTTATTGCATTTCGAAACCTACCCCGGAATCGACTTGAAGGAAATAGGCGAGAAACTCATCCCTCAGGCAGTTTCCCAAATCCAAAAAGTCACGGGCAAAAAAGAATATATCCTCGGAGGAGTCTCTTTGGGAGGACAGGCGATTCTTCATTATATTCGAACCAAAAAAGATCCTTCCATAGCGAAAGCGTTCTTCTTAGGAACCGGAATGGATTATAAGTATACCGACAGTTTCCTGGACGATATGAAGAAGGAAAAAAAATTCGGGACCGATCTTTCCAATTCCTGTAAGAATAAGGAAAGCTTCTGCTCCAAATATATTTCCTTGGACGAGGACAATCCGACCACTCTTTACCTTTACCAGACTCTCTGGAATTACCTCCCCTCACTGGAAGAAAATCCGAAAGTATGGTCAGAATTCGAAGCCATGGATTTTCCTACATTATTCATAGCCGGAAAGATAGACAGCGTTGCCACAGCGGAATCCATTCACCCCGTGTATCGTAGAAAAAGAGGATTCTCACAATACTACGAGGCGGGAAGAGATAACGGAGCGGCCATCGATTACGATCACCTGTCCTTATTCGCGCACGAAGACGCGCCTTCGACGATCTACCAAAGAATCGCGGACTGGTTAGGAAAGAAGAAGGGAGAATGATCTCTTAGATTTAAAAACAATCAATCGAAGATTTCCATCTTCAATTGCTTGGGAGGAGTACTCGGATCGCAAAGATTCTTGATCCGATTCCACTCCTTCCTACCGATTCCCAAACCTCCCTTAGGATAGCCGGGCAAGGATATCGCATTCTTCACATTTTGGATCCGATCGTCCGTAGACGGATGAGAACTCATGAAATCCGGGATCTTGGTTTTATTCTCTTCTCCTTCCGCAGGAGTCTCGTATTCCTCTTTTAACCTTTCGAAAAAACTCAAGAAACCCGAGGCTCCGATTTTGGAATTCTTTAGCTTATCCAAGGCGATCTCGTCGGCTTCGCTTTCGTATTCTCTGGAAAATTTTTGGTCGAATACCGCCACGCCGATGACTTCGTAAAGCGTATCCATATTTTCGAGAGTATCCACCCCTTCGAAACCCGCTCCGATACCCATGGAAAGAAGAACCACGTTAGCTGCCGATCTAATTTGCCTGCGAACTCCATGTCGTTTATGGATATGAGCCATTTCGTGGGCCATTACTCCGGCCAATTCTTCCGGAGAATCCGTTTTGGAAATCAGATCCGTAAATAAAACGATGGTTCCTCCGGGCATGGCGAACGCGTTGAAGACTTCCTTATCCACGATGATTATATCGTATTCGAAAGGATCGTCCTTTTCCTTCAGCTTCGAGCTTATCTTTTTGACCGCCGAATTTAAGCTAGGGGATTTACATTCGGGTAAATAGTCTCTGAGCCATCCGGACATGATTTTGGACTGTTCTTTATCGTATCCTAAGGGCACGAGAACATACGCGTAGGAAGTAACTTTGCTATATGTGAAGAATGCGATTACTGCAGTAACCAGAAGCACTGCGATTTTGACCACGAACTTAGAATTCAACCAAAGGGAGAAGATTCCGGAACCTTTTCGAATGCTCTGGTTTGCGAGAATGGTTTTATATACTTCCTCGGAATGAAAAACAAGCATGAATCCCACGAATTTATCCGCAGGATTTCTGATCTCCATTCTGTATTCTTTTCCTAGCTTTTCCAAGGAAAGGATATCGGAATAAGGAAAATTGAATTTCTTGGATCTGCTTCGAAAAGTGACGAAATCCAAATCGCATTCCAATGTACCTTCCGAAGGAATCGGGGTCTTGCCGTCGTAAAGTTTATCTTTCATAAGAAAATCGAATCCGCTGTCAGTCGAAAATTTCCGCGATTGCCTCGAGAGCGCTTTCAAATCCTTCCGCCAGAGCGGAGGCCCCCACATCGAATCCCGCTCCCACATGATTCAGGTCCGGCTTTACTTCGATGGAAACTGATTCCAAATACAATTTCAACCAAATGACGGCGACCCAAGGAGCCGCAATCAATACCGTAAAGAAGAGAAGAAGATAGGACAAAATGGTATAAACCATGATATCTTCTCCTCTAAGATCTCCTTTGAAACGGATTCCGTTTACCAAGGTATGATTCCAGTAATAATTCTTAATATTGGCCTGCCACCAAAAGACAAAGATCCCGCAAGTGAGAATACTGAAGAAGATACCTTTCAAATGGATCCAAAGTAGATCGGTTCCGATTCCGTCGAAGCTGAAAGGAACGGTTCCGTAATACGTATTTTCCTTGTCGAATTTCTGCAGACGGATCGAAAACCAAGGAGCGTAGATCCCTAGAGTCAGAACGATAAGAGGAATCCCTAAAAGAAAGATTCGAACGACTTCGGAAACTCTACCCGAAAAATGGAAGCGGATATTATTGTAGGATGTCCTACTTAAATTGTATCTAGTTCGGCCGATATATATAAAAGGCAATAACGTATAAAACATGATAAGAATCGCACCGTATGGAGCGTACTGCTTATAATCCTCCGGCAATGCATAATCCAAAGGAATCTTCAAAGCGAAATAATAGATCAACGCGACAGGAGCAGCTTTTATAAATCCGATCAGACGTTCCTTACCCGTAGCGTGATAATCGAATCTTTGCCCGAAAAAAATCAAATGATTACGTAAGTAACGAAAGACCTTGACTCGCGCCCAAAAAGAATAAATCCCTAGAGTAGAGATAGTCGCAAGCGCGTTAAACAAATAAAGCTTCAGCAATTCCCAGCCGTCGCCGTCGAATTTCAAACGATTGGATTCAGTCGCTTCCATTCCTTTCTCCTAAAATACGCGCCGATAAAAAGAAATCCGGAAAAATCCGAAGCCTTATGTTCCCCGAGTAGAGCGCCAAGATTGATACGAGTTTTGTAACGAGCAAGAAACTATTTGTTAAGCGGCCCGAAACCTTTTCCCGTCGAAGTAAATTCCCTTCTAAGGAATCTATCCGGGACGAGGCCAACCCAGACGGTCCAAGACTTTTTTAATATCTTCCCAGACTTCCCTTTTTAAGGGGCTATTATCTCCTCCATTTCGTATAACGAAACTGGGGTGGTAAGTAGGCATGACGGGAATCCCGTGAAAATCTCCCCAATGTCCCCTTAATTTCGTAATGCCTTCCTTAGTTCTTAAAATGAATCGAGTGGAAGGATTCCCTAAAGTGATAATGACCTTGGGCTGGAGGATCGCAATCTGTCGGAGCAAAAAAGGAGAACAGGCGATCACTTCCTCGTCGTCCGGAGGACGATCCTTTTCGAATTTCATATCTACAGTAGGACGGCATTTCGTAATATTCGCGATGTACACTCGGTCTCTTGGAACACCCATCCCTCTTTCTATAATTCGGGTCAAAAGTTCCCCTGCCTTGCCAACAAAGGGACGACCGGTCAAATCCTCTTGTTTACCTGGACCCTCTCCGATAAACATAACCTCCGCATTCGGATTACCTTCTCCAAAAACGGTTTGGGTCCGAGTAGTGCTAAGTTTGCATCTCGTGCAAGGGGTTACTTCTTTTTGGATCTCCGCTAATCCGGCGGCTTTTTCGAAATCGCTCATAGCTTGCTCTTATCGATAAAGAGAACCCGTTATCCTGCAACCAATTTCCCAAAAAGAAGCTGGTCTAATTTCATAGATTCGGTAATTTAGATCCATGCACGGACATCACCATCACTCTCACCATGGTCATGATCATTCGCATTCTTCCGATGGACATTCTCATTCCCATGCTCCGGAGAGTTCCCGGGCTTTTCTTTACGCTTTCCTTTTGAACTTCGGATTCGCTTTTATAGAGCTTGTAGGAGGATACTTCTTCGATAGCCTCGCTATTCTATCCGATTCCCTTCACGATTTAGGAGACAGCGGCTTTCTCGCCCTAGCCTGGATCTTTCAAAAAATCGCCGCCAAGCCGAGAACTCAAACTTTCACATTCGGTTACAAGAGATTAAGTCTTTCCGCGGCCTTAGTGAATTCCTTAGTTTTATTTTTAGGCTCTTTCGCCATCTTCGCATTCGCGATCGGTAAATTACAGGAAGCGACCGTTCCAAACGGCTGGGGAATGTTAGGATTATCCATATTAGGCGTCGCAGTCAACGGTGCCGCTCTCTTTAAAATGAAAGGTATTAGCGGGCTGAACGCAAGGACCGCATTCTTACATCTATTGGAAGACGTATTGGGTTGGGTTGCGGTATTAATCGGAAGTATAGCCGTAATTCTTTTCGGATGGGCATGGGTGGATCCTAGCCTTTCCATACTCATTTCTCTCTGGGTGGGATTTCAATCTTTCCGAAATTTAAGAAAGATACTTTTGCTACATTTGCAATCATCTCCCGAAGGGATCGACACCAAGGAATTGGAGACACGCATACTCGGTATCAAAGGCGTTCAATCCGTACACGATCTACATCTTTGGTCCATGGACGGGGATTATCATGTCTTGACTCTGCACGTAGGAGTCAAAGGAAGTTCCATTTCTCAGGCTCAAAAACTAAAGGAGAAAATCCGGGAAATTACAAAGGAATTCCGGATCCCCCATGCTACCGTAGAAGTGGAACCGGAAGGCGCCGAATGCCCCTACCAGGAATGTTAATCTAGAGAAGAATTGCATTCCTTTGTGGGCATGCATAATTCTCTGGCGGCATACTGCAATCCGCTACAGTAATCTATATAAGTACTACCGGGAGGGAGAGCCTCCGCACATCTCTGGTCCTCCTGTAATAACACAAGGCAAGCGGAAGGGTTGGATTTCTTCGTCTCGCATTTGTTACAAGCGGATACAATACATACAAACAACAGAAAATAGATATATTTCAAATTCATAATCAATAGAGAACGTTATCTAACGTGAAACCGATCCTGGAAAAGAAAAATCCGTATCGCCAATCGGTCAAAGAGACATAATTTAAAAATCACCAATGCCCTACCCAAAACCGGATTCTAGCCTGAAAAGAGGGGTTTACCGGGGCTTCTACCTGCCTTCTCTACTTGACAGAGGAAGTTCTGCCCGGAATTTGGTCTGGTATGAACCAAAAGACTGCAAAGCTTCTCAAAAAATACGCCGAGGCCAAAGGCATCAGCGACAAGCAAATCAAGCGCGAGTGGCTGGTTTTGAACGAAACCCAAAAAGATCAGAAACGCCAAGAGATTCTAAAAGAATTGGTAAAGAAATAATAGAGTCTTTTTTCGGGAGACCGGCTTTTACAAAACCCGGTCTCGCTTCTACGCTCCGCTTTTTCTCTCCGTTCCGGAAATTTCCCCATAACCCGCTACGGATCTTCTAGATCGTCCTCATCTACATGGAAGAAATAGAACTAACAAAAGAATTTCGCTTCGACGCAGCTCATTATCTTCCAAATCTTCCGGAAGGCCATAAATGCAAGAGAATGCACGGACATAGTTTCCGATTCAAAGTGCATTTGAAAGGCCAGATCGATCCTCATACGGGATGGCTTATGGATTTTGCGGAAGTAAGTAAGGTTATAAAGCCTTTACTTGAAAATTATCTAGACCATTATCTATTAAACGAAATTCAAGGTTTGGAAAATCCGACCAGCGAAAATATCAGCATCTGGCTTTGGCAAAGAATCAAGCCGCAGTTACCTCTTTTATACAAGATTACATTAAACGAAACCTGCACAAGCGCCTGTGTTTACGAAGGTCCTTCCAAGAAAGTCTAAGTCTTTATGGCGACTCCTAGGAAATCTAACGGCGTTCGAAATAGTTCCGCTTTACCGAAGGCAGTAGTCCTTTTTTCGGGAGGCTTGGATTCAACCACCTGCCTATACCAATGTATCGAAGACGGTTATTCTCCTACCGCACTTTCCTTCGATTATAACCAAAGGCATAGGGAAGAATTGAAGTCCGCTAAGAAGATCGCCAAACTTCTGCAAGTCCCTCATATGATCCAAAAGCTCCAACCGGAATTCTTCCTGGGTTCCTCCTTAACCGAAAGAAGGATCAAAGTTCCCAAGAACGCATTAGGAGATAAGAAGATACCGAATACCTACGTCCCGGGACGTAATATTCTATTTCTATCATTCGGCGTATCCTTGGCGGAAGGAATCGGAGCGGAAAGATTGTACATCGGAGTCAACGCCTTGGATTACTCCGGCTATCCGGATTGCAGACCGGAATTCATTCGCGCTTACGCGGAAGCGGTTCGTTTGGGAACTAAGATGGGTGCCGAAGGAAGACCGTTAGAAATTCGAACCCCCTTGCAGCATCTGGACAAGAAAGAGATCGTTCTTCTCGGTTCTAAACTCGGAGTTCCTTTCTCTTTGACGCATTCCTGCTATGATCCGATCCAAGGGAAGCCTTGCGGAAAATGCGACTCCTGCCTCCTTCGAAAAAAGGGTTTTCAGGAAGCAGGCATCCCGGAAAAGTGAACGAACAGATTTTAAGGCACCGGTTTTCACGAATTTCCCGCCGGAAGCCGTCCCTAGGAAGCTAATATGGAACAGTTCGTAAGCTACCTGACGATATTTTTGATCGCAGTTTTCGTCGGAATCGAGGTGATTAACCGCATTCCTCCCCTTTTGCACACCCCTTTGATGTCAGGCTCGAACGCCATCTCCGGGATTACGATCATCGGAGCTATCTTGACTCTCCATGCTTCCCATAGTATTGCCATTCAAATCCTGGGATTCATAGCCATCGTTGCGGCAACTATCAACGTAATCGGTGGTTTCGTCGTTACCCACCGTATGTTGGGAATGTTCAAGAAAAAGGATTAAATCATAAATGGAAAAAGCATATATCAATCTTATTTATCTAGTTTCCAGTGTCCTTTTTATCATCGGATTAAAGTTACTTTCGCACCCTAAGACTGCGGTTCGAGGAAACTTTACTGGTGCTTTAGGTATGTTCCTTGCGATACTCGGAGTATTCTTCGAATACGGAACCATCACCCAAGGCGATATCATATTGATCGCGTCCGCCATTCTCGTAGGAACCGCCATCGGCACCTATATCGCTCTCAAAGTGGAGATGACAGGAATGCCGCAACTCGTGGCTCTCTTGAACGGACTCGGAGGACTTGCATCCTTCCTAGTGGGCGGTAACTCGCTTATGGAGATTATAGAGACCGGCAAGAACACCGAATTGCTGAGTAGCTTTCAGTTCACCATTTCCACCGCGGCAACCGGTATCATCGGTGCCGTTACTCTTACGGGAAGCTTGGTCGCTTTCGGAAAACTCCAAGGACTGATTTCCGAGAAAGCGGTTCGCTACTTCGGAGACCAAATCGTAAAAGTTCTCTTTCTAATCGGTGCCATCTATCTCGGATATCTGAACGTAACCCAACCTACTAATTTAGAATGGTACTGGTATGTGGTTCTGGTAGCTTCCATTTTAGGAGTGCTCCTGGTGATCCCGATCGGAGGAGCCGACATGCCTGTCGTAATCGCTCTTCTCAACTCCTATTCCGGATTAGCGGCGTCCGCAACCGGATTCGTATTAGGAAACAACGTATTGATCATCTCCGGATCCCTCGTAGGAGCTTCCGGAATTCTACTTACCCAAATTATGTGTAAGGCGATGAACCGCTCTCTCCCGAACGTTCTATTCGGAGGAATAGGAGCCGCGACTTCTTCTGCCGATAGCGGAGACATTTACGCTGGTAAGACCAAAGCCACTTCCGCAGAAGAAGTCGCTATGCTACTGGATATGGCTCAAAGAGTCGTCATCGTTCCGGGATACGGAATGGCGGTTGCTCAAGCGCAGCATGCGGTTCGCGAATTGTATAATCAACTTACCGATAAAAATATCGAAGTAGAATTCGCTATCCATCCGGTTGCCGGAAGGATGCCCGGTCACATGAACGTTCTTTTGGCGGAAGCGGATATTCCTTACGATAAAATGAAGGAAATGGACGAGATCAATCCTACCTTCAATACCGTTGATGTCGTCATCATCAACGGAGCGAACGACGTAGTGAACCCTCTAGCTAAAACTGATCCGGGATCTCCTATTGCCGGTATGCCGATTTTGGACGTAGACAAGGCAAAAACGATCATCGTAATCAAACGCTCTTTGAGTCCCGGATTTGCCGGAGTTCCTAACCCTCTCTTCATCCAGGAAAATTGCTTAATGTATTTCCAAGACGGTAAGAAGGCGACCCAAGAGATCGTAACCGCTCTGAAAGATACCTGATCGTTTTACTCTAAGAGTAGAAATGATTCTTGCAAAAGGGAAGGTTTTAACCTTCCCTTTTTTTATAGCCACCTTTTCGGATCGAAAAGAAGGAGGACTCTCTTGTCCCGAGAATTCAAAGATTATAGCGACGAAGTTCGACTTCATAAATCTAGAGTAATCCGTTTTGGCCTGGTCTTTATAGGAACCGTTTCTTTGGTTCTGGGAATCGTCGGAATCTTTACCCCCGTACTCCCGACTACTCCGTTTCTATTATTGACGGCAGCCTGTTACGCTCGGGCTTCTCAAAAGTTTTATAATTGGCTCATGAATAATAAGTATTTCGGGTCCTTTATCCGAGATTGGAGGATTCATAAAGCGATTCCGCTTCGGGCCAAAATCATCTCCGTTTCCTCAATCGTAATCACTATGACCGTCAGTGCGATCTTTGCGCCCATCCTTGCCGTTCGAATCGGAATGGCGGTCATCGGAATCTGTGTAATCGCTTATATCCTAAGATTTCCCACCAAGCGAGCGGATGATTCTGAAAATACTCGATAGATCGAAATCGATTCGTAATAGCAAATGAGTTAAGATCTCGCAAAGCGGATCATCGTCGAGTCCCATAAATATTTGGGCCTTTTTTCTAGAATTTCTTTGGCTTGAGTCCGAATCGCTTTTTCCAATCTTTGGGGAGAATTTTTCTGTCCCTCAAGCTGCATATTTACGGAAGTCCTCATGACGATTTCCGTAGCGATTTCGAGAGCACGGTCTTCCAGGATCTGCTGCAACGACTTTCGAGCTGGAATGAGTCCGTAAACGAGTTTCATATCCATAGACTCTCCGAATTGCTTAAGAACCTTTAAGGAAACGGTCCCCGCCTTTTCCCTAGCATCCATTTCTCTGACGCTTTGCGGCGAGATTCCCATTCTGGTTCCCAGTTACTTTAAGGTCATACCAAGAGCGGTGCGGATGGCATATATCCAGCCGCTCGGTGGGGCGGAAAACTTTTCCACCTTTTGCAATGCGGAGAATTTCCGGTCTAATTAATCCATCTGGAGGGTCATAAATTTCATAAGGCTATCACCTTAAATATTTATGTTAAAAATAAAGGTTTACCCTGTTAATTTAATCACATTTTTCCCCCATTTCGATTCAAAATAGGAAAAATCCGAGAAAGATCTTAGTTATTATAGGGGGACCGTGAAGGGAGCATATGATACACCTTAGGATCATTATCCCGTAAAAGCTCGGCGGTATCCAATGCCTCTTGGATCTTCAATTTCTTTTCCGGTTCTTCGGAAACCCAAGATGCAACGAAGGATTCCAACCTCCGATAATCTCGAACGAATACGAGAGAACGCAGATAATTGATCTTGTCCTCTTCCGTCAAAATCTTGGAACCGGAAATCAGAGAATATGTATTGGCGGCGGCACGATAATTCGCCGTATGAAAATAGGCGTGTGCCAGGAATCTTTTCTCGTTGAAAGGAAGATCGGGAAATTGGTTATAAAGTTTGATCGCCTTTCGGAAATTCTTATCTATATCCATGGTCAAACGCGCGTATATATGAGCGAATTCCCTATGTAGAAATCCTTCCTTTGCAAATTCCTTACATTGCGCCAAGGCGTCAGCCTTGTTCCCGAGCAAAAAATTAACTTTTAGTAATATAATTTTGGCGTTTCGATAATTCGGTTTGAGTTCTATCCCCTTCTCCGCTTCCGATTTTGCCTTTAGATATTGCCCTGTTTCGAAATAAGCCAAGGCCATATCCAATCGATAGAAAGGATTGTAATTCGCCAACTCCACTGCCTTCTGGAAATAAGGAACTGCGGATTCCCATTTGCTTCTTCTTACGAATATCATTCCCAGAAGATAATAGGAAGGATCATGACTCGGGTTGATTTCCACCGCTTTTAAAAGAGCTTTCTTGGACTGAGGATATCTCCCGATCACATAAAGGTACGCGCCCGTTAAATAATGAAACTCTAAGGAATCCGGATCCAATTTCTTGAGCTTTTCCAGATTTGCCTGGGCTTTACCGAGATTATTGGCGCGTAAAAGATTGATCGTCTCGGTATTTAAGGCGAGAATCTGGTACTTCCTGCGGGAAACTTCACTTTGATCCGTAGGTTGGGGAGGAGGAGGCAACTCTCCTTCCGGAGAAGCGGGGATATTTGTTTGATTATCCTCGGAAACCGATTGCGAAAGCAAGGTTTCTCCGCTTATCCCGAAGAAAAGACTCGAAGAAAGAATGAGAATTAGGCTTTTACGGCCGAAGCTCATTCGGAAAGAGTTCCTACCCTTTTATAGAATTCGATAACGGTGGTTTCAGGCTCTTTACGAGTAGCTTCCCGAACCTGTAGAAACTCCATCTCAGTATCCGAGACCTTTTGGATCGTATAACGAATTTCGAATCCTAAATCCAGAAAGCGAAATGCGATCTCCGGCAACTGCGATTTAGTATTTTCCAGATGAAGTACGTATTCGATATTTCTTTTTTGCTCAGGATCGTCGGGATTCCTATAAATCGCGTAACCGTCTCGTAAAATCATGAGTTGCTTTACTTTTTCCGGAGGATAGGTCTCGCATTTATCGTTCGTACAAGATGAGGTCTTTTCCCAAACGCCTAAGATTCTTTCGGGTACGGGTTTGGATTTATTGCAGTAAAAGGTACCTAAAATCAGGAGACAGACTAGGGAAATTTTTTTCATGAGACGAGGATAGGTCCGTTCGGTCGGATGTCCAGGGCTTTTTCCGTAATAAGCCGACGACTTCACCGGACCGAGCGAGTCCGGTCCCCTTTGAAATATTAGATTCTCTGAAAATATTCGTCTATCTTCAGAATCTCGAAGGTTTTCAAAAGGTCCGGATGTATTTCCCGAATATCCACTTCAATTCCTTCCGTTTTGGCGTTTTTGCAGAACCAAACTAGGGAACTGATGGAAATCGAGTTCATAACCGGAATTTTTCCCAAATCTAGCACGATCTTGACCGGTTTTTTGGCGATCGCGTCCATGAGCTGGTTACGAAAGGCGTAATAATCGTTGAAAAGGGCTGTCAGCTCCGGCTTGATCTCGATAATCTCCGAATTTTCTCCCATTTTCAGTTTTTGTCCTTTTTTCGACGTCTCCGACGAAATTTTCCGTCGGGCATACATTTTTATCTTCGGGAAATTCGAAATTCAACCGAAATTTTAATCGGGAGAACTTTATGTTTCAAAAAACCCATTTTATGAAAACCCAGGATCTGCTGGAAAGAGGAATGAACGCCGCCTCTTTAAAACGTAAAGTAATTTCCGATAATATTGCAAACGCAGACGTTCCGCATTTCAAAAGAAGCGAAGTGCTTTTTGAATCCATGATTAAAAGAGCACTCGAATCCGAGAAAATCGAGGCTTCCAAAGCCATCCCGACCAGAATCGAGGACGAACGTCATATTTCATTCTTCACTCCTTTAGATTACAGAAACGTAAAGCCCAAAACCAGCATAGATTATCTAAGCACGATGAGGGCAGACGGGAATAACGTGGATCCTGAGAAAGAGGTCGTAGACGCGTCCAATTCCCAGATGCAATATATGATGATGACGGAACGTTTGAACGCGAATTTTCGGGATCTAAAAAGCATGATGAGGCTGGCTTAATTCCAGTAAAAGCGACATAGCCAAGGAATAAAGGAAGAATATGGGACTCTTTACCGCAATCAATACCTCAGCTACCGGACTCTCCGCCCAAAGACTTAGGATGGACGTAATCGGTAACAATATAGCCAACTCGACCACGACCAGAAATACGAACGGGGACGGACCTTTCCGCAGAGATCGCGTCATTCTTACCCCCGTAAATCTCAGGACCCGTTGGAAAAGCCCGGCCTACCCTTTCGGCCTGGAACCGGGAGAAGGAAAAGGCGTGAAAGTGATGAAGATCGAAAAGGATATGAGCCCACTTCGTATGGTTTACGATCCCACTCACCCCGACTCGATCCAGATAGGTCCGAAAAAAGGCTATGTGGAAATGCCGAACGTAAATATAGTCACCGAAATGACGGACATGATATCCGCTTCCAGATCCTACGAGGCCAACGTCCAGATGATCAACGGATCCAAAGCGATGTTCAATAAGGCCCTGGAAATCGGAAGAGCTTAAGGAATTAGGAGAATAGAATGCAGGTCGATTTTAATTCCAAACTTTGGTATACTTATAATTCGGGTTATTCCGATTCACGTTTTCCCCTTTCCCCGAAGGGAGATAAGGTAGGAGTGAAAACGGACGATGAAAGACATTACGGAGACGTAAAGGAGCCCGTGGCTCCCGATTACGTGGCGGAAAGCTTTTCTGAAGCGATGAGAAACGCGTTCAAGTCGGTGAACGACCTGCAAGTGGAAGCCGACGAGCTGACTCAAAAAATGGTATTCGATCCTAATAGCGTGGACGCCCACGAAGTCATGATTGCTTCCGAAAAAGCGAGAGTAGCTCTCACCTTCACTAAGACTTTGGCGGACGGAGTCGTTCGAGCCTACAGAGACCTCACTTCTATGAGATAAGTTTAAAGCTTCTTCTCTTTTCGAGCGGAGAAGGAATAAAAAAGGCGGGTGCAATCCCGCCTTTTTTTGTCGGATCGATCGTTTCCGTTTTTTTTACGGTTTGATCTTCTTAACCAATTTCAAATCGGCCTTGTTGAATACAGTAATCTCGGTCTTACCGGAACCTTCTTCCTTACCCGTTACATAGATCTTTTCTCCGTAAAAGGTTACGTTGGAATTCGGGCTGATTTCTTCCTCCGTTCCGGCGACTTTTTTCAGTCCCTTATCGAAACGGCTTAAAAAGTATTTTCCGTTTCTTTCCTCGAATACGTAGATTTCCTCACCCTTGATGATCATAGGTGTGCGCCAGAATACGGTATCGTTGGACCAAACCGCGGGCTTCAAAGTTTCCTGATCGATTAGAATCAATTTATGAGAAGCGGAGTGGTCCGATTCGTAGCCTACGACAAGAGCTTTTCCGTCCACCACTTCGAAGGTGCGTCCGCAGATCTTATTGAAATCTCCTCGGAAGATCACGTCGTCCTTGGCGGGATCCAAAGCGTTCAATTCGTTACTATAATGTCCGTCGGAAAGATATTTTAAAGTCTTCAAGAATAGGATTTTTCCGCCTACGACGTTCTTATCGAATTCTTCTTTCTTTTTTTGTTCCTCTTTTACGGTTTCCAATTCTTTCTTGGTCTCTCCGAGTTCCTTTTGGAGTTCTTCCTTGGATTTCTTATCGTCGGCTTTAGCGTCGGAGGATTTCTGATCTCCCGATGAAGAATCCTTTTTGGAATCGGAAGAAGAAGACGAGGATGACGAAGATTTGGAATCCGACTTACGCGACTCTTCCTTCTTAGCGATCTCCTTTTCTTTTTCCTTTAATTGCTGCTCTTCCTTCTTGGCTTGCTGCTGTTGTTGCTGGACTTGCTTACGCTCTTCCTGCTTTTGAGTGATCTTTTGCTTATTCTTTACAGGATCCTTATTCAGCTCTTGGAGTTCTTTCTCGGCTTTTCTATCTTTTTCGGCGTTAGCTTCCTGCTGCTTTCTGTTTTCTTCCTTCTTCTCTTGCAGCTTACGCTTTTCGTCCTCCAACTTTTCCCGTTGGAGATCGTCCATTTTCTTTTTGTCTTCCTGACCTTCTTTCTTCTTGTCTAAGTCCTTATTGACTTCCTTTTCCAGTTCATCCGTTTCCAGATCCTTTCCGTCCTCGGAGAGGATATTGGCCACGATGGGAACTACTATCTGAGTTTTACCCGGCCATTCCGTATAACGTTTACCGATTCCGATTTTGTCGGCCTGGATATTCTTTACTACTTCGTCGTTGTATTTGCGTTTGATAAAAGCGGAATTTTTCCTATGGATCGCGTTGTAATAAAGTATATAGGTCGCTAGGGTATCCGAATTTTGCTCGGAGTATCCGAAATTGGATTTAATATAACCGGCCAGAATCCTTTGGATGGAATTGATATGTCCGAAGTCCGCATCCTTACCGATGCCGATCAGATCCGCACCGAATTTCTTTTCGTCGGGTAAAATTCGAATCGCCGTGATCCCATCCGCGGAAGCACTCGCCTTGGGATCCTTTTTTAGGGCATCCGAAATCGCGGCTCCCGTTTTCGCATTCACGCCTTTGGTCTCTTCGTCGGCGCGGGCTGCGGATCGATTCACGAAATTCACTCTTCCGGAGGAACGAACCTCCTTCTCTCCCAGCTTAGGTCCGGTTTGAGAAAAAACGGGTAATATAAAACTTCCGATACAGAAAGCTAAAAGGATCGGGCGAATCCGTAACATGATAAGGAACTCCTTAGGGATGCGAGATATATCCCGAAAAAAGAAATTTCGGGACACGATTGGTTATCCTACGATTTAAGTCGGCGCTCTGCCAAGGATTTTTCCTCTTCTCCCGACTCGGTTCCCAGTAAGAAAGTTGCCGCGGAATAGCCGGTTTTTACCCTAACCTCATGAGCGAATTTGAACGCCGAATCTTTAATTTTTACGCCGGACCGGCCATGCTGCCCACTCCGGTTATGGAAAAAGCAGCTTCCGAATTTCTGAATTATCGTCGTTCCGGCATGTCCATTATGGAAGTCAGCCATCGCGGGAAATTATTCGAAGACGTTCTGGATTCGGCCCTTGCATTGCTTAGGGAATTACTTTCCGTTCCCGAAAATTACGAAATTATGTTCCTCTCCGGAGGAGCCACTCTGCATTTCTCCGCTCTACCTCTGAACCTACTAAAAGAGGGAGAAAGTGCGGATTTTGTCGTTACCGGTATCTGGGCCAAGAAGGCTTTGGAAGAGGCGCAGCGCTTTAACCCGGTTCGCAAAATATACGACGGAGAGAGTCATAAATACACCGAAGTTCCCGAAATCGACGATTCGATGATAGGCGACGACGCCAAGTATCTCTATATCACCTCCAACAATACTTTGCTAGGATCTAGATATCCGAAATTTCCGAAGGTCACCAAAGCTCCTTTAGTCGCGGACATGACTTCCGAAATTCTCTCCAGAAAAATCGATATTAGCCGATTCGGTGCGATCTTTGCCGGCGCTCAAAAGAATATCGGGCCTTCCGGTTTAAGCGTACTTATCATCCGCAAAGATTTAATCGGACGCTCCGGGCGTACGATTCCGTTGATGTTGGATTACGGACTGATCGGAAAGAACAAATCCATGTACAATACTCCTCCTACTTTCTCCATTTATATCGCGAAGTTGGTCTTCGAATGGTTGAAAGACTTGGGTGGAGTGGACGCCATCGAAAAGATCAACGAGGAAAAAGCCAAACTATTGTACGATTATTTGGATACGACTTCCTTCTATCGCGCACCGGTAAAACCCTCCAGCAGATCGGTAATGAACGTAGTCTTCACTCTTCAGGATAAAAATCTCGAATCCAAATTCTTGGCGGGAGCGGAAGAAAGAGGACTCCAAGGACTGGAAGGTCATAGACTCGTGGGAGGATTAAGAGCTTCCATTTACAATTCTATGCCTAGAGAAGGAATCGTTGCGTTGATCGAATATATGAAGGAATTCGAGAAAAAGGCGGGATAGAAATTAGAATATGAGAAGGTTTCTAGTATTCCTGCTCCTGTTCCTTCTCGCGGATAGCTATTTATCCGCCGCTCCTTTATACTTTCGCACGACAGGGAGAGCGGCGACCTGCCTCTCCCCCGGAAGCGGTTCCAAAGAGATTAGGGATTTTTATAAGTCCAAGCTTTCTCCGGAAGAAAAAACCAAGCTTGCCGAAAGCATCGCAGATCGGGAGGCAAGAAGCCTACTACGGAGCCTGGAATGCATTCATAAATTAGGACTTTCTAAAGAAGAGAAGGAAATTCTAATCCAAGATTATAAACGCCACCTTCGTACTAAGGAGGCATTGTTTGTAAGTTTCGAAAATTTCATGCTATCCGACGAAAAGACGATCCGGCTCTCCGCTTTCGAAGAGAAATCCCTTACCTCATTCTTAACCGCCAAAAAAGAATTATCCGCCAGATTGAGCCAGGCCGAACTGAGTTCCTTAACCGATAAACCTCTTCCTCTGGGTTCCTTCTCGAATACCTATCTCGCCATACTCTTCCAACATTGGGAATTCTACCAAACCAGTCCGGACTTCTTGAAAGAAGGTCTACTGGATTAAGAGTCTCGTTTTCTTTTTCCCGAATTCCGCGTAAATTGCTTGAACCGGGGGAATCGGGCACGTACGGTACCGATAGAGCATGAAAAGAATAGGCATCGCTTCCGACCACGGAGGCTTCGAACTCAAGGAGTATCTCAGAAAGGAATTAGGCGACGCGGTCGAGATCGTCGACTACGGAACCAAGGACGAGTCCTCCGTCGATTATCCTTTGGTCATCGCGGAAGCATGTAAAAAAGTCTTAAACAACGAGGTAGAAGGTCTGATCGCACTATGCGGGACAGGAATCGGAGCCTCGATCGCAGCCAACCGCCACAAAGGGATCCGTGCTGCTCTTTGCCATGACGAATTCACGGCCGAAATGTCTCGCCGCCATAACAACGCCAACGTTTTGGTTCTGGGAGGTCGGGTCTTAGGAAAAGATCTGGCCGCACGCATCGTTCAAAAATGGTTAACGACCACTTTCGAAGCCGGACGTCACGAAAGAAGAGTCGGCCAGTTAGATACCATTACCTAATTCGGATCGGTTGAGTCGGAAATGCGAAAAGGGTTTCTGATCCGGGCTATTCTTACGATTAGCGCACTCTTCGGCGTATTCTTCACTCATTCCCTCGTTGCCGAATCCAATTCTTTTTCCTTAAGCGCCTTTATACTCAAACAAGTCCGTTTGAGTTCCGCGGAAAACGGAAACTCGAAATTGGAGCTTCTTTCCAAAGACAGAAAAGAAGGCTCCGAATTTTTTCTGGACTTCGAAGAAAAAGACGCAAGCGATCTAACCGATAAATCCGGAGGATACAGAATCGTATCCTCCTCCTATCTGCCGGATACTTCCAAGGTGCATTCCGGAAAAAGGGCAGCAAGATTCGCAGGCAAACGCTCCGGAATAAAAATCTCGGGAAAGACGAAAGGAATTCTCACCGCATCGGATATCAGGGAAGAATTCTATCTCTCTTTCTTCCTTCTGCCCGGAACCCTGGACAAGGAAGCCGTACTGATCTCCAAAGAGTTGTACACGCGAGGAAGAAAATTCGGCTGGGATCTTCATATAAAAGACGAGATTCCAGTATTAGAATTCCGTAATTTTTTTCAAAGAGAAGATAAAACGTTCGCTTCCCTAAAACTAAGCGGTAAAAACCGCGTTTCCCGTTCCGAATGGAATCATTTCATCATTCATTTTCGTCCCGCCCAAAGAGAAGTCGTATTTTATGTAAATGGCAAAGAGACCGATCGCGCTTCAGTTTCGCGTAAGGAACCTATCGTAAGAATAGGCTTCCATCCGGAAGACACCACTCCCTTTAAGATAGGCGAAAATTTTTACGGTTGGTTGGACGATTTTTTCGCATCGAAGGGGGCGCCGGATCCGGAAACGATCTCCAATCCTTACGAGGGCCAGACCTACGATCCGTCCTCTTTTACGGCGGAGGCAAAGTTCGGAACCGCATTGTCTCCGGTTTATAAAACGCGTTATTCAAATTCTTTTCCCGAATCGATTACCGTGAAGGCAAAGATTCCCAAATCTTCCGTTTTAGAAATTTACCTGCGAACTTCTCCTAAGAATTTTTCCAGAACGGAAGAAGGACCCGCCTGGAGATCCGTGGACTTGCGTAAGATCTCCGAAGAATACAAGGAAGAAGATCCCGCACGCGAAACCGAGGAGGAATCGATTCCTTCGGCTAAATCCACCACTTACAGAATTCCCTTGGATAAGATTTGGAACGGAAAACTTCCACCATTTAAGTATTACCAGGCCAAGATCAAATTCAAACCGGATCCCCAGGCGCAGAACGGACCGGAAGTGGATGCATTCGCTTTTTCTTATAAAGAAACGATTCCTCCCGTAAAACCCATGGGCCTCAAAGTGGCTTATTTCGACGACAGCGATCCGGACGCGGGAAATTCTCCTCGAGTTTGCCTAAGTTGGACTCCCAATCCCGAAAAGAATGTGAAGAATAAGGGCGGATATGTGATCCACTACGGGGTCGGTCCGAATCGTATGGTGGGAATCCTAAAAGGTACGAGCAAGGATTTGGAAAAGGGAAAAGTTCCGGTATTGGATGCTAACGGAAAAGAAAAACATCCGATGAGCGAATATCTGGATCCGATCTTAGGAGAGGATAGCTCCTGTCCCAAGCAAAGCGATATGGGCGGACCTAAGCTTTGCCAATGTATCGATAATCGTCTGATCAGCCTAAACGCGGAAAAACCCGAAGTCGATTCGGAAGAAGTTCCGAGTAAGGGAAAAAAGAAAAAGAGGAAACCTTATAAGGACCCTTACGATAAGAGATTATTGTTCCTACAAAAAGGCCTGACCTTTTATTTCAAGATCGCCGCGTTCAATTCCTATTACGATCCAGAGACCGGAAGCGATCAGTTGAGTCCTTTAAGCGATCCCGCCGAGGTCTATTTCCTGAGCGAGTAGGATCTTTACCATATCCTGGCCTTTCCAAGATTTATCAAAACATAATATTCCATCCAGATCGGTTAGAGAAGCTAAAGCGATTTGAGTCCATTGGTCCCAACTCAAAGTAGGTGAAACGGAAAGCCTAAGAGCTAAGACCGTTTCCTCCTTTCCGATCGGCAAAAGATCCACGAATAAGGTTCTGCACTGATTCCAAATGATCTCCCTTTTGACGGAATCCTTTTCCCGAGAGAGAATCTCGTCTAAACTCGGTAAGGCGAGAACGAATAGATGATTCTTTTTTGTAAACGTTTCTATCGCGTTGGAAACGATCCTTCGAGAAGAAGGGGACCCGAGAATCAGCTCCTTGAAAGATTCCGAAGAAAGAAGTAGTTTCAAGCTTTGGCTTCCGGGTAGATCTGAGTCAGCTCGCGCAATGCTTCCAATCTTTGGTAGGAGTCAGAACGAAAGACTTCGTTTCTAAAGCAAGTCCTTAGAAGCTCGGAAGCGGACATATCCCGTTTTTCCGCCTCGGTTCTCAATAACTCGAACTCTTCTTCGGTGAGAAGCATTTGAAACCGTCTTTCGATACGCGCCATTACTCCTCTTCTTTCAGCTCCTTTTCGTTTTTCAAGTAGGTTCCGTAATAAATTTCGGAATCCCGCACCTGTCCCAAACTTTCATAAATGGCCGCGATATTAAAATTAGCCTGGTTCAGACGAAAATCCTGCTTAAACGCTTTTTTAAACATTTGGATCGCCCTATCTTCCCTACCCGCATACCATTCCGTCATCGCCCAAAGGAAGTACCATTTTCCCAGATCCGGGTCCCTAGGGGAAATCTTACTCAGATGTCCCAGGGATTCCTCGAAGATCCCTGCGGCTCTCAGATAATTCTCCCGAATTTTCTTCGTCTTTTCCATTCGGGAGAATACGTCCTCGTCGTATTTAGGCAGGTCCAGATCCGCTCTCCAAAAAAGAGCTCGGGCTAGATATAATTTGAAGATCAGTTCGCTCGGATTCTTCTTAACATATTCCTCCAGGAAAGGAAGGCTCTCCGCTTCTTTCCCGTTCTGCTGGAGGACTAAAATCTTTTCCTTTGCGGCCTTGTTCCAAAGCCTACGATTCTCCTCCTGAGAGAATAGATTTCCGGTTATAGGAAAGGATCCCGCAAGAAAAGCGAAAACGATTCCGCATCTAAAAATGCGTAAAACGAATACGATCCTTACCACTTTCGAAAATACGCGAAGTATATTCCAAAAATTAAATATAGGTATATAGATTCTTTCCATTATCCGGATACGGTAGGGGGAGAATCTCGTAATTCTGCCGTTGACGTTCTAGAATATCTTGCAGTTCCCCGATTCTCTCCGTCCTAGACAAAACGAAGATTTCAGAAGGGGCTACGCCGAATGCATAGTCCTCGGAACCCAATTTGGGTTGAATCTCCTCTAAAACGGTTCTTCTCCATTTCTCGATTACGGAGTAATCAGGATCGTCCTTGATTCGTATTTTGTATAAATTACATTTACTTCTCTCACCGTGAGTCGCCCATCTAAGCAGCAAAAATTGGATCTGAACCAAGTCCCTCTTGTCCTGCATAGCGTGGGACGCCTGCTCGATTTCCAACTGTAGGAAGGCGTCTTCCACAGGTTCGATGGAATTTTCCACATTCTTACGGATCTCTTCCGCTAGATCCGCGTTCGGAGGATCGGGAAAGAGGAGGAAGAACCGGAAATCCAGCCCCACCTTGAACAATGGGAAGGAGATAATCCTCATTACCCCATCCAAATCCGCAGCATCGAATTTCTTGCGGAAGAAGTGATCGTTCCTTCTGTCTTCCGTAACATCTATGATGGAAACCTCTCCGGTTTCGTTACCTAAGAACTGATCTCCATACAGGAAAATCATATTCGATTTGCTGTATGTATGCAGGCCGTACGATACTACAGGAAGATAAGCTCCTCTTCTTCTATCGTAAAAATGAATACTAAACGCCTTAAGATGCAGAGAGGAAAATATCGTAAGATAATACTTCAATAAGGAAGACATCGGAGTATCCAGACCTTGGTGTATCTCGTCCATTACCTCCAAAATCTTTCTTTTTTCCCGGATGGGTTGCACATCCAACCATGCGCGGAATTTATCCGACAGAGGTAACTCTTCATTCGGATCCGTTTTTCGAATCCCCCACCAAGCCCTTGCCCAAAGAAAAAATCTGGACTTATGCTGAGGCGCAAGCCCTCTCGCAGCCTTGAGTCCTATTTCGGCGAGTCCGGTCGCTCTTAGCGCTTTGGCCAAAAGTCCCGTGTCTTTAGGAGAATCCGTTATCTCCACTTTCGGAAGTTCCGGAGAAGAAGTCTTAACTTTCTCCACCAACCGAGCCAATTCGTCCGTAAAGATTGAATCACGTTTCTTTTGCAAAGGTAGGGAAAGTTCGGCTACGGAAACGGTAGATGTCGCACCGGATTCAGAAATCGTTCTTGCTTCCCTCAGAAATTTAGGCGTTAAGAACGAATCCGAAGGCAAATCGAAAGGCAAAACGTAGAACGTGCCGGAAGAAAGAGGCTTCGTCTCAAATACCGGAGGTTCTGCGACCTTCGGTTCTTCCTGAATCCGAAGAGAGGTCTTGAATTCTTCCACCTGTTTGAAGGCGTTCTCTTCTATCCTTTGCGAGAGAAGTTGCACTAATCGGGCGAGTTCCGACCTCTTATAATTATTCGCGGATTTTCCCTTTCTGACTAGAAGAACGCTCAAATCCAGGAGAAGCAAAAGCCCGAAGAAGACGGGGAAAACGATCAGGAAAACGTTCGTCTCAGACGGGACCAAAAGCAGAATTCCCTGTATGTATCCGATCTTATCCTCAGGATAGAAACCGTAGTAGCCGCGAAAGAGTTTCTCACCCAGACGAAATTCTTTAAAATCTACATTTTGGTTTTTTAATGTACGTAGAAGCTCTTCCGCGATTCGTCTAGGATCTGTCTTATCTCCCTTCTCTTCCCAATCCTTGAAAGATCCTACTTTCGGCTCCGGAACGAAATATTCGGTACGCCCATCGGCGGAAATCCGGAACTTTTCCTTATCCAAAACGGCAAGTATAGCCACGCTCTTTTCGTACAACGGAACGAATAAGATGGGCTCGTTATCCAGACTTAGAAAACGACTCGTCTTGGCCTCCCAGGCCTGGCTCAAAATGAGACGGGATTTTTCGTCGGAGAATTCGGAATTAGGGGTATTCTTCAATCCGGGATCCCATGTAAAAAACGCCCGGATAGGTAACGGAAAGGAGGAAGAATTCAGATCGTAGGAAAGATCGGATTCTCGGATTTTTCTCTCCAATTCGGTGACGTCCTTATTGAAGGAGTAAAACACCGACTCCAATCTGGACTTATAAAAGATCCCTCCCGGAAAATAAGGCTCTAGAATGAATACGGAAACCGAGAATAATAGCGAGAGAGCCAGAACGAGTCTTAATTTAAAACCGATCATTTAGAAAACTCCCTAAAGCGATTCAATAGTCCCGCCAAATCCAATTTCATTCTTAAAGAATCCTCCCTTTCTAAAAACCGGGATTCCATTCGAATAATATAAAGTAATCGGGAGGCAAGAATTCCGAAAAGCAAAGACAAGAAGGACACGGCCAAGGCCCCTAATAGAATTAACAATTGCTTGGCCCTAGAATCTCTAGGAAGAGTCAGAAAAATCTCCGTATTCCCTTTTTTGATTCTCTGCCATACAGGTCTTTGGAATCCCCCGGAATTTCGAGAGGCCTTGAGTAGAAGAGTATGAACCGTCATGCTTCCTTCTTCCGCTTCGGAAAAATGCGCTAAACTGGAAACGGATCCGGGAAGAATCGGGCTCGTAGGATTCAAGTTCGTCTCCAGCAATTCGTAACCTTCTTCTTCTTTTCTAAATATCCAATATAATACGCCTTCGTCCGATTCCTTCGGTAGGTAGGAACTTCGAGTAAGATTAAATTCCGATACGAGTCGGTCCCCGTCTTCTTTGCGGATCTGGAAGTAAAGATTTCCTTCCGCATTTCGAAAGATAAGAAAACCTTGGGAATCGGTGACCCAACCCATTTTCGGACATTCCAATCCAGAAAGTTTCAGATCTGAGTGAAACGCGGGTCCTTCCTTGTCTGAAGAATAAACGGAGCTATAATTGTAATCGTAGATACGGATCAGCTCCAGACCGAAGGAAGAAGCTAAAAGTTTTGCAAGAGGCGCTATATTCTTCTCCGAAGCCGGCTCCTTGAATTTACGACTCACATATTCGAATCTCAGTCCCAATTCATGGTAAGGATCTTCGAAGCGACGAAATAGGATTTTGGAAACGGCCTCTGCTTTTAGTTTTGGGGATAAACTTAAAATGCGGACGGGAGAAAAGAAAAGAGAGTCCTTCCATTCCGAAGGAAAAAAAGGGATGGAAACCAAGGCAGGACATAGGAGTATCAGAGACAGAATCCGGATTCTTCTGCTATGTGTACGAGGATTCACCTTTCTAGTATCGGCGATTCTCTCCCCGAGAATCAGTCTAATTCGGTAGGATAATCGGCTTCGGGCCCGCAAATAGAATGATCTTTTATATATTTATCGACGGAATCGGCTTCGGGGAAAATAATCCGGACAAAAATCCATTCTCCAAATACGCCCGAGGCATCTTTCTCCCATTGGGAGGAAAGGACTTTCCGGAGGACGCCTCCCCGAAATTGAAGGAATTAGTTTATATCCGCACCGATGCGAGCATGGGAATCAAAGGTCTTCCCCAAAGCGCTACCGGTCAGACTTCCCTTTGGACGGGCATCAACGCTTGTCAGGTCTTGAACCGACACATGAGCGGATTTCCCACCTTTACGCTCAAGAGAATCATAGCGAAATATTCCATCATTCGGGTATTGGAAGAACACGGATTCAAAGCGGATCTTTTGAACTGTTATACGCCCGGTTTTACGGAACATGTGAAAAAAAATCCACGTCAAGTATCGGCATCGACTCTGATCCAAATGGCTGCGGACAAACCTTTAAAGGGTATGGACGATCTTCGCCTCGGAAAGGGACTCTATATGGATATCAGTCGTGATTTCTTAAGAACATTCGGACGAGAATTTATAGAAAAGGACGATCCCGTTCTGGAAATCCAAGACCCTTATCGAACCGGCTTTGAAATTGTTCCCGCCTTCCGGGATCATACTCTATGTATCTACGAATATTTCATCACGGATAAAGTGGGCCATAAGATGAATTGGGACGGTGCAGAGAAATGTATCGCCGATTTGGAAAGTTTCTTAGAAGGAGTTTTGGATGCCATGGATCCGGAACGGGACCAATTGATCCTCACCTCCGATCATGGAAATCTGGAAGACCTTACGGTCGACGTCCATACGGTGAACCCAGTTCCTACGATCCTGTACGGTAAGTATACGGGACAAATGAAAGATAAGATCAAACTTCTGAAGGATATCCCACACGCAATCTACGACTGCTTGGGTCTGGATATTCCCATGTCGGAAGAGGAATTTATACAAACTTCCAACTAGAGAATTAATACTTCCAATCGTCTTCGTCTTTGGCCTGATCGTCGCCTTGCTTAGCTTTGGCTCTATCTCCGTCCCTATACATGACGTCGTCTTCGATCTGATCCAGGGCTTCCTTTCTCCAAGCGGAGGATTTTTTACCCACAGGCGAGTCAGGGTTTCTTTCCGAAGCTTCCTGGAAAACCGAGGCGGCCTTTTCATACTTGCCGCTTCTGAAATAGATGGTCCCCTTTCTGAATAAAGCGGTTTGGTCCAAAGAGCCGTCGGAATTTTCCAGGATCTTGTTCAGATATTGGATGGCCGTATCCGTTTTTCCGAGAGCGTCATAACTCTCCGCGATGTAATACCAGGCTTGCTCCCTGGCCTTTTCGCTCATTCCGATGTCTAAGGCCTTTTTCAGAGTCTCGATGGCTCCGTGATATTCCTTACGAATATAAAGCTGTCTTCCTTTTTCCAAAAGACCGGAGCGAAATTCCTTATCGACTGCGATTCTATCCGGATCGAAATAAGAATCCGACTGAACGTAATCCTCATATACGTCGTAAGCGGACCAATCCTTGCCCATTCTGCGAAGAGATTTGCCCCAGCGAACTCTTGCTTTGACGTTCTCTGGATCTTCCTGTAGAGCCAATACGTAATTTTTTCGGGACTGCTCGTAATTCCCTTTCTTCATGTAATAATCGGCAATGGCGGATAATGCGTTCGATCTGAGTTTATTATCGCTGGAGGTACGCAACACTTCTTCCAAATGTCCCTTCCCTTCCTCGTCGCGATTCAATAGTAAGAGAAGATTTCCCAAACCGTAGGACACCTTAGCCTTCTCTTCTCTGGAAAGTTGATCCTTTTGGTTCAATTCCCGGAAGATGCCTAGGGCCAACATCTTGTCTCCGGTCTTATCCAACGCGGAAGCAAGATCCAATTTGATTCTAAAAGAAAGTTCCGAACCTACTTCCTTAGCGGAAAGCTCCGAGAAGATATTTAGGGCCTTTTCGGCGGATCTAGGATTGGAGTGCTTCAGGAATTCTTCTCCTTCCCGAACTTTTTCCAGTATTCCCCGATTCTCCGTATCATGGTCCTGAATCACAGCGGTATAAATTCCGGTCAAAAGACCGGCACAAACGAATAAGAAACCTGTAACGAGTATTATGGAACGGTTCATTTTTTTCCTCCGCCGATTCTGGCCAGACATCGTTTGGTCCAGAATTCGGTTCGTTCCGGATTATAGGATTTGGCGTCCTTCTGTACGAAATATTTCAAGGCTTTAGTATATTCGCCTTTTTTAAAATAAGACATTCCCAGGAAGAATTTAGCCTTTCCTCTGATGTCGGCGTCCCCGGAAGCCGCGTACGGGCTAAGCTGACGAACTGCCTCTCCGAATTCTTCTTTCCAGTATGTGGATTTAAGCACCCTGTCCAACTCGTCGTCGGTAGGTTCCTCCTGCTCCACGATAAGCGGTTCTTTTTCCTGATTTGCGGGAGGTCGCGTATTTTCCTGATCCTTATTAGGACCGTCTTCCTTGGGATTTTCGGAGTCCGCAGTCTGAGTCTCGCCTCCGTCGGAACCCCCTCCGAAATTCAGAGCCACGTAGGATTGGTCCTGAGTCAGAGAGAAATCCTCCGAATCTCCGCGTTTCACTGTGACTCCGAAATACACGGTTCCGGTGTAAGGTTTCATGCGAACCATTACGTTCGTATCCGGATGCGATATTTCGCCTAACTTCTTAACGCTACCACCTAAGAAAGTGGAGACTCCGCCGGACAAAGGCTTCAAGGCTTGGTAAATGGAGTAGATAGTATTATCGTCCGCATTTACGGGAGGTTTCCAATCTAGACGGATTCCACCCTCTACGGCGGTCGCATTCAGATCCTTGACGTGCATCTCATCGAAGGAGAAATCCGCATTCGTAACCGCGGACTCGTCGGATTCTTTAGGAGGCTTGCGCTTGTCCTGATCGTAAACGTAAAAATGCCTTACGAAGGATTGGTTTTGTATCAAGGGGAGAACTTCTTTCAGCCCTTGCTTCACGGATACTCCGTAATATAATGTCTGGGATTTATTCAGGTCCTGATCCAAAAACGTATATTCGGGATGAGATACTTCGGCTAATTTCTCGGCCTTACGCATCAAAGTCAGACTGGATAAAGGCTCCGCTGATCTATAAACTGTGTAAATCGTTTCTCCTGGAATTCCTCTACTATAAGGCTCCCAGGAAACTCTAAGATATTTACCTTCTCTTTTTACGGAAATATCCGTTACGCGCGCATCGTCGGAGAGATATTTTCGACGATCATCTTCGGGAATCGGTTGTTGATTCGTATTTTGAGACGGAGGATAATTCGTACTCGGATTGGAAGGAGGCGGAGTATTCTCGATTACTACCGGAATAGTAGTAAAATTCCGATTCGCTACTAGTCTAATGTCCTTCTTGCGGACATGATGCGCCAATATTACGGCGTAGTAATATGTTCCCGGCTTCAGATTATAATCGAAGATCTGATTTACTCCGTTCGCTATCCCGCTGGGATATTTTCCCAAAGAATCCGAAATATAGCATTTCTCCGGAGAATCTATGATGGAAGAATTGCGGGCCACGATGATTTCTCCGGTCTCTCTCGGCGGTTCCCAAGAAATTCTGACGGAGCGACCGTCCCTTAAGACTTCCACATGGATCGCGCCTGCAACGCTGAACATGTCGCCATCCGTACGAAGGTCTTGCTGGGCGTTCAAAATCGAACCCAAGGCCAAAGCGGTAAAAATCGTTAGAATGCGGAGGCGTATTTTCATCTGGAAATAAGGTTCCAATTTAGAATATCGGATCCGAGAATCGAAATTTTTACTTCGGTTTTTCTACCAAACGGGAGAAAATAAAATAAAATGCAGTGAATTCGTAAGTTTCTTCCGGAGGTTTCCTCTTGACTTCGCAAGGAACGGATATGACATAATACGACTTTCAGACTTCCGATGATTGATATAGAATATTACTACGATCCCGATTATCAGAACTTTCTCCTCTCTAGTAAGAGACGGGAGCTTACCCCTCCGGAAGTCGTTTTTAAGCATTTTCCGATGAAAGATGTGCAGAATCTGGTGGATTTCGGGATGGGACTCGGCTTTTGGACGGAATCTCTACTCAAAGCGATTCATAAGGAAGGCTGGGTCTGGGGTGCGGAATGCAACCAAGACTTCTTAGACGAGGTCCTTCATTGGAAGAATCGGGAGGATATTTCTAGATTCACTCCCTTCTATATGGAAAAAGCGGATCGCCCCCTGCTTCCGGAATGGATTCCTGTCCCCGAAGTCGTTTTTGCCTCCTTGGTTCTCTCCACATTTGCGGACCCAGGCCAGGCCATGGACGGTCTCATCCGATCCATGAAAAAGGGAGGCAGACTGATCGTTTTGGATTGGGTCAAAAACGAATACCCCGTCGGCCCTCGCATCAACGATAAGATTTCCTTGGATAAGATGAAATTCCTGGCGGAGCAATATAAATTAGAAATCGTTAAAACGGTCCGTGTGAGCGAGAACGTTTACGGTCTAGAGATCCAGTCCGGACCGGAATTCGAATACGGATATTACGATCTTAGGGAAGAGGAGATGTATTCGGAGGAATTGATCCGCTCTTAGGATTCGATTCCGATATCACCGGTTTTTTAAAAATTCCGGCCCGAGTCGCTTCTTCCATTACCGAAGTGATCACAACGCATTTTGCATTATGATCCTCCTCCGGAAAATATTTGTAAGGCAATGCGAATAAAAGAAAGAGATGCCACCAAATGACTTGGGAATATCTTCTTTCAAATTTACCTAAACTTTTGCCTTCCTTATCCTTAAAATCAAATACGGTCCATCTATCCCGAGCGGTACGATACGGAACTAAGAAGAGAGTAAAAGTCGAGAAAAACGATCCAAGCAAATTGAAATCTTGAGTGGTCGAATCCTCGATATCCAAACGAAATTCGGCATCCCAAAGACTGGACTTCAAAGGTTCCGCATAACCGGATCTATCCACACATTCTTGATAGGAAAATTGGTCGCTAAGGCTTGCGTTTTGCGAGTCCGGATGTATTTTCCCATTTGTGAGTACTTTACTATCTACCTTCACAAGAATCGGACCGGTAGAAGAATATTCCGGTCCTTTAGGATTGGAAGTCATTCCTGCGGGAAAATCCGTAAGAAGTAAGCATCCGCCAAAGCATAATAAAAATATTATAAATAGAAAGATTGTCCGGAAGCTTCTAAGAAATATAGAATGAAAAATCTGCATTTGATTATTTAATCTCCCCCTTATTTCCGGTTGTTTCCGTAAAACGAGTATTCTCGGAAATTTTGTAGATCTCGAAAAACTCGGAACAAAAAGAATTCTCATTGTATCGACTCGCTTCGAATCGAGGCCGCATAAGAATTCACCATCTTATCTATCAAAGCGGTTCTTTCTTCCACGTCGGGAGGTGTTACCGGTTTCGTGTAAAAGTTTTCATTTCTATCCAAGAAGAATTTTTCACGGGTGGAAAAAACGACCTTTCCGCCGGAATCTTTCGCCTCTAAGATTCCTTCGTAAGAGAGAACGTCCACCATGATCGGACCTCCGAAAACGATATAGAAACACAAGGTTACGAGCGCTAACGGAAAATAAGCCGGGTGGGTGTATTTTTCGCGACGGTATTCTGAAAATCGGAAAGAGAGGATATGATAATTATTCTCTTTTATTCTGATCGATTGGGCGGAATCCACGCGGTCGAATAATTTGAAATTTCGTAGATGATCGATCAGCGAAAGAGTGAGCGCGTCCTCTTTTTCGGTCCTAAATTTCGATTCTTGCGGTAAAACGACTCTCTCTACGAATATCGTCTTCCGAATCGGAGAGCCCAAAATTACCGTCTTTTGCAAATCCGTCGCAGGAGGGAGAGTGATACAGGCAAAGGGAAGAACGAAGAATATTAGAAATAGAAAACGTGCCATTTCTTAGAATACTTTCCGCAAAGAAATTACGGACACTAAATTTTCCGGCTATCCTACTGCGGCAAGAATTCTACCCGAAACTTTTCCTTCCTTGTCTTCGCCTTCGATATAAGATCCGATTTCCACAGTCAAGAATTGGCCTGTGGATAGAGATCTCAGATCCGCTTCCGGTAAAACGACTTTGAGATAATTGTCGGTAACGGCTATCCCGTCTTTTTCCAGAACCGCTTCCCTCTTTTTGGAGAATTGGCTCTCCGCATAAGACTTATGGAGACTCTGGGAAAGTTCCATTAAAGAATGAACTCTCTCTTTTTTCTCTTCCTTGGAGACTGTTTCGGGAAACGATTCTGCGGTGGTATTCTTACGAACCGAAAACGGAAAAGCGTGGATTTTCGCAAAACCAAGGTCCCGCAAAATGGAACGGGAGTCCTCGAAATCTACTAACGTCTCTCCCGGAAAACCTACGATGACATCCGTCCCCAAAAATAAATCGGGCACCTTGGATTTCACAAGCTCTATACGTTTACGGAAGGTTTCCGGAGTATAGCTTCGTTTCATTCTCTTTAGAATTTCTCTACTACCGCTTTGCAAAGGAACATGTAGAAAAGGAGTGAATCTAGGATGCTTGAAAAGTTCCGCTAACTCTATACCCACATCCGGAGGCTCGATGGAGGACAATCTAAGACGAGAATATTCCAGCTTATTCAAAATCGCTTCCAGCAATTTAGGAAAGGCTTTTCTACCTTCCGCATTGCGATACCAGCCGAGATTGACTCCGGTTAACATGATTTCGCCCACACCGCTATCTTGGAGAAAGGAGACTTGGTCTAATACGTCCTTCCATTCTCTCGAAACTCCCTTGCCTCTCGCTTGGGGAATCTTGCAGTAGGAACATTGACGATCGCAACCGTCTTGGATCTTTAAATAAGCTCGGGTATGACCGTGAGGTAGAACGTCCGAATAGGAAAAGCGATCACTCGCATCGGAAAATCCCGCCAGCCCCTCTCTTTGTAGGATCATCTCCGGAAGCCTGGATTTTTCCTCGTTTCCGATCACTCCGGCGATGCCGGGAATCGCCTCTAAGGATTCCTTATCCGTCTGGGCATAGCATCCAGTGACCCAGACCTGAGCGCCGGGATATCTTTTGATCGCATTGCGAATTATATTACGATTTCTTGAATCTGCCTTATTCGTTACCGTGCAGGTATTGACCACGACCACGTCGGGAACGTCCTCTCCGGAGGCTGCGGAATACCCATGCCGACTCAATGCGGAGAATAGTCCGTCGGACTCGAAGAAATTCAGCCTACATCCGAGCGTATGGAATAATACTTTTTTTTCAACCGGCGCTGAGGGCATTGATTCTAGCCTCTATTCTTCTCAGGTTCCCTTTGATTTTGTCGTCGTCCGGTTTAATTTTAAGAGCGGACTCCAACTGTTCTTTCGCGCTTTTAAGGCTTTCGAGAGCCTTCTTGATATTTCCGCGCTTCGCTTCTTGGTTAGCCGCTTTTTCGTATACCAGGCCCAGGTTATTCAAAACGTTCGGGTTATTTGGAACCAAAGACTGCGCCCATTTCAGACTGACCTCGGCCTTTTCCGCGCTTCCCAAATAAAAATAAACCTGCGCTTCCAAAACCAAAGGACGATAATCGTTCGGATCCTCGGACTTTAATTTTTCTATAATATAGAGAGCATCTCGCGCTTTACTCGTATAAAGTAACGCGGTCGCATAAAGAAGACGAACCTCGCGATTCTTAGGATTGAGCTCGTAGGATCTGGAAATGATTTCCAGGGCGTCCGTATTTCTTCCTACTTGTAAAAGATATCTGGCAAAATCCGCGCTGACCGCAGGATCTCCGGGTTTAAGCTTTAAGGCTTCGGACCAATGAGTGGCAGCGGATTTGTTTCTTCCCGCATTATAATGACAGAAGGCGGCGAGATAATGAGTCTCGTAGGATCTCTTTCCTTGTTCGTGCAGAACCCGAATGATTTCCAAAGCTTTTTCCGAATTACCTTTTTGGAATTCCTGCAAAGCGGTCTGGTATTCCGGTTGATCTTGCGCGATCAAAGCCCCGGCGGAAAACGCGAATAGTACCAGGGTAAATAGGATGATTTTGCCTTTATGCATCTGTCTCTTTTCCGGCGGGAGAAAGTTTTATGTGGGAACACTCATCGACTTAGCGTTCAAGCAATCGATCATCGAATGAAAGGGTTCCACCGGGTCGATGAATACGATTATGCTGGGATACCGTAAGGAAAGAAAATGTTCGATCCGTTCCTCGGAAACGATCTGCAATTCCCCGGTTTCTAGGACAGGTAACCCGTCTAGATTTCTATATATATCGTATTCTTCCCGATCGAGGAAGTCAGATAGCAGCATATAACCGGATCCGAAATAGACCCCGCCTTGGAAGTAGTATTTATAGAGGACGCGTACCTCGGGAAGAAATAAATCGGGCTGAAAAACGCAGAGGGAGATTTTTTCTATTCCGGCAACGGTTCGAATCTTACGCAGATGGAACCAGATCTTTCTGACAAGTAGATAGGAGATTACGAAAATAACGGGGATCAGGTAGGGCATAGACTTTTTTCTACAAAACCTCCGTCCCCGAACGGACAAGCCCCCATCGAAAGACGGGGGCAGGATCGTTTAAACTAAAGCCGGCTCTTCGGACCTTTCCGGATTATTGGGAGAATTATCTCCTCCGGATGAATCCGCAGGCTTGTAGTCCGTCCAAGCTTCTTCGGTGAAGTCCAGTTTTCCTTCTTTGAAGGCAACGGTAATCTTCGTAGGCTCTTTGTAAGCGCCTTTGAGAGTTTGAACGGCCATATAATCCTCCAAATCTCTTTGGAAGACCCGGCGGAGAGGACGGGCACCGAATTTCTCGTCGTAACCGACGTCCATAAAGTGGTCCTTCGCCTCCTGAGTAAGCTCGATCTTGATCTTTTTGTCCAGCAATCTCTTGTTGGTGTCCTTGATCATGATGTCCATGATACCCATGAGTTCTTCTTTCCGCAGAGGCTTGAAGTATACCACTTCGTCCACACGGTTCAAGAATTCAGGGTTAAAATGTTTCTTCAATTGCTCCCTGGCTTGGTCGGACTTGTATTTGTCCTCTTCGCCGGAGCGATCTTCGAATCCCAATCTTACGGAGCTGGAGATTTCCTTGGCGCCGATATTGGAAGTCATGATGATGATCGCATCGCGGAAATTGACCTTACGACCTTTGGTATCGGTCAAGTTTCCTTCTTCCATTACTTGGAGAAGAATATTGAAGATATCGTGATGAGCCTTCTCGATCTCGTCCAGAAGAATGATCGAATACGGTTTCTTACGCACGAACTCGGTCAGTTGTCCGCCATCATCGTAACCCACATAACCAGGAGGAGCCCCGATCAAACGGCTAACCGCATGCGGTTCCATATATTCGGACATATCCACGCGCAACATTGCGTCTTGGTCTCCGAATAGGAATTCTGCAAGAGCCTTGGCCAACTCGGTTTTTCCTACTCCCGTAGGTCCGAGGAAGATGAAGGATCCAGTAGGTCTTCTTTCCGCCTTGAAACCGGTTCTCGCTCTACGAACGGATTTCGCGATTTTTTCGATCGCTTCGTCCTGACCTACGACTCTCAACTTGAGTTCTTCTTCGAGTTTCAGAAGTCTTACGGACTCGTTCTCTTCCATTCTGTTCAAAGGAATTCCGGTCCACTGGGAAACAACGGAAAGAATATCGTCTTCGTCGATGGAGACAGCGTAGTCGTCCAACTTCTCCTGCCAAGAACGGATTTTCTCTTCGAGTACTTGCTTCTTGCGATTGACCTCGTCCCTGACTCCCGCAGCTTTCTCGTATTCCTGAGAACGAACCAGGTCCTCTTTCTTCTGAGAAAGGGATTTGATTTCTTCTTCTAGATCTTTTACCGCCTGAGGACGAGCGCAATTCGCGAGTCTCGCTTTTGCTCCCGCCTCGTCGATGATATCGATAGCCTTATCCGGTAGATATCTTTCATTGATATATCTATGGGATAATTTAACCGCCTGCTCCAAAGCTCTTTCCGAGTAACGTACCTTGTGGTGCGCCTCGTACGCTTTTTTGAGTCCGGTAAGAATCAGGATCGCGTCGTCCACGGAAGGCTCGGCCACTTTAACGACTTGGAACCTTCTCTCTAAAGCGGAATCCCTTTCGATATACTTACGGTATTCGGTGCTGGTTGTCGCTCCGATACATTGCAATTCTCCTCTTGCGAGTGCGGGCTTGAGAATATTGGCCGCATCCACGGCTCCTTCCGCAGCTCCCGCTCCGATCAGAGTGTGTAACTCGTCGATAAAGATGATGATATTATTGGAAGAAGAAATCTCTTTCATGATCTTCTTCAATCTTTCCTCGAACTCTCCGCGGTATTTGGTTCCTGCGATGAGGCTCGCCAAATCCAAAGAAAGAACGCGTTTATCGAATAAAAGGTCAGGCACATTCTTCTCCACGATTGCAAGAGCCAGGCCCTCTACGATCGCTGTTTTACCGACTCCGGATTCTCCCACTAAGACCGGATTGTTCTTGGTCTTGCGGGAAAGAATTTGGATCACCCTTTGGATCTCGTTGGATCTTCCTACAACGGGATCCAGCTTCTTGTCTCTGGCTAATTGAGTAAGATCTCTTGCGAACTCGTCCAGGATAGGAGTCTTGGTTTTTTCCGCGCGAGGGGTTCCCGGTTGTGTGGAAGGTTGGCTAGAAACTCCGACGGTGCTAGTAGGTGGAGCTCCGAGTAGTCTCAGGATTTCTCCCTTGATAACGTTATAGTTCACGCTGAAGGAATAAAGAGCTCCGCCAGCGATATTGTTATTATCCCGCAGCAATGCGAGAAGGATATGCTCCGTTCCCACATAATTGTGTTTGAGTCTCTTGGCTTCCTCTTTAGAAAGCTCGATAATCTTTTGATAGCGATCCTGGCCTTGCGCCATATCCATCAACAGAGTTCCGGAGTTCTCGCGGGTTCTCCTTTCCACTTCTTTGCGAAGTTCGTTCAGATTGATGTTTAGATTGTTTAATATTTTTATCGCGACCGAATCTTCTTCCTTAAGCAGACCCAATAAGATATGCTCAGGGCCTATAAATTCGCTACCAAGACGTTTTGCTTCGTCCTGCGCGATCTCGTTGATTACTCGTTTTGCTCTTTTAGTAAATTCCAACATGTGCTCGCCCTTTCCCGCGCTGGGTTCTGTAGGTTAGACTGGTTTCGCTTCCATTTTCCAACTAGGAACGGAATCCGTCCTTAAGGAATATATCGGATCGGATAATCAAAAAGGATTACAGGGCAAATGTGGCTTTTGGCCCTTCTTTTCCAGCAATTACCAATAAGGCTAAATAGGAAACCAAATTGAAAAAGGAATTTTTTCGATTTCGTCCAAAATTTTTCCGGAAAAAGACCAATCTATCTTTCCGTTCCTCCCGATAGAATCCCCAATCCGTAGGTAATCGGAATCCTACCAGATCGCCGTTTTCGGCGAGAGAAGCCGGAAGCGAAACGGAGAGTTTATCCCCTTGGTCCGAATTCGTAGGGCAGGAAGTCACGAATCCGATTCCCTCTAGAAAATCGAAACGCTCCTTTTCCCAGAATTTTTCCAGAAAGTCGGATTCCAAAACCGTATTCAGTTCGGAAAGCGAGTCCGTCACATATTCCCAGCGAATATGATCTTCGTCTCCCGCTAAGAGAGTCCCGGAATTCCAGGGAATTCTCTCCCGAAAGTCGAGCTTCTCCCCTTTTTTTTCCTCATCCCGGTATTCCTGCTCCCCTTCTCCGGTAATCGTAGACAGGAAACGGTCCGTTTTTCCGGATTTTCTAGGATAGATGGAATTCTTAGGATTTCGAGCGACCCTGTATCTGTAAGTGAAGGGCAAACGATACGAATCTATCTTTTGCAAACCGATTTCCAAGGGAAGAGAAGAGAATCGCTTCCAGAGATCTTTTTGGGGAAATAGATCCGTAGGTTCCCACTGCATGGGGGCGGGTCCCGGAATGAATTGGGAAAATTCTTCTCCGAAGACGGTAACGCAATAAGCGCAACCGATTCTACCATGGGTTTTCCATTCGGCTCGGGAAACTCCGCAATAGATACAACCGTCCATGGAAAAACATTATACCGTCTGTGGTTGGATCGCGGGTCGCAATTTTCCTTGGAAAATCTGATTTCTTTTATGAGCCAGGGCCGCGAGTTCCATATCGTGGGTCACTAGAATCAGACTGAATCTTAGATCTTTTTGGAGTTCCTGGATGAGATTCATGAGATTCCTGGAATTTTCCCTGTCCAGATTTCCTGTCGGCTCATCTGCAAGAATGAGACGTTTTCCTGCGACTAGGGCTCTTGCGACTCCCACTCTTGCGCTTTCTCCTCCGGATAATTGGGAAGGAAAACTCTCGAAGCGATCCTTGAGTCCTACTTTCTCCAACATGGACATGGCTTCCTCTCTGGCCTTGTTCGGAGCGTATCCGCGAATCAGAAGAGGAATGGAAACATTTTCCAAAGCGGAGAAATCAGGAAGAAGAAGATGGTGTTGGAAGATAAACGCGATTTTCTCCGCCCGGAAATTCTCCTTACCCTTTTCGTCCAACTCGTTTAGATTGATCCCGCAAACTTCCACTTCTCCGGAATCGAATCCGTCCATGGCGCCTAGAATATTGAGAAGAGTGGATTTTCCGATCCCGGATTTTCCTTCAATGGAGAAGATTTCACCTTCTTCCACGTCCATATCCAATCCGTCCAGAACGGAGAATTCCTTTTCTAGGATATGATATTTTTTAACCAGATTTCTGATTTTTATAATAGCCACGTTAGTCGTTCCTTATCGTATCCACAGGATTCAGGCTCGCGGCCCATCTTGCGGGAAAATATCCCGCGATCCCGGACAGAATCGTTGCGGCAGTAGTCACCATAAAGATGAACGCTATATTGATATCCACAGGCAATTTATCGAAATAATAGATTCTCTTAGGGACCAACTCCACGGGAGTCCAATCCTTATCCATGAGAGTCCAAAGTCCCGGCCCCAAGGAATTGCAAACTTCCTCGATTGCTCCGATGATGCTCTCCAAGGAATTGGCGAGAAAGATCCCGGTCACCCCGCCGGTCAGCGAAGCAAGAATCCCCACAAGCATCGCGTTCATGGTAAAGATAAGAAGAATGTCGGAGGAAGGAATTCCCAGCGCTTTAAGTACTCCGATGGACTTACGTTTGGCTCTCACGAGAGAATAAACCGAAGCTACCATGCCCAGAGCGGCGAGAATGATGAATAAGAATACGATGATGGAAATAATCGTTTTTTCCAATCTAAGCGCGGCCAATAGATTTTCCTGCTCCTCCGCGATCGTGCGGACCGAAAGGGAAGAAGAAGACTCCACCGCATTTTCGAATTCCGCCTCGCTGAAGAGTCGATGCAGTTTTCTTTTACAGAAACTCAGATCGTCGAGAGACTTAACCTTGATCGTGATCTGATTCACTGAGTTGCGCATTTTAAAAAACTTTTGAGCGGTCGGCAAGGCCATATACACGAAGCTGGAATCGAACTTATAGTTTCCGGTCTTGAAGAATCCGGAGACTCGGAAATTCTCCACGCTGACCTCGACTCCTTTGCCTAAGGAAAACCTTCCGCCCGGAACCGCTAATGTGAGCTGCTTACCTAGTCCGAAATTGTAAAGGCCTTCCATCTCCTTTCCGAGAATGATGAAATTTTCCCGGTTCATCTGGCCGAGCTCGTCCCGATTATAATGGACCACCCTCGGGAAATTATGCAGTTTATTGGCAAGCAGATCGTCCACGCTAGGGACCGGAACAGCCTTGATGAGAACGGGGTAGAAGATATTGTATTTCTGGATCAGACCGTGACTCTGGATCCCTCCCTCTACCGCGATGATACGTTCATTCAACTCGGGAGTCTTATGGATGAATTCGATGATTTTTTCGTAGTCTCGGATCTCTCCGCCGTTGGAGCTACTCTCGATCGTGATATGTTCTCCGCCTTGCCAAAGGGATTCCTTCAATTGTCTCTGGAATCCGTTGAAAATCGAAAGCACTACGATGAGCAAAGATACACCCACCGCCATTACCACGAAAGAAACCCTGGATTTTAGGGAAAGTAGGCCGGTAACTCGAGAACCGCGAATATAACGGGAGGTAAGAAGAAGGATTAAAGGGAATCGTTTAACGAGGAAGTTCATTCTTAAAGCGGGCGAAATTAAACATCTCCGCAAATTTCCTTAGTTTGACAATTATAAGATTTCGACGCAGGATGTCAAAAAAAAGTCGATACTCTTTATACCATAACGTAGTATCGGTTTTTCCTTCAAAAATTATATGGCTGCCGACCAAGTTTATTCGCTTTTATTTCAATCTAGAGACACGAGCTCGTCTTTGTATATCCTATTCGGGGGGATCGTGGATCCGGCAGCGAGCCGAATCGATCGATTCGAGGTAGTTGCGGTCGGAAACAGCGAATTGATAAATATCCCTCTGTCCGGAACCACCTTTAAGGACGTGGGTAATATCTGCCAAAAGATAAAATACGAAGGAAAGCAGCTTAAGAATCTCACGAACAAACTCCAAGAACTCTTCCAAACCAGCGGACGTTCCGACGACTTCATGGAGCAGTTGATCCATTATATCAATAAGAGAGAAGACGAGAAGATCCGATACCTGATCAACCAAATCGGAAACCAAGCCATGGGAAATTCCAAACCGGATATCCAACTTTGGTACGGATTGATCGATCGAAGCAAGATAGACGAGGTCGGAACTTCCCGTCAATCCATCGAAACTCTGGAGCAGGAAGAGACAAGTCCTGAAATCTCATCGGAAGAAAGCGCCCCCGTTATTCCTATAGGCGGCCCGCCCACCGGAATCGACGCTTCCATTCCCGCAAATGCTACCAGAGTACAATTCAAATTCATTCTTTCTCCCGTCTCCGGAATTCCGGTGAATCAATTGAGACCCGGTGATCAGATCGTGGTACAACTCATCGGAAACGATCCCACCACCATGGGGATCATAGACGGAATGAAATTGAAGACGGAAGACGGAACCATTAAGCCCGTACCGGCGACCGTAGTTGCTACGGAAAATAAAGGCGTGGAAAACGAAACCATCGTTAAAATCGGAACGGATGTCTTCGGAAAAATCTACGAAGAAGAGAATTCTGTAAAAGTAAGACCTTATACTGGTGAAAAACCGATTTCCCGATCCGGCGGAGGTTCTACTTCGTCGGTTTCCTCAGCTTCCATGGAAGCGGGAGAATCCAGTCTTCTTCTAACCGTGTTGATCGCTTTAGGAGTGGTCGGAATCGGAATGGTCGCCGTTTTCGTCTTTCTTTTCTGAACTTTTTGGATAGTTGGAATCCAAAAGAGAAAAATCCTGGCCTTTATCGATAACATAGCATGAAAACGAATTCGAAATTAATCATCGCATATATTATTCCTTTCTTTCTTTTTTTGATCAGCGTTTTCCAACTCATCCTACAACCCACGTTTCTGGATGCGAACGATACATCCACTATGGAAGCTCTTCTTGACGGAACCGGAAAGGAACCGGCCAGCGGATTCTATTTCCAAGGGGGAGCTATTTCCCAGTTGCTGCTTACCCAGAAAGTCTTAGCAGAAATAGAAGATCCCGATCTTCCCAACGATTCCCAACCGGAAGATACTAAGGACAGGTTAGGAAGAGTATTGATCGGGCAAAAATTGCAGATCTTCTTTTACGTTTTTCTCGCAATCCTTTCCTGCACTTCCTTTCTTTCCTTATATTTTAGGGCATTCTTCTTCGCATTTTTGAATCGGGTGCTGTATGCCCTCGGAATCGCATATGCGATTTCTGTAATGCCAACCCTTCTTGCGGCGGCGATAAGGAATCCTCAGACAGCCATTTGGGCCCTGCCTATCCTACTCTTTTCCTTCGGGTGGGTGATCGGCCTCCTGTATTTATTCATCATCATAGGCAGAACTTTCGGCAAGAAAACGGCCGACCGTTTCTCCTCCCTGCGAAATCTTCGGGAAGACGAGGCGGAATTCAGACCTGGATCCAAAGCGAACGATTCCTGGTGGCATCCTTTTTTACATTTCTTAGGGATCGTAGGCCTCGGGACCCTAATCGGAAACTTGATCTATATCCCTCTTTTCGTGATCCAAAAGAATTATACCGATCAGTTCGGAATCCTTCTGATTCTCTCCATCATTCTTCTATCTGTATTCTATATTAAGAATTACCTAAAGTTCGGAAAAAGCGCGGAATTGGGAAAATACCAGAATCTCGCGTTGGGAGTCAGCTATCTCCAGCTTAGATTGATCCGGATCGTATTAATGATCCTTTTAGTTCTAAGCCTTGTGATCGTTTTCGTGGTCTTTTTATTGGGACTGCTGGAAATCGATTTCGGAATCTTAGAATCCTTGTTTCCACTTATCAATAGCGGACAGAACCTCTAAGGCGTTCTTCCCGATCCAATAACAGATCAACACGTGCGAGAATGCGAGTACTGCGTAGGAATATCTATGCAGTACCCTTCTGAACGCAGTATAGATTCCCAAATGAGTGATCAGAATGGAAAGCAATAGTCCTTCTTCCGCGTAATGTGTAAGAGTCAGATAAAAACTTACGTAGAAGGTGAGTAGAATGAAAGACCAGCTTAGAATTCTTTCCAAGCGAGAATTCTGAAATTCCAATCTCTTATCTCATCCGCAATGAGCGCCGGAAGAATCCGTTTCGCAGAGTTTTTTTCCGTTCGGAGAATACACGGTTCTAGAAAGAAACTTTCCTTGGTCGTCGAAGACTTCCACGGATTCCGTTTCCCGGTTCGGAAAATAATAGAACCAAGTTCTGATCTTGTTTCCTTTGGAATAATATCCGGAGTATTCCAATTCTCCGTCTTTGAAGAACTTTTGCCAAAAATCGGATTTCAATCCGCTCTTATAATTGCCTTTTATTTCCAAGGTTCCGTCGGAGTAGTATCTTTCGTAGGTACCTTCTTCGTTTCCCTCGTCTCCGTTGAACACTGCGGAAGGATCTCTTTCGCCTGTCCCGAACTTTTGACGGATATAGACCTTGCCGTTGGGGAAATACCAGATCCATTCCCCCACTTTTTGTCCGTGCTCGTATTTTCCCTGCGAAGCCAATCCGTCCTCGGAACGTAGATAGGTCTTACAAAGTCCGTGATATACTTTTGCCCCGTCCAAAGGACATTCCGAATATAACTTTCCATTTTCATAATATATCTTGGAGACCGAAGCCTCTTCCGATACGTATGCGTTCATATTCTTATCGTATTTAGCGCTTTCAGGAAGACCGGAAGGGCGATCCGACTTGTCGCAGGAGAATAGGATGGAATATAGAAAGATAATTAGAAGAATTTTCTTCATCAGTCGATGGTGAACTTCTTAGTAACGAGCACTTCGTCGTCCTCGTTCTTAATCTCGACCTCGTAAGTTCCCTCGTCGTCGAAGAAGGAATCGTCGTAATAAGTCTGCCATTTTTCGATCCTGCGTTTGGATTCCTTTTCCTGAACGCTGATCTCTGCTTTATTATCGTCGGTCTTGTAAATGGTCAGTTTGAGTTTATCGGGTGAAAACCAACCGCCTCTTTTGTAATAGATGAAAAATTCCTGACCGTGGGCAAAATGGTATTCCTTCTCGGAACTCATGCTTGAAACCTTTTCCGGACTCATTTTTTCCACGTCCATATAGATCTCATGCTTGGAAGGCCAAATCCACCAAACTAGCAGAACGAAAAGAACTACCCCGAAAATTCGGATCCACTTTTTATTCCCGTTGGACTCCCGAAGTCCGTTTTGGGTGTATTCTTCTATCCTCATACTGTTGTGTACCTTGAAGAGGGGCTCTTTTTTGGGCAATTGTTTTTCCCCCTCGGAAGCGGGAGAAGGTTCCGCAACGTTCCTTCTAGGCTCCGACGGTCGATTCTCCCGAAGGGAAGGCTCCTCACGAACCGGCTCTTTGCTTTTGGAAACTTCTCCGCTCAGACTTTTTCGGACCGCATCTCCGGCCGCTTTTTTTAGGAGTTCTTTTTTGGAATCCGACTTCTTAGCCAAGAGAGAATACCTCTTCCGTGAATTGAGAATAAGCCTTGGCTGCCTTATTTTTAGGTTGGTATTCGAATAGAGATCGATTCAAAAGATGAGCTTCTTCCACAGCCACAGACGGGGGAATCTTTGCCTCGAACAAGGAGAGATGTTCGCGGATCATAGGAACCACAGTTTGAGACATCGTCGTCCTTGCCTGGAAAAGTGTCAATAGGGCTCCCAGAATCTTAAACTCCGAATTGAAACGTTTTACTATATTCGATTTCGCTTCCAAGATCGCTTCGATTCCGTCCAAAGAGAATTTGGAAACTTGTAGAGGTACGATGAGTCCGGTGGCTGCGACGAAGGCGTTCATTGTGATCGAAGAAAGACTGGGAGGACAATCGATCACGACCCAATTGTAAGTTTCCGACTCTTTTTCCAAGGCTTCTTTGAGTAGGAAGAATCCGTCCAATTTTCCGGAGAGAAGAATGTCAATTTGGGAGAGTCGGGAAGATGCGGGCAAAAGACTTAATCCTTCGATCCGAGTAGGTATCACGATTTCTCGGACGGGAACCTTCTCGCTGAAAATCAAAAAGGAGTCCTTTTGCTTATCTGCGGAATACTCCGGAAAGACGGATGTGGCGTTATTCTGAGCGTCCAAATCCACGAGCAGAACTCTTTCGCCCTTTTGGGCCAGACCGACCGCCAAGTGAACCGATGTGGTGGTTTTTCCGACCCCTCCTTTCTGATTCGCGATGCAAAGAGTGTGTTTCATCCAAAAATCCGTTGCCCGTACTGGTCCGCTTCGGAGAATAACTCCATACGCCTCTAAAATTTCAAGGACAAGGAGAAAACTCCGTCCGGCAAAATAGAGGAAAGGGGTACCCAGTGGAGTATGAAGTAGTAATCGGTTTGGAAGTGCACGCGCAGCTCAACACGAATTCCAAAGTCTTTTCGGACAGTCCTTCCAAATTCGGAGCCCCACCCAATTCACAAGTTTCCCCGGTATGCCTGGGATTACCGGGTTCCCTACCGGTCCTGAACGAAGAGGCCTTAAGCAAAGCAATCATGGCCGGACTGGCGTTCGGATCCGATATCACTCTTCATACCAAATTCGATCGAAAGAATTATTTTTATCCCGACCTTCCCAAAGGATACCAAATCTCACAATTCGATAGACCAATCTGCACGGGCGGCGGGATCTCTTTTACCGTAAAGGGAGAAGACAAACCCAAATTCGTAAACCTGACTAGGATCCATATAGAAGAAGATGCCGGTAAACTTATCCACTCCGCCGATCCGAATATACCGCAATCCTATGTGGATCTGAATCGGGCCGGAACCCCGCTCATTGAAATCGTTTCCGAACCGGAGATGAGATCCTCCGACGAGGCTTATCATTACCTGTTGGCTCTGAAATCCGTCCTAAGGTATATTAGAGTTTCCGATTGTAATATGGAAGAAGGTTCCCTTCGTTGCGACGCCAACGTTTCCATTCGTCCAAAGGGCTCCGATAAGTTCGGGACCAGAGTGGAAATCAAAAACCTAAACTCCTTTAAAGCGGTAAAAGCCGCCATCGATTACGAAGTCGAGTGGCAAAGGGATATGTATTCCCAAGGCAAAACTTTCCAACAGCAGACAAAACTTTGGGATTCCGCCTCTAATATCACGGTAACGATGAGAACCAAAGAGATGAGTCACGATTACAGGTATTTTCCGGACCCGGATCTTCCTTCCGTTATACTCAGCCAAAAAGACGTGGAGGATATCCGCAAAACCCTTCCGGAACTTCCGGATGCGAGAAGGGATCGCTTCGTGGATAAACTCGGCCTCCCTAAATACGATGCGGACGTTCTAACCGCCGAAAGAGAGATTGCCGATTACTTCGAAGACGCTCTCAAAGTTTCCGGAGATGCGAAACGTACTTCCAACTGGGTCAAGGACGAAGTATTGGGAATCGTAAACAAAGAAAGCATTACGATTTCCGAATTTAAAGTTGGGCCGGAGCGGATCGGGGGATTGGTAAAACTGATCGTAGACGGAAAGATTTCCGGCAAGATCGGCAAAACGGTCTTCGAAGAACTTCTTAATAGCGACAAAGATCCGGAGGCGATCGTAACGGAAAAAAATCTGATCGTAGTACGGGATGACAAGGAAATTGAAAGAATCGTGGACGAGGCGATTGCAGCCAACGAAGATGCGGTCCAAAAATACAAATCCGGTAAAGACAGAGCCTTGGGTGCGATCGTAGGCTATGTGATGAAAGTCTCCAAAGGAAAGGCGGATCCGAATTTAGTGAACCAAATGCTTTTGGATAAATTGGGACCACTTCCTCCTAAGGGTTAAGAGGCCTTGACGCATGAATCCTTCTAGAGAGAATTCATGCGCCATTCCGATTCTTAAGGAGACTTTTTATTCAGGAAGGCCGAGGTGGATTAAGCTTTCCGCCCGAACAAAAAGCAAACACCTATAGACAAACTATTGGACATTTTTTTGGACAAAAATAGGCTGTTTTTTGTCCAAACCCTGCCTGCATAAAGGATTTGATTTATGTCTAATCAGTCTCATATTTCATTTAAGCCCAACTGGACAATCAACCCAGCCACCCTACATGCACTTGGACAATGTGAGGCATTTATTCTTACATTATCAGAGACGCCTATTTTTCCAAATTATAGAAGAAAACTCTTAAATGTATCCTTAATCAAAGGTGCGCAGTCCACGACCGCTATAGAGGGGAACACTCTCTCCGAAGACGAAATCAATCAATTGATGGAAGGAAAGGAACTCTCCCCGAGCAAAGAATATCAGGCGCAAGAAGTCAGAAATATATTAGAAGCTTTTAATAGCATTCTCACTCAAGTCATCGAAGGGGACACTCATCTTTTATCATCCGAATTAATAAAAGATCTCCATGCGAAAGTTGGAAAGAACTTAGGAGAAATTTTTAAGGCGATTCCCGGGCAATTCAGAAAAGAAAATGTCGTCGTAGGAAAATACAGACCTCCCGATCACCAGCTAATCGAAACGTTAATGAAGAATTTCTGCATTTGGATGAAGGAATACTTCCACTTTGAAAAAGGCCAAAGTTTTGCAGAAATCGTTATTCAATCGATAGTCTCTCACGTTTATATAGCATGGATTCACCCTTTTAGCGACGGAAACGGCAGAACTGCTCGACTATTAGAATTTTATATCCTATTAAGGGCCGGAAATCCGGATTTTGCATCGCATATTCTATCTAATTTTTATAATGAAACAAGGCCGGAGTATTACGCCCATTTGGATAAATCTACGAAAACCGGCGACCTATCCGAGTTTATCGCTTACGCAGTAAAAGGTTATCTGGATGGTCTCAAAAAAGTCGTGTCAATGATCAATAAGTCTCAGGTCGAAGTCTTCTGGCGCGGATACATTCACGATACGTTTAATAATGAAACTTTAACGGCAAAAAACGAAAACGTAAACAAAAGAAGAAGAAATTTGGTGTTATCTATGCCCTATGATAGTCCCGTTTCCAAACAGGAAATAACCCTGCTATCGAGAGATCTTGCTTTAATTTATCGAGAACTATCCGATAAAACCATAGATCGGGACATTGAAGAGCTATTAAGATTACAATTGATTACCGAAGTAAGTCCGAACAAATTCCAGATCAACCAAGATATACTAAAAAAAGCTCTCCCAAGAAAAGCTCGAAAAAAATAACGATTTCCGGAGCCGCACTCCGGGTTTTTTATTTCAGAGTCAACGGCGCTATTTTTCCTTCGGTGCGGTCCAGTAATAGTGCAGGAAATCGTCGCTGAACTTAAAACCGAAAGTCTCGTACAATTTACGCGCGTGTCGGTTATCGGGATGAGTTTCTAAACCCATGCCTTTTCCTCCCGACTTTCTCACCGTATTTGCGGCTTCTTCCAACAATTTACGTGCAATCCCTTTCTTACGTTCCGCTTCTTTCACATAGAGATCGTTCAAAATGAAATCCCTTTTCATGGAAAGAGAGGAAAACGTAGGATAAAGTTGCAGAAACCCCAACAGAGAACGGGAGTCGTCGGCCACTAGTAGGATCGAATCCTTGTGTAAAAGTCTGTCTTCCAAAAACTTTTTTGCACCTGTTTCGTCGGATTTCAATTCGTAGAATCTACGATATGCATCGAATAATTCGGTAAGTTCTTCCAAGTCCGAACGACTTGCCACTCTGATCGATATGCTTTCTCGTTTAGTCATAAGTGCGCTTTATTCCAAGACAAGAGACTCCATGCGTATGACGACGTCCAATCTCTTTTTAGCGAATCGACTAAAAACAATTCGGAGACATTAAAGTCCGAGAGCCGAGATTGTCCGTCCAGGACTTGGGATATAGGATAAAAAACTCCTTATCCGTCCCCGGATTCACAATCCAAGGATCTCTCTCATTCCAAAACTCCAATCGAGTCGTAAAAATCGGGTTCGATAAAACTTTTGCCATATCCGTTTCTCCGGATTGAGATAAATCCAAGGCCGTTCCTATATGTCGAACTCCCTCGCAATTTCCTTCTTTTGCGCAGGCGGCAATCGCACCTACGATAAAAACGGTGGTCAATGTCGCGACACCTACATTATAAAAATTCTTCAAATTCCCTTTCCAATTCAGGCAAGAGAGATCTTTCGGATAATCACCCCACGGAAGCGGTCGAAAGGGCTCCCCTTCATGTTCGAATTCCAAGTCGGCCAAGCGCAGGACTTCACGATTCACGGTCTTATTCTTCACTCTTACAAAAACCAAATAATACCGAGAAGACAGTCGAACTAACATCGCACGATCGTCTTGGATTACAAAATTAGAAAGTAGAGCATCGACCCAATCGGCCTCCGGATCCAATACTTCCACAAAAATCTCAGCCTTCTTGCCTCGTATCGGATCCAGTTTCTTTTGGAGTACGACTCGGGTAGATAATTCCGAAGCGGCTTTACTTACCGAAAGGTTACGTTCACTCCGATCCGCTGTTACACAACCAGCCATTAAAGAAAGTGATAATACTAAGTATGGAAACCGAAATTTTCTCATGTCTTCTTGTATCGCCGGTCAATGCGAATTCAATAAATTTCTAACTTTGAATTCGAGCCATTCTTCTCCTCGTTTTGCTGCCCCCTTACCCGCCAAAATACCGGGAACTCTCCAGTTTCTCTATTTTTCGTTTTTTTGGAAAAAAATACCCCGAGGACTTCCTACGGAAAAATCCTGGCATTTCGACACTTGTTTCCAGACTAAGATTATGAGAATATCGGCTGTCTGGACTTGACGGGGTTTGGACCGAAATTCTATTATGTCCCTTGGTATGGAAGACTTCGCCCACCTCCACCTCCACACTACCTATTCCATGCTCGACGGAGCGATCCGAATCAAGGAGCTCATGCAGCATGTGAAGGATCTCGGAATGAGTTCCGTGGCTATGACAGACCACGGAAATATGTTCGGAGCGATCGAATTTTACAATGAGGCGACTAAAGCCGGCGTAAAACCCATAATCGGCTGCGAATTCTACGTTTCCCCCAACCGCAAGTCGGAATCCGAGGAAATGAAAATCGCCGACGGAAACGCATACCATCTCATTCTTCTCGCAAAAAACGAACAAGGTTACAAAAATCTAATTAAGCTCGCAAGTAAATCCTACACGGAAGGATTTTATAAAAAGGCGAGAATCGACTACGATCTGTTGGACAAGTATAGCGAAGGTCTCGTATGCTTAACTGCCTGTCTAGCCGGAGAAGTGAATCGCAAAATTCTGGAAGGAAAGCCGGTCGAGTCTCTCCAGCTTGCGGGGAAATTGAACGAGATCTTCCGAAAAGAGGATTTTTATCTGGAAATCCAAAACCACGGAATTCCGGAACAAGAAATCGTAGCGAAAGGAATCTTCGAGCTTGCCCAAAAGAGCGGAATCAAACTCGTTGTCACGAACGATTCCCACTTTTTGAAGAAGGACGACAAGGAAGCTCAGGATATTCTTCTCCGGATCGGAATGAGAAAGAATATCGAAGACGAAATGGAGTTCGGCTTCAATCAGCATTTCTACGTCAAAAGCCCGACGGAAATGAAAGCTCTCTTTCCGGAATTGCCTCAAGCGTTCTATTCCACTTTAGAGATCCGGGATAAAATAGATCTAAAACTCAAATTCGGAAATTATCTATTACCTGAATTCGTAGTTCCTCAAGGTTTCGACGAGTACGGATTCATGGAAAAACTAGTATGGGAAGGAGTCCAACAGAGATATTCCCATGTAAGTCCCGAAATCAAGGAAAGAGTCGAATTTGAACTAAACACGATCAAGAGTATGCATTTTGCCGGATACTTCCTGATCGTTCAGGATTATATCAACTACGCCAAGAAGACCGGAATCCCGGTAGGACCGGGAAGAGGATCCGCCGCCGGTTCCATCGTAGCGTATGCATTAGGGATTACTAACGTAGAACCGCTTCGATTCAATCTACTCTTCGAAAGATTTTTGAATCCGGACAGAAAGGACATGCCGGATATCGATACGGACTTTTGTGTCGAAAGACGGGAAGAAGTGATCAATTATATCCGCCAAAAGTACGGAGAAGATCGGGTCGGTCAGATCATCACATTCGGATCTTTGGGTGCGAAAGCCGCACTGAAAGACGTGGCTCGTGTGATGAACCTACCGTTCGAAGAATCGAATCGTCTTACCAGCTATTGCCCGAGTAAGCCGGGGATCACTTTGGACGAAGCCTTGGCGATGTCCGCGGATCTAAAACAGGCCAGCGAAAAGGACGATCTGAACAAGAAGATCTTCGCAATCGCAAAACGCTTGGAAGGAAACTATCGCCAACCGGGAAGACACGCCGCGGGAGTGGTGATCTCACCTTTTCCTTTGGACGAAGTAGTCCCTCTTTCCACGGTTGCAGAAAAGGACAAACCCGGCGTCCGCTCTATCGTAACCCAGTATGAGAAAAATAACCTAGAATCCGTCGGCTTGATCAAGATGGATATCTTAGGGCTCAAAAACTTAACCACCCTGAATTATGCGGTTAATCTGGTCCGAGAAAGAAGAGGCATCCATTTGGATTTGGACAAAATCCCTCTCGACGACGCCGCCACCTATGCTTTATTAAGAAAAGCGAATACTTTAGGTATATTCCAGCTGGAATCCACCGGGATCACCGATCTCGTGGCCAGAAGCCAGGTCTCTAATTTCGACGAAATCGTAGCGTTAATCGCGCTCTATCGTCCCGGCCCTATGGAATCCGGGATGTTGGAGGAATATTTGGAAAGGAAGAGCGGTAAAAAACCGGTCACCTATCCTCATTCTTCCACAGAAACGATCCTTAAGGAAACTTTCGGATTAACGGTCTACCAAGAGCAGGTGATGAGTATCTCCCGGGTTGTAGGAGGATACACCATGGGAGAGTCGGATATGCTCCGTAAAGCCATGGCAAAAAAGAAGAAGGAACTCATGGATCCTCTTCGCGTGAAGTTCGTTGAAGGTGCGCAAGCCCAAGGTCACGCTAAAAAATTCTCGGAAGACCTTTTCGATCAGCTCGAGAAATTCGGTGGTTACGGATTCAACAAATCTCACTCGGTCGCATATGCGATAGTTACATATCAGACCGCTTACATGAAAGCCAATTATCCTACGGAATATATGGCTGCGTTACTCGCGGGAGATCATTCCAAAACCACCGACATCGTAAAATACATCAATAACGCTCGAGAGATGGGTATTCACGTTCTTACTCCCGACGTAAACGAGTCGGACGTTTCTTTCTCCGTAATCGACGATCAAACCATCCGATTCGGAATCTCTTCAATGAAAGGAGTAGGAGAAGGCGCAGCTCAGAATATCATTGCGGCTCGTAAGAATTTAGGCGGATTCAAAGAAATCACAGATTTCATCATCAACGTAGATACCAGAATCCTAAACAAAAAGATCCTGGAAGCCTTAGTACAAGGCGGAGCGTTGGACTCCTTCGGTTACACTCGTAAATGTCTATTCGAATCCTTGGACAGCCTGGTTTCCTTCGCCCAAAAAGAGCAGGAGAGATCCAAAGAAGGCCAATTCTCCCTATTCGGAGATTCCGGTCTGAATTACGAATTAAAACTTCCTAAAGAAGCGGACGAGTGGGAGATGGAGGATCGCCTCCGCCGGGAAAAAATGTTCACCGGCCTGTATCTCTCCGGCCACCCTCTCGATAAATACGAAAAACATTTGAAGAGCTTGAATTCGATTCCGATCGAAACCCTGGATACAGTTAAGGCCGGAACCAAGGTAGAGGTCGCAGGAGTCATGACCTCCTTAAAAATCAAGTTCACCAAGAAGAAGGAAGAATTCGTAAACTTCAAATTGGAAGATCGCACGGGAGAAATCGAATGCGTGGCCTTTCCTAAAGTCTACCAGAAGTTCAAGGAAATGATCAAGGAAGACCAGGCTGTCTTCTTAAAGGGAGATCTGGATCGTATCGAAGCAGGAGAATCCGAACTTCGAGGTCAGATCAAAGTGAATAGCTTCGAAATTTTGAACGATACTACGATCGAAGATAAGATGGAGAAGGCCCTGCATATCAGATTGGAAGATCGTCATAAAAAGATGCAGGATATCATTCCTCAACTCCATACCTTGCTTGCCGCCTATCAGGGAAATTCCCAAGTCTATTTCCATATCATATCCGGCGACGAAGAGAAGAAAGTCATCCGAGCTCATAATCATTATTCCGTACAACCTAACCCGGAGTTAATGGATCGTTTAGTTCGACTCTTGGGAGAAGATACTGTGTATGAAAGTTTCGGAGATAATGTGAGAGTATACGGTCTAAACGGAACCAGACAAGCGGTTAAGATCTAACGGTTCAACAAACCGAATGTGGCTAGAATTCTTCCTCGGCCGCTCTTCTCCATACTCAAATCTCCCCCGTGTTGACGTAATAACGATCTAGAGAAATGACTCCATTCTCCTTCCGTTAGATTGGTTCCTTCCACTTGCAATTGAAAAGTGCTTAAACTGGGATTTCTAAAGCTGATTCGAACGTCCTCGATATGAGTCGTTACGGAATCGGAAACGGTCGCGATGATTTCGCCTAAAATCAATAGCAGAAGGTTCGCATCCTTTACATCCAACAAGAAATGTTTTCCGATCGGATCCAAAGCGGGTAAAGCCTTATACTTGGAAACGATCCGATTCAGATAATTCTCGATCACGTCTCCCACTGGAATGCGCTTCACATCTTGCGAGTTTTGAGCGATCGCATGAACGGAAGCCAGAGCCAACACTCTTCTTTCCAAAGTTTGGAGAGCGATACGAGTCTCCAAGGATTCGTTTGATTCCTTTAAAAGGGAAACCATATCCAATACTACTTGCAGATTGTTTCGGACCCGATGTGTCAGCTCTTTTAGGAGTACGTCCTTGTCCGAAAGCAATTTATCCAGATTCGCTCCGATGGAAACGATAAACAAGGTCATGACACCCAAAGACGCGATCGAATCTACCAGGATCTCGGAACGTTCCGGCGCGCTAGTGGAAAAGATCCGTCCGAGTATGAGACCCAAGCAGAACAGAAAGGCAAAAAACGTCATCTGCCGATTGAAGAAGTAGAGATGAAAAAGTAGGAAAACCGGATACCAGATGAGTGCATTCTTAAATCCGGCCCCGTAAAAAGTACCGAACCCGATCGCTAAAGAAAAACAGACGGAGCAGAGATAGACCGAAATCTTATACTTGCCCCTCCAGATCAGAAATGCGGAGAGAATGGAAGCTAGTCCTGCAATCGTATAACCGGGGCGAAACGTATGGTTCCCGGCAAGATGCTCGAAGCCGATGACTCCGAAGCATAAGAGGCCGGTAATTACGGAGACAAAAAACAACTGTATGCTTCGATTTAGATCCTGTGTTTCCGTAACTTCGAACATGGTTTCTTGCCGCGATTCAATCCTAGAATTTCCGTATTATGAGACGAAATTTTAAGAAAAGGAATAGCATTATTCTTCATTTTCCGAGTTGGATCCGCTAGTTGGAAGCCGAACCAACGGATCTCTATAAAAACGGGGAGCTTGCGAATTCTCTCTTCCCGAGAGACATCTTTTAAGTTTACTTAATCTGGAATAATGTATTGGCTCCGGAACCCATATACGTGTCCGGATATTTACCGTCCCATTTCTTAATTCTTTCCATTTCCACCATTAAAGGGGTCAATTGTTGGCTTTTCAGTCTAAGCGCTTCGGCTTCCGCTCTGGCTTCGGCGACTTTTTGTTCGGCTTCCACCTTAACCCGTTCCAATTCGTTTTTAGCCCTAAGAGCGTCTTGCTCCGCCTTTTGTTTCAACTCGATGGAATCGGAAAACGTTTTAGAAAATTCGAAATCCTTCATGGATACCTCGTCGATCTGTATGTAGAATTTAGTAAGCTTGCCTCGTAACGAATCCTGGATATGAGTGGCCACCTCGTCCCTTTTGGTCACAAGTTCGGAAGCGGTAAACTGAGCCGTGACATGCTTCATCGTTTCCAGGATAGCAGGACCCACGATCGTATCCTCGTAAGACAATCCTATCTCTTGGTATAATTTGTTCACACTACCGGGAATCAAATGGTAGGTGAGAGTGATCTTGGTATGAATCTCCTGAAGATCCTTGGAAGGAGCCGAAGAGTTTACATCGGTCTTTTGGACGCGCACGTCTATTTGATGCACGGATTGGGTAAACGGAATGATAATATTCACTCCTTCTCCTAAAACTCTCTCGGATACCGCACCTAAGGTCGTAACTACTCCCCTATGTCCGGATCGGATACAAGCGAAAGGATTTGCGGAAAGCAGTATCAATACCAAGACTCCGCCGATTGCGATTTTCTTCCAATTTAGTTCCGGAAGTTTTGATAGAAACGAATCGTTCATTCTTATCTCCATTGCTTTTTTTAAAATGCTGTCGCCAAAACCCTGATTCGATTATTCGTTTGGAAATTATTTTCCGACAGAATTCGTTCGTAATTCCGGGGAATCGATTGTCATCCCTATAATGTATTCTCAAAAGGAAAAACGATTCGAATCTTAGGTTAAGATCGCGACCGACTGCAATATGTATCTTCGGGAGAAGTTTTTAAGACAAAATTAACGGATGCGATTCACGTAAAAAGTGAAGGTTTTTTCGGAGAGATTCTGCCTAAAATCCCAGGCCAAAACTTTGATCGAATTCTCCCCGTTACGGAAATCTAAATGACCGATTAAATACTGGTCCTTATAATATAGATCCGTAAAAGGAAATCCTTCCGGGTTCTTCCATTCCCCTTTCTCGTAATGCAAATCGGAGAAACTCGCCTTTTTCAGAAGCTGGCCGTTTAGGCTAACTTGGATTTGGGCGACACCTCTTCTTTGACCGGACTTCTTGCCTGCATCTTGGATTCCGACGGTAACAGGAAAAGCACGGGAGATATTGATGTTATCCCCGTCGTTGATCTGACTGTATTTATTCTCATCTTGGTGGATTAGTAGATTTCCGATTACGGGAGGCGTTAAATCCTCTACAGGCATGAGGACTTTCATCGGATCCTCTATGATCTTGCCGAAGTCCTTTAGCAAAACGAAATGTAAATGCGCTCCGCTGGAATGGCCGGTATTTCCCGTATAGGCGATTTTCTCACCGGCGGAAACAAGACGCTCGTCTAAAAGGCCGGGTAACCTAGTATCTTTTAAATGGTAATAAGAGGAATATATTCCGTTTCCGTGGTCCAACCATACGGAATTTCCGGTGCCGAACTCCTCTCCGAAAGGGTCATCTTCACCAAACCGCGAATAAAGGATCTTTCCCTCCGCCATGGCCAAAACCGGTTCTCCGACCGAAGCGATATCCATACCGTTATGAAAATGATCCCCTCGCGACTCTCCGAATACGGAAGTGACTTTATTTTCGATTCCTTCCGTTTTCACAGGGAAAAGAAAATTTATTACTTTATCGTTTTGCGCAAAGGTGCTTAGATGGAACGCGGCCAAAAGAATTACGAGGGGTATAATACGTCTCATTTCGTTTGGCCTTTGGTGCAAGGTTACATAAAGAATGAATTTGTCAAAGGATAAAACCCTCGATCTGGTCACCCGTTGCGGAGAAGGAGACGAGGCCGCTCTCAAGTTATTCTTCGAGTCCTATTCCGAGGACATTTATAACTTCCCGATGAAGATTTTTCATTTGAGCGAAGACGATGCGGGAGATTTCTTTCTCTACGCTTTTGAACGACTGAAAACAGGTGCAAGATTCTCCAGTTTCAAAGGTAAATCCAGTTTTAGAACGTGGTTCTATTCCGTTTTGCGGAATATGCTTATAGACTGGCAGAGGACCAAGCGGGAACTTAAGATCACCAATCTTGGAAAGATAAATAAGGAAGGGAAGGAATACGCGACGATCGAGGACGAACCCGATCTAAGACCCGAATTGGTCGAAGAAGCCCAAGAACTCACCAAATTATTCCACCAGGTCCTAGGCGAAATCGGGATCGAAAAAAGAGTCATTTTCAAACTTTCTTATATTTACTACCTCAATCTAGACGAGGAAGAGATTTCGTTCCTCATGGAGAAGACCAATCTCCCGGAAGCGGAACTGAAAAAGAAAATTTTGTCCGTTCGTTCCGAACTCTCCAAAAGAGAGGAGGAAAATATCAGAATGGAAGACAAAATTACGTCTCTATATCTGAACATCCTGGAATTAAAGGAAAAGCAGAATGCGACGGTCAAAAAGGCCCCTATTCTCCCTCAAGAGATAGACAAGACCTCCCAAGCCCTCAAAAAGAAATACGAACAAAGAAAGAAGCTTCTAGAAAAGCGCAAAAAAGGACATTTCTTAGCTCGGACCCCCTACCGAGAGGTGGCCGATTTACTGGGAATCACGGAAGGAAATGTCAGCGTCACTTTGCTACGGCTGATCGAAAAAATACAAAAAAAACTCAAATTTTCGGAATTGTCCGAGTAGAAACTATCGTCATACACCATATTGGAGCGTCGTACGCAAATGGAATCCAACCGCGAGCAAGACTCATTACCGGAAAACCTTCTTTCCCTATTCGAAGGCAAAGAAGAGCTGATGTCCGGTTTAGACAAAAATAGTAAACTGCAGAATGAACTTATTCAGATGGAGGAGGCTCTCCAGGCAGGCTTGAAGGCCGCAGGAGAAACCTATTTCGAATCCGCTTCCCGTAAGCACGTTTATAACGCCTTCCAGGAAGAACTAGACTTAGGAAAAGCCGAGCTGAACGAAGGATGGCAGGTAAAACCTTTCCCGGAATATCTGAAAAGATATGTGGAAATGGAATTAGCCCATAAGGCACAAGGTAAAGAATCGATCGTAGTAAAACTAGGAAAATCGGGAGCCCAGCTCTTCGATAGCCTAGTGGAAACTCTTCAAATCAATACTCGTGTGGATTACGCTCCTGCAATGCGTTCCGCGGTAGCAAAGGCGCCATCTGCATCCGAGTTCATCGTTTTCGAAGAGAAAGTAGACAAAGATTGCAAGTTCACCTACCAAGTCATTCAAGAAACCGACGAGACTGCTTACTTAAGTGTTAAGATTGAATGCCCTAGACCGGAAGATTTCCAAAGGGTGAATCTTTCCAAAGACGGTAGGTTTATTCTTTCCAATCAATTCAACTCCGAAGGGATCACGAATTTCTCCGGATTGAGAGAAGGAAAGTACACGGTAGAGTTCCAGGGAAAAGACTTGTCGAAATCCATCGATCTCTTTATCCTTCTGGATTAGAAGCGTTCGCGATAGCTCCTCCTTTCGGTCCTTATGTCCCGATTGGAGGATAAAATTCCACGCTGACTTCTCACTCCAATGCTGAACCTAATTATTGACAGAGTCGGTGCGGTAAACGTATTCAATATTCTAGACAGCACAGGGAGCGGATCCGAATCCCATCTCCAGTCCACGATGGACGAAGACCTAATCCTCGAGTATATTAAGGAAATCGAAAACTTAGTTCGGGTTTCGGTGGCGATTCACCAAAAGTCCCCCCAAAGACCTACTCTGGATACGGACATTCTCCACGATTTAAAAATCCTGGGAGAGACCTTTTTCGACCAATTCTTTCCCGCTCCTATCCAGGAAAAGCTTAGGTTAACCACCGAGAAATATCTGCATTTTAACATAGACCCCAAATTAGGAGTCATTCCATGGGAACTCCTACACGACGGGACTTGCTTTCTTTCCGATAAATTCTACATAGGAAAAACGGTGAGAGGAGAAGCTCACGGAGGAGCCTTTAAGGAAAAGGAAAAACTCCGGATGCTCATAATCGCCGATCCTACGGAGGATCTAGAATGGGCGCAAAAGGAAGGAGAGCAACTATTCCGAGTATTGAGCGAGAAAGTTCCTACTTCTAGATTGGAAATCGAATTCATAGGCGGTCGCCAAGTAACTAAGCTCAAGTTGCTTTCCCTAATCAAAGGAAAGAATATTATCCATTACTCGGGCCACCTGTATTTCTCGGACGACCCTCTGGAAAACGGTTGGTTGATCTCGGAAGGAAGAATCCTCAAAGCGAGAGAGATCAAGAACTCCGGCTTCAATACGGATATGGTATTTTCCAATTCCTGCCAATCCAATAAGAGCACGAATCGAAGTCTGAATTCCGACCTGATGAATAATTTCGCTGGATCCTTTTTGATGTCCGGAATCAAAAGTTTCATCGGCACCAATTGGGAGATTCCGGATAACCAAAATACGATCGACTTCACGATTCTATTCTATACGAATCTATTCGCGGATAAGAGCGTGGGAGAGTCCCTATACCTGGCCAAGGAACAGGCGAGAAGGAATTACGATCCCAGCGATTTAACTTGGACGAATTACAGTCTACACGGACAACCGAATATTCGCGTCGTATCCGATCCTGCAAAAGGCAAACCGGTCCATAAGATCATCAATCCATCTTTGATCTTTAAATTCTATCCGAATCCGATAGCGCTATCTTATTATAATTTCACAGAGAGACAAAAGGAAGAATCCCTAAATTCTTTTTTATTGATGGAGTATCTGATACGTTCTTTCGAAGAATTTTCAAAAGTTCTGGGAGGAATCCTGTTCAGCGACCATCAAAACCACGCTCTAGGTAAGTTTATTCCGAACAATCCGGACGACGCATATACCATCGATAAATGGTGGGATCTGATGTTCCAATGCCTTCACGACTTCAGAAAGTTGGAGATCTCTCCGGTAATCTCGGATTTGGGAGAGATACTATTCGCGAACAAGGATACTATTCTGAAAATGATTCAATGGATCGATCTTTACTCCAAAGGTCAGATCCAGCCCGAATCCGCGGACGGTTATCTAATTACTTTCCAATATTATTTCGAGAACCTTCTTACGGAATTGGAAGAGATGGAAAGGGTCAGCATTTTCCTAGTCTCCACGAATTCGAACAGTCATCTTTTCTTTAGGGGTTTAAAGCCGGAATCTTCCTTAGTTGCGGCTCCGATGATAAAACAGGATTTCATCGGAGAGCAGATCGAAAAGTTTCGAGGGAGAGTAATCGTGTTCCACGAGGATAGAATGCAAATCTTCCCTCTTAATTGCAATATAGTGGAAAATCCGGAATCCAAAGAGCTTGAACTCGCTTTCTTAGGATTTCGTCCCTCTAAACCCGGAAATCTGCCTCACGGCGGTTTGTAAGTGGGCCTCTGCCAACCTTCCGCCGAGGTCCCGTATTCCTGCGGAGCCTGCTGCGGGCTATTTAACCTGCAGCTTCCACCCGATCGACTTAAGTCCCTTCTGAAAGAAAGAACCGAAACTTTCCGAGAGACTGTGGATTTTTCCAAGCCGTATACGATGGCTGAATTCCGAAAGGTAAGAGAAGAGACCGAGAAGAATTTTCTAAAAAAGGATCCCCTCACATATAATTGCCCTTTCTTGGGAATTCTTCCCGGACAGCCACCTGAAGAAACGGAAGAAACCGCCCAAGTTCCGAAAAGAATCGGATGCATGATCCATCCGATTTATTCGGGCGATGCCAGGAGCCAAAATTATTCGTTCTATGGAGCTTCCATCTGCCAAGCCTACGATTGCAGGAACAAGGAACGGACTAAAGCCGAAGAATGGGAGGACCTATTTTCAGAGTTTGCATCCGATTCTTTTTCCTATTCCGCATTAGCGTCCGATTATCGAACGGTCGATCTGATCGAAGGATATCTTACCGAAAAAGGAATCCCCGAATCGGAATGGTTCGGAAAATGCAGATCCTTACTTTTCGAAATTTTGAAAATCAAGTTCGAAAAAGGCGTCTCTCTTTGGAATACTTCCTTCGAGCTGGAAATGGAAACTCCCCCGCCTATATCTTATAGGGAAAGGCTCGAAAAATGGTTAAGCCTGGAATCGGGTGATCCCAGGCTTTGAAAATATATTAGGAAATTAAGATATAAGCCGGAGAGGCTCGTTTAGAAAGGAGAGATTAAGGCTTGGATCCGTTGGAGTCCTTATTGCCGATTCCTTTTTTCACTTCTTCCACTTTTGAATTCACTTGCCCGGCAAGACCTTCGACGGAACGCAGAGCGTCTTCGATATACTTTCTGAGATTATTCGCTACTTCACTTTGATCTTGGGAACCCTTGGTGGAAAGTTCCTTAAATTCCTTTTCCACTTTGAGAAGAATGCTATCCGCTTGTTCTCTTAAAGTCTTTGCCGCTCCGATGGCGAAATTCAGAGCTTCTTTGATTTCCTTTTCCATGCTGCTGTTCCTTTCTGTGGACCGAACCCGGTTTGTAATTTATTTATGCGCCGCACAACGTCCTGTCAAGAACTTACGACCCGATTGGAAATAAAAAAGGAGTAAGAGGAAATCCTCCTACTCCTTTCAATCATTCGGACTTCTGAGAGATTAGCTCAGAGTTGAGGTCCGAAAGCGGTGAAATCGAAATCCTTGGAACCTTCGACATATTTCTTGAAGTTCTCGATGAACATGCCGGCAAGTTTCTTGGAAGTTTCGTCGTAAGCGGTCTTATCCGCCCAAGCTTCGCGAGGATCCAGGATGCTTGTATCCACGCCTTCCACAGTTTTAGGATATTCTATTTGGAAGACAGGATGTTTTACGAACTGAGACTTATCGATATTTCCGTTCATGATTTCGTCGATGATCTTACGGGTAGAAGGAAGATTCATCCTTTTACCGACACCGTAAGCTCCACCTACGAGTCCGGTGTTCATGAGATAAGCGCGAACATTGTGTTTACGCATCTTCTCTCCCAACAGCTTTGCGTAGACTGTCGGATGAAGAGTCATGAACGCGGCACCAAAACAAGCGGAGAAAGTAGCGGTAGGCTCCTTAACTCCTCTTTCAGTTCCTGCGACTTTCGCGGTATAACCCGAAAGGAAGTGATACATCGCCTGTTCGATCGACAAACGGGAAACCGGAGGAAGAACTCCGAATGCATCGTAAGTCAGGAAGATGATCACTTTTGGATGATCGCCTTTGGAAGGAACTTGGATGTTTTTGATGTGGTAGATAGGATAAGAAACGCGGGTGTTTTCGGTCTTTGCGGCGGAGGTGTAATCGACAACTTTTGTCTTTTCGTCGTAAACGACGTTCTCTAAAAGTGCGTCCCTCTTGATCGCCTCGAAGATTTCGGGCTCCGTTTTGGGATCCAGATTGATCACCTTTGCGTAACAGCCGCCTTCGATATTGAAGATCCCGTTATCGTCCCAACCGTGTTCGTCGTCTCCGATCAGCTTACGGTTCGGGTCCGTGGAAAGGGTCGTTTTACCGGTTCCGGAAAGACCGAAGAAGAGTGCCGTATCTCCATTCTTGTTTCCGATATTTGCGGAGCAGTGCATGGAGAGAATTCCTTGGAGCGGTAATTTATAGTTCATTACCGAGAAGATTCCCTTCTTCATTTCGCCACCGTATTCCGTTCCGCCGATAATACAGAGCTTTTTGGCGAGATTAAAGATCACGAAAACTTCCGAATTCAGTCCGTGCTCTTTGTATTTCTCGTTCTTCACTCCGCAAGCGTTGATGATGGTGAACTCGGGAAGCAGGTTCGCCAATTCTTCCTTGGAAGGACGAAGGAACATATTGGTGCAGAAATGGTGCTGCCATGCTTTTTCCGAAACCACGCGCAGGCCGATTCTGGTCTCGGGGTTGGCTCCCGCATATCCGTCGAATACGTAGAGTTTTTTACCGTTCAGGTAGTTGATGCATTTATCATATAGTTCTTCGAAAACTTTCTCGGAAGCTTTGAAGTTGATATGACCCCACCAGATGTTCTTATTGGAAGAAGGTTCGTCGACGAAGTATTTATCCTTCGGTGAACGCCCGGTAAAGATCCCGGTATCCACCATCATGGTCCCGTTGGAGGAAACTACGGTTTCTCCGTTATTTTTCTCATGTTCGAAAATTTCGTCGTATGTAAGGTTATGGAAGACTTCGGAGGGCTCGAGACCGAGCTCCTTCAGTCCCTTCACTTGCGTTTGGGCCTGCATTTGGCTCTCCTTATTGAGATCGTTTTTCAATTTTTTTTCGCATCGATATACCGTCAATTCGGAACCAGGTCGAAAGATTCTGCAATTCGCTTTTCGACCTGAATTCTGTCCCCTTAAAGATAGGGGACAATTTTTTCTAAATTACTGCTGCTGTTGTTGGTCTTGGAAATCTTTGCGATTTCCGAAATCGTCGGGCTTTTCGCTCTTCTCTTGGTAGTTTCCGCCGCGATTTTGATTTCTATTTTGGAAATCCTTGCGGTTTCCACGATCTTCCCCGCTGCGCTCCTGACGCTCGTAACGATTGCCTCTGTCCTCACCTCTTTCCTGATTGCGCTCGCCGCGGTCGAAGTTTCTATCTCCGCCTTTATTTCCGCGATTCTCGCGATCTCCACGGTCGCCCTTATCGGATCCTCCGTTGGAATTTGCCTTAGTGAAAATCATTTTGCCGGCAGCAGTCTGGATAATGGAAGTAACTGTTACCTTCACTTCCTTTCCGACCAGGTGGCCGCCGTTTTCTATGACTACCATGGTACCGTCTTCCAGATAACCGATACCTTGGTTCTCGTCCTTTCCTTCTTTGATGACCTGGATACCCAATTCTTCTCCGGGAAGAACTACCGGTTTAAGGGCGTTCGCCAAAGTGTTCAGGTTCAAAACCTTGACCCCTTGGAGTTCGGCTACTTTGTTCAGGTTGAAGTCGTTGGTAACGATCTTGCCGCCGGTATCACGGGCGAGCTTGATCAATTTGGCGTCGACCTCCCTAGTGTCGGAATAATCCTTGTAGGTGATTTTGACTTCGATGGAACCTTTTCTTTGAAGCTTATTCAACATCTCCAGACCACGGCGACCTCTCGCACGTTTGATCGGATCGGAAGAATCGCTGATCAATTGGATCTCTCTCAATACGAAATTGGGGAGAATTAGAGGACCGTCGATAAAATGTGTATCAGCGATATCTAATATTCTTCCGTCGATAACCACGGATGTGTCCAAAATCTTGTCCCTTACTTCGTCCTTATTGATTGGAGCGACTCCGAACGGATCCGAAACGGGTAGAGCTCCAGAGCCGCCTCCGAAGATCGCAAGACCCGGTTCTTTTGAAAAAGACTTACCTGCTCTAGCTCCGAAAAGACCTAGGATTAGGTACAAAGCGAGATTCAATTCTTCAAAACGGATAACGGTTCCCAAAAACCAAGCCACTGCGAATCCGAGCAATGCTCCGACGCCTACGCAGAAAATCACGTCTCCACGAAGTTTAGGAAAAAGTTTATTCTCACCGAACAAAAGAACGAGGGAAACGACTAGTACAAGCCCTGCTATAGAACCGGCAAAAGCCAGCTCCTGGGTTTGCTTTTGCGTTACAAAGAACGACAGCGAGGAGAGTAGGACGGCCGTTAGACCTTTATAAAAATATGCCATAACTCAAATCCTTCATATAGATTCGAGTTCTAACCGGAATTATTCTTCGTCTATGTCGACTGCGGCCACCGGGACTTTGTCTCCGACGGCAAATGCACTAGCAAGAACATCTGATACAAGGTTTCCCGCTTCTTCTTGAGAAACTCCCTTGCTAAGGGCGACTTCCATTTTTACGAGATTATAAGCGCTCTCGTAGAGCTTACGCTCCATAATGGATAGCTCTTTGCCATTCGCCCTGCGGAATAAATTCCTGCATACATCCGCTACTTCGAAAATCGACCCGGACTTGATTTTGTTCAGGTTATTTTGGTACCTGATCTTCCAGTCCTCTTCAGTATCGATCTCGTCTTTCTTGAGCAGATTGATGACTTTCTTGATGTCCTTCTTATCGATAATCGGTCGTATTCCGACTTGTTTCGCCTTATCGACAGGGATCATTACCTTCATCTTGCTACCCTGGATTTCCATTACGTAGCACTCTTTCTTTTTTCCCAGGATAACCTTTTTTGCGATTTCGGTGATTTCTCCTACACCGTGAATCGGATAAACGACGTAATCACCCACGGCATGATCGTAGCCAGATTGTTTCTTTTTGCCAGCCAATTAGTATTAAGACTTCCGTTAAAACTCTGCCCAAAAATGTAGCAAATTTTTGGGCAAAGTCAAGGAAAAAATGATTTCGGCGTATTCTACGCTTAAGAGGCCTAAAACTGCAGTTTATGAATGCCGGTACGATGAAAAATCGGATCGTTCAAAGGACGTATCAATTCTAAAGCTCGTTGCGCTTCCTCTCGTCCGTAAAAATATCCTACGAATAATTCACCCTGTTTGGAACGGAAAAAACGTCCCTGGAACTCCGGTCTCGCTCTGAGCAATTTTTTTCCAATCTCCATCGCCTCGACGGAGTCCTCGGTCGGAATCGATAGAAAATAATTTTCCTTATCGGAACGTGCCGGAAATTTCAAACCGCCGTTAGTCGCCGCCCCGTTATTACTCTTAGGAGCGGGATTTGGCTCCGGAACATTGGAAGAGCCCTCCCCATTCGAACCGGAAAGATTTTCGGAGGAAGAATTTTCCCTTTGTTCTACGGACGCTTCCGTCCGATTTAAACGACCTGCATTATAAAAAGACTGGGTCTCGTTTTGGGAAAAAGCCTGTTCTTTTTGATCCAAGCGCAATCCTACGACAACTCCCCCGGTAAACAGGGAAATGGCTCCGATCAAAACCATAAAAATGGAACGAGAACTGGGAAAAGAACGGATCGGAGAATTACTCCCTCTCACATGCTGGATGGTTTGGACGGCGGGGAATGATGAATCTCCCTGCCGAGGCACCGATCCTCGGTTTCCCGATTGTTTGAGTCTTCTTGAGTAATCTATGTTTTGCATGGATCCTTGGACCTATCGAGGTCTTCTTTTTACATATCGGCAAGAATCGGCGTTTCTTCGCTTTTTTTTGAACATTCTCCCCGACCCAAAGAGAAGAAGAAGGCATAAAAAAAGCCGGGGCGACCCGGCTTTCTTCGTTCCCGATGAATCGGGCACTCGTTATCCTACTAAGTAAAGTAGAGGGAAAAGGTAGATCCAAATTAAATCCACCACGTGCCAGAAGAGTCCCACCCCTTCTACCGGAGTGTAGTATTCGGGACCTACTTTGTTTCTAATTACTTTCAGAAGCACCCAGAAAATCAGGAAAGCTCCTGCAAGAACGTGCAAACCGTGGATACCGGACATTACGAAATAGAATCCGAAGAAAAGAGGCCAATTTTTGGTTCTTTCCAATAAGGTAAGATGCTCGTATTCGGTTTCGTCCAGATGAAGCTTATGCTCTCTTTCGCTCACGCTAAGTTTATTAGCTTCTGCGAGAAGAGCCGCGACCTTGGTCACTTTTTCTCCGGAAGGACTGAGTTCTTCGGTATAAGCGTATTTGCCCGGAACCGTTCCCACGTGAAACTTGTGGGTATACTCGAAATATTTCACTACCATGAAGATCGCGGCACAAGCGATTGTTACTGCAAGCGCGACGATCGCTTTGGATCTCAGTCCTCTTTGGACGTAGTTGATCCCGAGCGCCATAGTGAAGGAGCTAAAGAGAAGAACCACAGTGTTCAAAGCTCCCAGAACCACGGAGAGTTGCTTACTTCCTGCATGGAAAATCTGAGGATACAGAGAGTGGTAGATCGAATACGCTACGAACAGCGCTCCGAACATCAGAATCTCTGTTACAAGGAATAACCAGATCCCTTGTTTGGAAGATTGGTATTGGTGCTCCGCGCTCTCGAAATGATGAGCGTGGTGAAAACCCGCGTGATTAGCGGTACTCATAGGGCCCTCCGGTCAGTACTGGGGTCTTGTCAAAGTTTTCGTGCGGAGGAGGAGAAGGAATGGTCCACTCCAGCGTCTTTCCTCCGAAAGGATTATTACCGGCTTCTTTACCGGCAAGAAGAGCATGAATCACACCGATGAGTCCAATCAAGAATCCGGTTCCGATCAACCAGGATCCGAAAGTGGACATCTGATTCAATTCGGTGAAGTTAGGAAGATAGTCGTAGTATCTACGAGGCATTCCCAAGTTTCCGAGAATGAACTGAGGGAAGAACGTTACGTTGAATCCGGAGAAAATGAACACCCAGGAAATTCTTCCGATCAGATCGCTATAGAGCTTACCGGTGACTTTAGGGAACCAGTAGATCAAGGCACCCATAAGCGCCATCAAGGTTCCTCCCACCATCACATAGTGGAAGTGAGCGACCACGAAATAGGTATCGTGGAAGTGAACGTCCATACCGGTAGAAGCCAGATACACTCCGGTCAATCCGCCGATCGTAAAGAGGAACATGAATCCCAGTGCGAAAAGCATAGGAGCATCCAACCGGATGCTTCCCTTATACATGGTAGCGATCCAGTTGAACAATTTGATCGCAGTAGGAACCCCGACCAACATTGTAATGAAGGAGAATAGAACCCCAGCAAACTCGGATTGTCCGGACACGAACATGTGGTGTCCCCAAACCAAGAAGGAAACTCCTGCAATCGCCAAAGAAGAATAAGCGATCGCGGTGTATCCAAAAATCGTCTTACGAGAGTAAGTAGCGACCAACTCGGAGATCACACCCATCGCAGGCAGAATCATGATATAAACCGCAGGGTGAGAATAGAACCAGAAGAAGTGCTGGAAGAGAACCGGGTCCCCGCCTAACTGAGGATCGAAGATTCCTACTCCCAAGGTCTTTTCCGCAACGAGCAGAAGGAGGGTGATTGCAAGAACCGGAGTCGCCAAAACTTGGAGAATCGCAGTTGAGTAAAGCGCCCAAACCATCAAAGGAATGCGGTTCATCGTCATTCCTGGTGCGCGAAGCTTATGAGTGGTTACGATGAAGTTCAATCCCGTAAGAATGGAGGAGAATCCGATGATGAATACTCCCAGAACCATCGGAATCACTCCCGCTCCGGTCTTAATGGAAGAATACGGAGTATAGAAGGTCCAACCGGTATCTACGTTTTGCATGAACAGAGTGGAACCTGTGATCGCAGCTCCGATCATCAGCATATACCAGCTGAGGAGGTTCAATCTTGGGAAAGCCACGTCCTTTGCTCCCAGCATGATGGGAAGAACGAAGTTACCGAAGATCGCGGGGATCCCCGGAACGATCACCATGAAAACCATGATGGCTCCATGGTAGGTCATCATTCTATTGTAAACATCCGCGGTGAAAAGAGTCTTTCCAGGCGTGAATAATTCTGCGCGAACTAATAGAGCGAAAATTCCTCCTAAGAAGAAGAAGCTCATGATCGCGATAAAATACATGATCCCAATACGCTTATGATCTAAGGTCGTAAGCCAGGACCAAATCCCCTTTTGGTGATTTAGGTAATTATGTTGCTCGTGGGCCATTGTCCGGTTTCCTATTTAAGCGTCTTAATGAATTCGATGATGTCCTTAATCTCATCATCCTTGATTCTTCCTTGGAAGGAAGACATTGCAGGAGGATAAGTCGCCACGATTTTCGCGGTAGGAACTAGGATGGATTGCTTGATATAAGCGTCATCTGCAACGAGAGAAGAACCGTCGGCAAAATCCCGTTTAGTTCCGTAGAGACCCTTAAAGGTAGGTCCTACGACTCTGGATCCGTCGATGGAATGGCATCCGCTACATCCGAGGCTTCCTTTAAATAAGGCCTCTCCTCTTTGTGCAGGACCCAAGTCAGCAGCCGCTCCTTTGGAAGCCTTTTGCTGGTCTTGCCATGCGGTGAACGCTTCTCCGTCCACTACACGGATCGTAGCCATCATGTTGGAGTGCTTAGTTCCGCAATATTCCGTACAGAATACGGTGAAGTCCCCTTTCTCGATCGGAGTGAAAGTGAAAGTGGTTTTTCTTCCGGGAACCGCATCCATCTTGTTGCGGAAGGCAGGAACATAAAAACTATGAAGAACGTCGTCGGAAGTTAGAACGAAACGAATCGTTTTTCCTACAGGAACCACTACGATTTCAGGCTTGAGCAGAGTGGAATCCGCGTCGCCGGGAATCAGCTTGTCACTGCCAGGGCTGTTGATTTCGGTTCCATCCGCATACTTGAAGGTCCAAGCCCACTGACGCGCAGTCACGTGAACCTCTACGTCTCCCTTCTCACCTACTTTACGTAGATCGTGGAAAACGCTCCATCCCCAAGCGAAGATCACCATCATGATCACGAATGGGATGAAAGACCAGAGAAACTCGGCGAGGGTATTATGCGTAATGTATGCGCTTTTTTGGTCCTCGGTTTTTCTTCTGTAGCGGAAGATGAATATTACCATCCCTCCGATCAGGATGATAAAGGAAATTAATCCGGAAACGAGAAGAAAAATGTAAAGGCTATCTACATCTGCCGCCTCTTTCGTAGCTGGAACCGGCATGAAACTTGTAGCCGGTATAAATGAGAACCAGTTCATCGGATCGAAATCACTCCTACCTTATATTTATGCTGTACTAGACGAGTTTTGTTTCTTCCAAAAGCGGAATAAGAACACCGCGAGGACGGCAACAGTTAGAAATGCGCCGATTCGCATGATATTGAACGCGTATAATGTATACCTATTTTTGGATGGATCAAATTGGAAGCAAAAAAGGGCGACACGATCCGTCAAATCCCCGATTTTACCGTCCGCCGCCTCGACAAGAGACAAACGAAGAGTCCTTTCTTCCACCGGAATTCCTTTTAGATAGCGAGAGATCTTTCCTTCCGGTGTAATTACATACGCCACGGAAACATGCACCCATTGGTCGTTATACGGATTCCATTTATAAGTAAATCCCAGGCTGGAAGAGAGGGCCTTGATCTCAGGATCCTTTCCGGTCAAAAAACTCCAGCCGGATCCGTCTCCTCTTCCGTAATCTTTCAAGTAAGCCGCCTTCTTTTGTTTAGCTAACTCTGAACCTTCTTTAGGATCGAAACTTACGGCAACATAACGGAATTCTTTCCCTACTTGCCAACTTAACTCTTTTAAAGCGTTGGAAATTTCGTTCAAATAGAGATTACAAAGAGTGGGACAGCGATAGTAAACTAAAGTGAGAAGAAGGGGCTTTCCGTCTTTTAGGTAATCCCCTAATCGAACAGAGCGTCCTTCTTCGTCGATGAAAGAGAGATTCAGATCGATAGAATTTCCTAATTTTTCTTCGAGTCCAACTCCTTCCAACTCGGGAGGAACGGCATGAGCGGGAAGCTCTCTCTCTGTATCGAAGGCAAAAAGGGAAAGATGCGAGAAGAATATTACAAAAACCGCAGCGAATCGAATCCGTTGCTGCGGGTGAATGCGAGAGACCAAGTCCTTATCCCTTGCGAGTTCCTCTTACTTCGCCGGAGCGGAAGTGCTGGAAGGGGATACTTTATTGTAGTCTTCTACACCGTGGTGGACGGCGGTAAGATATACAAAATAGAGAATGTTAGCGGTCAAAACGACCACGAATGTCCAAAAACCTGCCTTGTTGTAATGGTCGTTCTGGCTCATGGAAATCGGCTCCTCAAAGATTAAGAAAAAAACGATTCGCTACATTGAAAGCGAAAGCACCTACCAATGTCGAAGACCTATCCTTTTTTTGGAAGCGTTTTTGTCTTTGCAGGATTTCTTCTCCCCAACTCGACATAAAAAGGAAGAATCCAACCTTGGATTCCGATCCAAAAAGGAAAGTTCCTTCTCTTTACGGCAGGCTCTTCTTATGAGAATCAGTCTCAGAGGAAATTCTCCTTCTCCTTCCTTTGCCAAATCTCTTGCCCCAAATCCGTCCCGCTCAAGTATGGTAACGAGACTCGAGTTTTTCGAGAAAAACAAAGAATGGCCGCAACGTCCTATCCACATTTCCGTAAGTTCGTCTATTTTCTGATCGTTTATTCGGTTTTGATTTTCCTCAATCTGCTCTACGGTCCGCTGGTGAGAGCTACTGATTCAGGATTAGCTTGTCCAGACTGGCCTTTCTGCTTCGGCAAAGTTTTTCCCGATTTCGATTTCAAAATCTTCATGGAAGTAGGGCATAGATACTATTCCATGACCTTAGGTATCATTCTGCTCGCCGGAACCGTATGGACGGTCATCGTTCCGGAATTGAGAAGACCTTTCATAGGCTACTTCCTGGCAGGAATTCTTCTGATCGTCTCCCAAGCGATCTTGGGAGGACTCACCGTACTTTGGTCTCTGGACGCTGCTACGGTAAATTTACATCTTTTGAATGCGATTTTATTCCTTCTTTGTATCGTTACGGCAACTCTGAAGGCCAAGCATCTTTTAGATTCGCAAGGCGGAGACGGTTTTCTTTCTGCTAAATCGCTTTTGCAAACCTCTCAAATCCCTTTACTAATAGCGGTTTTGTTGGTATTCTTCCAAATCATCCTGGGAGGGAGAGTCAGTTCCAATTATGCAGGATTGGCTTGTTTGGAATTTCCCACTTGCAACGGAGAGTGGCTTCCTTCTTATCCCGAGCCTAAAATCCAAATCCAAGTTCAGCACCGTCTCGGCGCCTATCTAGTAACATTTTATCTTTTGATCGTGAATCTTTACGGAGTCTTAAAAGGATTTTCCGATAAGACAAAGAATTACGTTCGCATCGCAATCGTTCTTTTACTCATGCAAATCGGCTTAGGAGTATTGAACGTATATGCAAAATTGCCTAAGCTCGTGACTGCGGCTCATACCGGAATGGCTGTGCTACTCTTTCTCTCCACTTATGCGATCTGGATACAAAGAGCCTCGGAGCTCGACAAGGAAAAGGAAGTTTAAAATGAGAGAATTCCTTTCTGACTGGAATCAAATGATCAAGCCAAGAGTGAGTTCCTTGGTTTTAGCCACCGCTATCCCAGGAATGTATCTAGGTTCCGCAAGCTCCCCGAGTAGACTCCTAGTAATAATGACTTTGTTCGGAACCTTTCTCATGTCTTCCGCTTCCTTTATCTTCAACCAGGTTTTGGAAAAAGATCGGGACGCTAAAATGAAAAGGACCGCTAACCGTCCTATTCCGGCGGGGAGAATCGGAATCGGCTCCGCTCTAGTAGTGGGATTCGCGATGACCCTTCTCGCCTTCGGAATCCTATATTACTTTGCAAATCTGCTCACCGCGATCTGCGCGTTTGCGGCTTTACTCGCTTACGTTTTTCTTTATACCATTCTTTTGAAACCTAGGACACATCAGAATATCGTAATAGGCGGAGTCGCCGGTTGCGTAGGCCCTTTGATCGGCTATGCGGCGGCTTGTAATTCTCTCCCTCTTCCGGCTTGGATTCTATTTCTGATGATCTTTCTCTGGACTCCGGCTCACTTCTGGGCTCTCGCAATTTTCTTAAAAGAAGATTATAGCGACGCAAATTTCCCTATGTTACCGGTAGTCAAGGGAGTAAAAGAAACGGGACGTTCCATTCTTTTTTACACGATTTTGTACGTCGGCTCGGTGATCGCATTCTATTGGGCGGAGCCTTCCATGGGCTGGCTGTATATGATCTCTTCCGTAGTGTTAAGTCTATCAATACTTTATCTTTCCGTAAAGTTATTCCAAAGACCGGAGCCCAAGTTCGCCAGAGGATTCTTCTTTTTCAGCATTCTCCACTTGTTTTTAGTCAACATTCTTATCTTAGTAGACCACTCGATCTCCTAAAGAAAACTCTTCCGATTTTTCGACGCGGTGTCCGAACGTATTTCGAACGGGATATAATTTATGGACAGGCGGAAAGAACTTTCTTTTTTCCGCCTTTCATAGTTGACAGTCGTTCCCTAAAGAATACTTTTTTCAACCCGGAGGTCTTCCCATGTCGGACCGTTTGATCCAGTTAAAGAATAAGTCAATTTCGCTATTTCTCGCGTCTATCTTAACCGCATTCTCCGCATATTCCGTTTCTGCCCAAAGCAAACCGGGAGAATTCGACTCGGAATTATACGCTCAGCTCGTCAGGCAGAGCAACATCCAATTCGCAAACCTGATCAAAACCAAGACCGTTTTACCCGATCATAAAGGCTGGAAGAAACCGATCGATAAGGCTTTCTCCAAACTATCGCAAAATTCCGGAAATCCTCCCTTTCCGATAATTTATAAAATCGTAAAGGATCCTTCTTTTAACGCTTTCGCAATGGCAGGGGGACAATTCTGCATCCATTCCGGAGCCTTGGATTCTCTGGACCAGATCATTTCCCAAAGAGAAGCGGACGCCGCTCAAAAAATGGATTTCTACAGGGAAAGATATATCGCAGGAGTTCTCTCCCACGAGCTGGCCCACTTTTACAACAAGCATGTCTTTAATAGTGTGAAGAAATTCTACGCGCTTAAGGACGAAACTGCGGGAAAAGCCTTTTTGGAAAGCAATCGATTCTCCCAAGAACAGGAATTGGATGCGGATCAGACCGGACTCTTTCTATTGGATAAAGCGGGATACGGTGGAGATTTCATGCTAGTCACCTTACAGGCATTAAACGAGGTGGAGCAGTCCTATAAGGAATCTTTGGCTGCGTCCAAGGCAGACAAAACAAGACCCGAGCTGATCGGATCCACATATTTCTCCAGCCACCCTTCTCCCAACGATCGTTTGTCCAGATTGAAAACGGACAAACAGGATTTGTATTCTTTCCTAGCTAAAATGGAGAAGAGTTTCGACGATATACAATTGGGTAGAAATCTGGACTCCGCGAAAAGCAATCTAGAAGAAGGACTACAAAAGTTCCCAGGTAATACTTACTTAAGCAAGGCACTTGCAGTCTGCTTGCATAAGATCTGGATGGCCACCGCTTCCAACGAAGAATTAAAATTAAAACCGGTCCTAGATATGCCTTCGTTCCGAGATACCATGGTTTTCCCTGCGGATAAAAGTAAACGAGCTGTCATGAGAATCGTTCCCGGAAACGAGGCGGCGTACAATAAGGCGCTTCAATCCTACAGAGACGTGATTGTGAAAACGGACGATCCTTACTTTCTCTCCAATTATGCGGTTCTACTCTCCTATTCCGCCGAGGAAAAAGATTTGGATGTGGCGGTTAGCGTAGCTACCAAAGCCTTCGAAGCGGAAGGAACTGTTTCTCTTGCTAATAACCTGGGAGTCGTTCTATATTGGACTGATAAGAAGGAAGAAGCCAAAGAGTTGTTCAATCGACTCGCTCTTTCGATCGATCAAAAGATCCGAAACCTCGCCGCTCAAAGCGGAAGCAATCCGCAAATCGCACAGTATCTGAAAACGATCGGAAACTCCACCGCTCAGAAACAACAGTTGGATCCGGATTATATCTACGAGAACTTCACTCCTATCCTGAATCTTGCGCTCTTGGAATCTTACGCTTCCTTGGATCCTAAATCCAAAGGCCTTGCGAATTACTATCTGAGCAATTACGATTCCACATCGGGCTGGGCCAAGGTTTTAGCCAAACTGCAAAGCATCGATCTTACGCCTTTTAACCAGCAACCGGCAAATGTCGCCTCCTTCAAAATCGGAGGAGTCGGTCCGGGAGACAAACTCGAAGATCTACTCAAAAATTGGGGAAAACCTACCCGGATCAAAACGGATAAGAAGAGCGGTCTGGAATATTTCGAATACGATTCCAAGGAGACCGCCTTTATCCTGGATATGGGAACCGTAGTGCAGGTAAACGTGGTGGGAGATAATAGCCCTGGACTAGGACAAGGAGTGACTGTAGGAACTCCTAAGGCCAATGCCGAAAAACTTCTGGGTTCGAAATTCAGGAAGCAAGGCGATTACCACGACTATTATGAAAAAGGAAAAGCCTTCGTAAAATATAATAAGAAGGGAAAAATCGATATCCTAGTCGTTCAATAAGAATCGAAGACCCATGTCCACCGTGGAAATGACGGCGCTAATCTGTCCCCAATGCGGGGGTGCACTTCCGAAGCAGGCTCGATGGAGATTCGTGGCCTGCCCTTTTTGCGGAGTAAAGGTAACTAAAAGTACCGATGCCGTGCAAGCGGAACATTTTCACGAGTCTTGGAAATCTTATCAGGAATTTCTGGATTCGATTCCGGATCTATTGGTTATCGGAAAGATCAAATTTAGAATCTTAGCTCCGCTCGGCGGAGGAGAACGAGCCGACGTTTTTTTCGGCGAAAGATTGGGCCTCGCTCCGGAAAGAGTGATCATCAAACTAAGCAGAGATTCTAAAAGCGAAGGAATCGCCGAAAAAGAAGACGGAATCTTACGTAGTTTACAAAAAATGAATACTCCAACCTCCGCATATTTTAGCCAAAGATTGCCGGAATCGATTTGCTGCGGAAGACTTGAAAATCCAGAGTGGAATCAAAGAGAAGCGATCGTTTTCAGAGCGAAATCCGGATACTGGGGTAGTTTATCCGATGTGATAGAACATCAGAAAAATGGAATCGACCCTAGGCATAGCGTCTGGATTTGGAGAAGAATCCTGGATACTCTGGGCTATGTCCACGAGCAAGGCTGGATTCACGGATCCGTGAATCCGGACCATTTATTGATCCAACCCAGAGATCATGGAATTCTTTTAATCGGCTGGAGAAAAGCCGGGAAATCCTCCCAAAAAGGAAAAGATCTCCGACAAGCGGCTCACAGTATAAAAGCTCTACTTTCGGATCCGGATCATTCGGACAAAAAGAATTCGAACGTTCCCGCTCCCCTTCTCTCTTTAATCGATCGAGCCTCGGAAGACGAATCTTGGTGCGAAAAAATGGGAGCGATCGGCATCGACGAAGAATTGAGAGCCGTGGCAGAACAGGTCTTCGGTCCCCCGCAATTCATACCCTTCTATCCGAATTCTAAGTAAACCCAAAGGAGAATATTATGGGATACGGAAATTATTCGCACGCGGCTCATGCGGCCTTGGTAGCCGGAAGAGCGCATAGATCCGCAAACGAGGTCTTTACCCAAACCGGAGTGCATGCTCTCATGAATCCGAAAGGATTGAAAGTCAGGGAATCCAGAGATAGTAAGGAGCATCCGAATTCCTTAAGCATAGTCTTCGCTCTGGACGTAACCGGATCCATGGGAGAGATTCCGGATCTGATCGCCAGAAAAGAACTTCCTACATTCATGAAACTTTTGACTTCCTGCGGGATCGCCGATCCGCAATTGCTTTTCATGGCGATTGGGGATGCGAATTCGGATACGGCTCCCTTGCAAGTGGGCCAGTTCGAATCCACCGCGGAACTGATGGACCAATGGTTGACTCGAACCTTTTTGGAAGGAGGAGGAGGAGGAAGTGGAGAAGAAAGTTACGAACTGGCTTTCTATCTATTGGCCCAGCACACCGATATGGATTGTTGGAACAAACGTAAGAAAAAGGGATATCTCTTTCTTACGGGAGACGAATTGCCGTATTCTACGATCTCCAGACACCAGGTAGGAAGCCTGATCGGCGACCAATTGGACGAAGATCTTCCTATCGAAGAGGTCATCGCGGTCGCCGCCGAAACGTACCATCTATTCTTCCTGATACCGGACTTGCAAAGAAGGCAGTACTGCGAAGAAAGTTGGCGTAAACTTCTCGGAGACCAGGTCATATGCATGGAATCTCCGGAAGACACCTGCGCAGTGGCTGCCGCCATAGTAGGCATAACGGAAAAAGCCATCCCCAATGTCGATGAGACCGTAAAGATCCTACAGAAAGACGGTTTGAGCAAAACGAGAGCGGCGGCCGTTGCAAGAGCCATCCAACCCTATTCCGATCTGTTGGATAAAGGAGTCTTAAATCAGCTTAACGTAAAATCCACGAATGCCGGCTCCGTAAAACCTAGCTGGTGGCGAAAGATTTTTGACTGATTCTAAAATGAGGGCGCCCAGATTCGTTTCGATTCTAGGCCTCGGATTCGGAGATTGCGGGAAAGGATTATTCACGGATTTCCTAACTCGCAACTGGAATGCGGATACGATCGTTCGCTTTAATGGGGGAGCGCAAGCGGGTCATAACGTAGTTCTCCCCGATGGACGACATCATACTTTTTCCCAATTCGGAGCGGGAACCTTCGTCTCCGGTGTGGAAACCATACTGGCAAGTCCTGTATTAGTGCATCCAGGAGGTCTGCTAGTCGAGGCGGAGTTTTTAAAACGCAAGGGAGTAAACGATGCGCTGGACCGTCTGAATATCGATTCCCGGTGTAGAATTGTGACTCCTTTCCACCAGGCCGCAGGACGATTGAGGGAGCTCCTCCAAAAAGAGAACAGGCACGGAACTTGCGGAGTAGGAATCGGAGAAACAGTGCGGTATTTCCTAGCTCATCCGGATTCCACATTATATTATAATGATTTGAACTTTTTAAATAATAGTTTGGAAAAAGCGGAAGAGATTCGGATCAAACTACTCTCCGAATTTTCGGAAATAGAATCCAAAAACGAAGAAGCCGTCCGAATCGAATTGCGAATCCTACAAGATTCAGGCCTGGCCAAAGATTGGCTGCACTCTATTTCCCCGCTTACAAGGAAAATTATACCCTCCGACGAGGAAAGAATCCGTAAAAAACTTCATTCTTCCCAAAGAACCGTTTTTGAAGGCGCTCAAGGAATTCTATTGGACGAATACTTCGGTTTTCATCCTCATACAACCTGGAGTAGCACTCACGCTGACGCTTTGGATAGATTGTCCGAAGAATGGGAACTTCCCGAATCGATCTCACATTTTGGGGTTCTTAGAACTTATACCACCCGACATGGAGAAGGACCTCTTCCTTCTTACGATCCTGATTTGCGTTTTTCCGAAATACATAATTTAAGCGAAGGATGGCAGGGAGAATTTCGCTTCGGCCATCCGGATGAAGTTCTTATACGTTATGCGTTGTCTTGTGCAGGAAATATCAAAGGACTTCTCGTCAGTCATTTGGACGTTTTTTCGAAAGGAAACTCCCTACGATGGAATCGCGCCTATGAATCCGATAGAATGGGAAGAGAATTTTCCTTTTTACGAATGGAAGAGGGCGATCCAAGCAAGATAGTCGCTATTTCCCCCGAAAGAAGGGGGGATTTGCAGAAGCAAATGCAAAGAACGGAATTTTTACGACAAGCGATCCCCGTTTACGAGAAAAATCCGATTCTTTCCGATTCGGATTTTTTAGAGAGATTGAAGAATGCCACGGATCTACCCGTTCTTTTCGGTTCTTACGGCAACACTTACGAAACGATAAAGCCTATCGGAGCATTGGAAAGTGTTTCTCGACCTTGAACTCGAATCATGCTTTCCTATTCCTACTTATCCATCGAACTAGAATGCTTAAAAAAATAATTCCAGCCGCAGGCAACCAGATCCACAGCAATTCCGATCGTAAAACGATCCGACCTCTTTCGGTTAGAAAATTCTTTAAACCGATAGGAGAAACCCGAATCGGACGATGAGCAAAGAAGATTCTTTCCGAGTCCCAAGGAATCCAAAATCCTACTCCTAAACCTCCTGTCGTCATAGCGTCCAAAAGTCCGTGAGATAAAATCGAAACGAATAGGAATAGAAAGATCGCCAAGCCGGGCGCTTGAAAGAACCTCTTTGCAAGGACGGCAAATAAGGAAAGAAGCGCCCCGAACATAATGGAATGCGTAAATCCCCTATGCCCCCAATCGCTTTCATAAGGAATTCCTAATTTGAAGGCTATAACGTCAAAATCGGGCAAAACGGAGAATAAGATTCCGAAAAGTAAAAGCGAGATCGGGATTCTCTTCCTACCGAATATGGAAAAAAGGGAGAACGGAACGGCGGGATGGGAGAGTATGGTAGGCAAATAGAAATCCGGGTATAGTTTAGCATAAAATCCTTTTAGGAAATAGGAAATCAAATCGATTTTCCTTAGGGGCGCCTCCTTCGATCCTTTCATCCTTCGACAAGCTAAAGGACTCAGGTCTCAGGACCGGGCTTTCCGCTCCGGTCCATTTATTCCCCTATAGGCTTAGAGAACATTATACTTATGGAATAAATGGACCACGCTTCAATCCTTGCCGCTCAGCTTATTCTTTTCTTTTTAACGATATCCTCCGGAAACGGAGATTTTTTCTCCCGTTAACCAAGCCGATTCTTCCGAAGCCAGGAATAAAGCGACCTTAGCCACATCGTCCGGACGCCCTATTCGTCCCAAAGGAGTTTTGGAAATCATAAGCTTTTCGAAATCGCTTCCTATGATTCCCAGACTCTGAGCTCCTTCGGTATCGACCGGGCCGGGTGCGATCGTGTTCACTCTGATCTTTCTTGGGCTAAGTTCCAATGCGAGAACCTGAGATAAGGAATCCAAGGCTCCTTTCGTAGACGCGTAAACTGAACCGTTAGGAGTGGGAATATCACTAATGATCGATCCGATATTAATAACGGAACCTCCTTCCGGGGGAAAATACTTAAGAGATTCCCTAGTCGCGAGAATCGGACCGAGTACGTTAGTATTCATCTCTCTGTGAAATTCTTCTTCGGTCACTTCTTCCAAAGGGGCGAATTGAAAGACCCCGGCGTTATTCACTAGAATATTTACCGAACCGAAGACTTTCTTCGTTTCCTCAAATAATCTTTTTACATCGGAGGATTTGGACATATCACCCTGCACTGCGATAGCCTTTCCTCCCTCTCTTGCGATTTCCTGGACCACCTTATCGGCCCCTTCTTTGCTGGAGGAATAATTCACTACGACGGAGGCCCCCGCCGCTCCGAAACTCCTGGCAATGCCAGCACCAATCCCCTTCGAGGCGCCGGTTACGACCGCGACCTTTCCTTTCAATTGACTCATTGTTTTCTCCTAAACGAATATCGCTTTATTCCATAGTTAGACAATTATCGAAATGATATGTTCAGGTAGATTTGCTTTTGAAATGAATATTTCGATAGTTATAAAAATAATAAAAAGAGAATATACTTCAGTCTAGGAATCAAATTTGAGAAAGTCTTTCCAAGTATGCATCGAACACCGGTCTGTTCATGGATAGATTCATGAATTTTCCGTCCCTTGTGATTTCGACTAAACCGGCATTCTCCAGTTCCTTGATATGGTGTGATAACGTTGCGGGGCTGATTTTGTGTAATTCGTTGAGACAGCTGCAAGCGGTCGGTTCCTTGGAAGCACCGATTTGCTTTAGGATCTCCACTCGCCTAGGCTCGGCCAAAGCTTTGGAAATCCTGCTAAATTCCTTGTCGGTCAATCGAACCGTTTTTGACGCCGCCACTCTCTCCATAATCCATAGTTTAGACGAATCTGTCTAAAACAATCCGGAGAAAGAAAGCAGAGCCGTAATTAGGCGTTCATGTAAACGGAAATATGGGAAGCTCAAGGCTTGCAACGCACCAGGCTTCCGTCGTTGCGGAAAAAGATTCGGACTTCCAATCCCTTCTGCGGAGCCACCGCATGGTAATCCAGCTTACATTCTTCTTCCTTGGGAGAGAACGGGTTTGCGGGAATCTTTTCCTTGGGGCACCAAAACCTTTCTTTTTCCGAATAATACAATCTCCAGTCGGAGGGGACCAAAGGCTGGATACCTGCATCTAAAAACAAATTCCGGGAGAGTTCTTTGGGTTGATAAGGGCTACCCCCTCCGTGGATCCCCACGAAGATATCCATTCTATCGTCCCGGATGTACTGGGGCGACCCGGTATCGTTTAAGCAAAAATAGCCGTCATGGTAACTTCCGTCGGGCATTCTGATTTTTTTCTCCCGGATTCCCGGAAGATAGGCTAACGCCCCGATGACCTTTGATTTATTGCAGCCCGTTATCTTAGATCCTAATTTTCCGCAGAAGTCTTTAAAGCCGACCGCTAAGGTTCGATACGGATAGACCTGGTAGCCGTGTCCCGCTCCCCAACCCCATTCCAGGTCGTACAACTCGTAGCGACCATCTCCTGCAAAATGGTATTTCTTTCCGTCTTTCGCGATTCCGCTCCCCTCCCATCGCACTTGCTCGAGGAAGCTCGCAGAGGCTCGGCCGATCTCCTTGCCAGAAGGAGAAAGGACCGCGATTTCAGTACCTGGAAAAGCCTCTTCCAAAGCTAAATGATAAAAGGTAGGATAATAGGCACCGAGACTTATGCTCGCATGAGAATCCAATCCTCTTAGATCTTCTTCCTGTAATAGAAATCGCAAAGCCTTGGGAGAATGGTCTCTTGCGGTCTGCATAGGCCGAAATCCATGTTGGTACGCCAAGGCCTTCAGATTCTTCTTAGGATAATGGCAGAGCCCGCGGGAATGTCTGATTTTCCAGAGCTCGGCTTCCGTTGGATATTCTTCCAAAATTACGGATTCTCCGTGAAAGATCCGAAACGATTCGCTTGCCGAGGAAGAATTGCATACGCATCCTTCCGAGGACTGCAAACAAAGGACTTTGGCGTAAACCGGCTGAGATTGGGAATTTAAGGGAAAAAGGAAAAAGTTGAGGAGAATGAGGACGAATATCCCGCTCCCTATGGGGAGCGGGACGAGATTCTTCCGAAAAGACGGCAACTTAGTTGTTGCTGTCTCCTTCGCTCGAACCGCCGAATCCTCCGGAAGGAAACAGGCTAGGAGCAGGCGTAGGCTCGGGAGTTGCAACCGGAGCTGCAGGACGTACTACCGGTTTAGAAGCTGGCTTCTTAACCGCTTTCTTTACCGGCTTTTTAGCAACTTTTTTCTTAGCTGCTTTCTTTTTGGGGGCCTTGACGAGCTTTTTCTTAGCTACTTTCTTTTTCGCCGCTTTCTTCTTAGGTGCGGCTTTCTTCTTTGCTTTCTTCTTAGCTACCATGGTAGATACTCCTTGTATCTGGGGGGAAATCTTTCCGTTATTCCTAGAGTAAATTTCCACTCGTAAGACTTCGACCAAAAAGAGTAAAACCTTTTTTCATTTTCTTTCTTTAAAGCATGCTAAACCATTCGTAACGAAACATCGATTACACTAACTCGCACTCAACGAGTACCCGAAACCGGGAAGACTCTCCTCCGGAGTTCTCAATCGATGGCTGATTAAGTACGTTTTCACTAGTCCTTTCCCTTTTACTTCGATCTTTCCCCTCTCAGTTAGAGCAAAATCGGAACGGATTAGATCCGCAGTCGATTCTGTGACTTGAATTTCGCCCGCGACTCCGTGGGATTCCATTCTACTGGCGAGATTCACGGCATCTCCCCAGATATCGTAGATGAATTTCTTAGTCCCGATGACTCCCGCAACCACCGGACCGGTATTGATGCCTATCCTCATACGCAATTTGGTACCCATTTTCTTAAGTCGAAAACGGGAAAGAATCTCCTTCATCTCCCATGCCATATGTGCTACTAGCAATGGATGAGCCTCATTGGGTATCGGTAAGCCTCCCACCGCCATATAAGCGTCTCCGATGGTCTTAATCTTCTCCAAACTGTATTTCTCGGCCAAGGTATCGAAATGCGAAAAGACTTCGTTCAGAATTCTTACCACAGACTCGGGCTTCATGGAGGCCGAAAGACGAGTGAATTCCACGATATCCGCGAATAGAATGGACACATTCGGGTAACTATCCGCGATGAGAGCGCTGCTACTCGATTTGGATTTCAATTCCTGAGCTATACTCTCCGGTAATACGTTCAAAAGAAGTTTCTCGGCCTTGTCCTGCTCGATTCTCACCCGATCGTAGGCCTCGGCAATCTCCGTCCTAGCCTTCTCATTCTCCGATAATGTAGTACGCACCTTATCCAATACCAAATTGTAACGTTCCGCGATCTGCCCCACTTCCGTGAAAGGCTCCACCGGAACGTCCGTCCGCAAATCTCCCGTCTTCCTTTGGTAATCCATCGCCAAAAATAAATCGATGAGTTCCGTGGTGGCCTTATGCTCGGAAATGTTCAAACCCATACGCTCTTCTTCTCCGTCCACCCTGAGCGAAGAAAACCGATTTAATAAGTAGAATACCAGCCAGGAAAGACCGAAAGCAAAAGCCCCCACGGAGAAAATTCCCAAGAACTGGATTCCCAATAAAGTGAGTCGATCTATTTTGGGATCTATAAGCTGAAGATTTCCGAAGAGTCCTACCGCTACCGTTCCCCAAATTCCTCCTACAAGATGCACTGGAATTGCTCCGACAGCGTCGTCTATTTTCCATCTTTCGAGAAGTTTTTCAGCAGGAAGAACGAACGAGCCGGCGATACTTCCGATCAAAGCGGCCTGAGTAGGAGTAAAACAATCCGCTCCCGCGGTGATCGCTACTAGTCCCGCTAAGGAACCGTTCAAAGGAGCGGTGGCTTCCGGAAATCCTTTCACCACCCATGCGATGAGCATGGCGACCGTCATGGAGAAGCCCGAGGAGATGATGGTATTTAGGATAATACCCGGAACTTTTTCATTGAATCCTAATGTACTCCCTCCGTTGAATCCCATCCAACCGAACCATAAGAGTATCCCTCCTAACATCGCCATGGGAAGATTGCTTCCAGTCACCTGCTTAGGACTTTCGTTTTCGGGAAATCTTCCGATTCTAGGACCTACGACTATGAGAAGAGCCAGAGAAACCCAACCTCCCACGCTATGCACTAGGGTCGAGCCCGCAAAATCGTGGAAGCCCTTCATCGCAAGCCAACCGTGTTGCTCCTCACTCAGACTTCCTCCCCAGCACCAATGTCCTGCGATCGGGTAAATGATTCCTGAAATCAAGGCTGTGGCTATCAGATAAGATTGGAACTTCAATCTTTCCGCTACGGCTCCGGAAACGATGGTAGCCGAAGTTCCGCAGAACACCAATTGGAATAAGAAGAATGTGGGAGGCCAAGCATTACCGGCGGGAAAATCGGGAGAAAATAAATTGGTCCCGATAATTCCGTTCCAACTCATCCCGAACATGAGTCCGAACCCGAAGGTATAGAAGAGAAGAGTCGCTACTCCGAAGTCGGCAACGTTCTTGATCGCCACATTGATGGAATTTTTCGCCCGGGTCAGTCCCGATTCCAAAACCAGGAACCCTCCCTGCATGATCAAAACCAATCCGGAACAAACCAAGACCCAGAGTATATCGATTAGGCTTTTCTCCACCGACATAGAACGCCCTCCAAAACTTACGCAAATCTCTTCGTTTATTATTGTAAATTATCGGAAGATCTTCATCGATCTCATATACATAGCAAGCGGGAAAAACCTTCTTTAAGGAATGATAATTCGTTTCCCGAGACCTTCTCTCCTGCGCTTTAGAACGGTAAATTCTCCTCAGATATCGAATCGCCTCCCCCGATTCATATGCTTCTTTGCCCTTCCGCTGAGCTCCGTTCGGCGGTCCGCATGTCTCGATTCACGTCGGAAGATTCTTCTCCGCTTCTAAATTAGGTAGAAAAATCGATTTTTTTGACCTTTCTAATTTATTTCGAACGTAACGTCCGTTCTACTAAGTCTGATACACAGAGCCCAAGGCAGGCATTTCGGAGAAGAAAAAAGCCTTTCCCTCTAAAAAGCCTGTTTTAAACAAGGATTAACTCTACAAAAACCTAGACGTTGGTATAATTTCATGAGGGAAATCAAAACCGTAACCGTGCTTGGTGCAAACGGTACCATGGGCGCCGGATCAGCAGCAATCGTAGCCGCATTTGGAAAGGCAAAAGTGCATATGTTGGCCCGGGATGTAAACAAAGCGAAGGAAGGGATCGAAAAGGCGGTCGGTTCCATTAAAACGGACACGATTCGTCCTAGATTAATTCCAGGGTCCTATGACCAGGATCTGGAAAAAGCGGTCTCCGAATCCGACTGGGTTTTCGAGCTCGTGGCAGAAAGCTACGAAGTAAAAGAACCGATCAATAAGAGAATCGCAAAAGCTCGTAGACCTGGCACCATCGTATCCACGGTTTCTTCCGGACTTTCCATCGCTCGTTTAGCGGACGCTTTCGACGAAGACGGTAAAAAGCATTATTACGGAACCCACTTTTTCAATCCTCCGTATAAGATGATTCTCTGCGAACTCGTGACCCATGCCGGTAACGACAAGAAAGTCACTAAAAAGCTGGGAGAATATCTGGCCAAGACCCTAGGTCGCGCCGTTGTTTATACCAACGATACTCCTGCTTTTGCGGGAAACAGAATCGGATTCCAGCTCATCAACGAAGTGGCTCAAAAAGCGGAAGAATATTCCGACAAAGGCGGGATCGCCCTACTCGACGCGATCATGAGCGGTTACACCGGAAGAGCGATGGCGCCTCTGGACACTGCGGACTTCGTGGGTCTGGATGTTCATAAGGCGATCGTAGACAATCTTTACGACATGACTAAAGACGCTGCGCATTCCACTTTCAAACTTCCCGGTTATTTCCAAAAGCTCATCGATAGAGGAGACTTGGGAAGAAAATCCGGCCAAGGTCTTTTCAAGATGACTAAGACTCCGGACGGAAAGAAAGAAAAGCTGTATTACGATATCAAAGCGGATCTTTATGTTCCCGTTCCTAAATTCGATATTCCTTTCATCAAGGAAGCGAATCGCAGAATCGGAGAGGCGGATTATTTCGGCGCGATGAACATCGTTAAGGAAGCGAAAGGTCTGGAAGCGGATCTGGCTCGTTACTTCATCGCTCGTTACGTAAGCTATTCTCTTTCCATCGTAGGCGAAGTGGTAGAAACGAAAGAAATGGCGGACCTCGCTATGGGAACCGGATTCAACTGGGCTCCCGCTTCCGCATTCGTGGACTTCTTAGGCGGACCTAAAGAGGCCGTCAGTCTAATCACTAAGGCGAAACTTCCGGTTCCGGAAGTTCTGGCAAAGGCGAAGGCCGGAAAACCCTTCTACCAATTGAAGGATATTCTGGACGCTCGTTCTCTTTTCAAAGGATAATAAGGGAGGCAAAACTATATGAAAGACGCGGTTTACGTACTCGGCGGAGAACAAACGGACTTTCAACGTAACTGGACCAAAGAAGGAAAAACCTTCATGTCCTTGTTCCGGGAAGCCGTAAGGGACGGACTCGAAAAAGTCGGCCTGACTCCCGATGAAATCAAAAAATTGAATAAGCAGAATCGTATCGGAGTATTCGTCGGAAACTTCGACGCGGAGCAATACGCCGTCCAAGGTCACCTAGGTGCATTCTTAACCGAAGTGGATCCTTGCTTCTTCGGAGTTCCCGGAGCTCGTTACGAAGCGGCTTGCGCTTCCGGTTCCGTAGCTCTGGACGCGGCTCAAACAAAACTTCGTGCGAAAGACTACGACGTAGCTATCGTAGTAGGAATGGAAATTATGAAAACGGTTTCTTCTTCCGTAGGTGGGGACTTCCTAGGAACAGCCGCTTATTACGAAAAAGAAGCTCGCGGGATCCAATTCCCTTTCCCTAAACTTTTCGGAAAGCTGGCGGACGTTCTATTAGAACGTTATAAATTGGATGAGAAACGTTACATGGCGGCTCTTGCGGAAATTTCCCGTATCAATTACGCCAACGCAAAACGCAATCCCAAGGCTCAAACCCGTTCCTGGTTCATGAACAAAGAACACGCTAACGAAAGAGGCGGTTCCTTCAATATGGCCGTAGGCGGACGCTTGGCGATCACCGACTGTTCCCAAGTAACCGACGGAGCGGCCTTAGTCGTTCTCGCGAACAAAAACTACGCGGAAGAATTCGCAAAGAAGAAAGGAACCAAACTTTCCGCTTATCCTAAAATCAAGGGATGGGGTCATAGAGTCGCTCCTATCACTTTCGACGGAAAAGTTGCCGAATCCAAAGGAGACAAATGGGTGCTTCCTTGGACCAGACAAACCGTGAAAGACGCTTACGATCGTTCCGGATTGAACACCAAGGACATCGACGTTTTCGAAACTCACGACTGTTTCACGTCTTCCGAATATGCGGCGATCTCCGCTTTCGGAATCACCCAACCGGGCAAGGAACACGAGGCGATCGAAGACGGAGTCATCGACTTCGACGGTAAAAAGCCTATCAATCCGTCCGGCGGTCTAATCGGAGCAGGACACCCGGTAGGAGCTTCCGGAGTTCGTATGATGCTCGATATCTACAAACAAGTTACCGGAACTGCCGGCGACTACCAAGTAGAAGGAGCCAAAAACGGACTGATGCTCAATATCGGAGGATCGGCCACCACCAACTACGTATTCGTAGTAGGAAAATAAGTTCTTTCCGCAAAAAAAGAATGGAAAGCCCGGCAACCCCGGGCTTTTTTCATTTATACGGGAGATGCGAATGGGTTTACGCACGGCAAAAGATTGGAATCAGTTTTTACTCAGATTTTTCGTAGCTCTCGGGATCTGGGAAATCGCTTCGGTCACTCTTCGCACCTTATTATTCTCCGTTTTCTATTATGATCCTAACTTAAAATCCTTCTTCGTGCCAGTATCTCAAATCGTTTGGGTTGGACCGATCGTTGCGGACCTATTGCAGGTATTTTTCTTAGGGGTCATCGTCTCTTTAGCAAGACCTTCCCTCCCTTACGGGATCATCGGAGGTTTACTCGTAGGAATGCTCTTCTCCGTAGCCGCCTATGCCGCTCCCGCCCTAGCAATCTCCCAATTTACGGGAGCCTTTCCGGTTAAGATCGTTTGGCTTTGGGTATTCTACCAAACGATTCTAACGTTGATCACGAGCCTTGCATTCTCCTTTACCGCCGAAGAAGAATAATCGAATCCCCTAGAACAATTCCCTAAATCGATCTTTCCCGGGAGGGAATCCGACAAACTCCGGGTCCAATTCGGTATCTGAGGAAAGCGATTCCGCATTCGGGAAAATGAGAACGATCGGCGCCATTCTGGTTCTTCTTATCTGTTATCCGGTATTCTCCCAAAAAGAGAATGCGATTCGGATTCCCAATATTCCTTTGTACACACTGGACCTGGAAAGAAAGACCCTCTACCAAGAATTGGATCGGTTAGGTAATTCGGACTTAGTCGTCGTGAACTTCACGAGTTCAGATTGTCCTCCTTGCAAAGAGGAGGTTCCTAAGCTTCTCGAATATTCTAGAAAATGGAACTCGGATCCCAAACGGATTCACCTCCATCTTTGGATCGTATTCTTAGGCGACGATTCCGACTCGGCCTCTAAGTTCGCTTCGGAACTAGGCGTCCAAAATAAATCCGCGGTATTCTTTGATCGTTTGCAAACTAGTATGAGAATTCTGGAATTTCCCGGGACCCCCACGACATTCTTACTTCGAAATAAGAATATTCTCTTCAGAGAATACGGTTATACGAACGAGAACTGGAATAAACTCGTTTCGTTATTGGAAAGCCAAAGGAGATAGAATGAGATTTTTCTTCGGATCCGTTTCCTTGCTTTTTATGGTATTCGTCTCCCTAAATTGTCGCTTCGAGACCGTTAGAGAGACTCCCACCCGAAACGGATTCGTGACTGTGGAATCTTCCGGAACGGATCGGGAAGATGCGATCCGCAACGCGAAACTTTCCATGATAGACAGCATCTTAGGAGAATGGATAGAATCAGAATCCATTTTTCTGGATTCAGGTTCCAGAAGCTTTATCATACAATCTTCCCGAGAAGGATTCATACGAGAATTTATAATTCTATACGAGCAAAAGAAAGATTCCCTCTATAGGATCCAAGCCTCCGGATATGTGGATCAAAAAATCACACGTGACGCCTTAGAGGAAAGATACCGACTCTTAGGAAAACCTAGGATGCTCGTTTTTATTTCCGAAAATGTAGGAGCTCCAACATTCGAAGGCGGAACGGAAAGCCGATTGATTTCCCTACTTTCCGGATTCGAAATCAAGGATAGCGATTCTCTTAAAAAAAATCCGAAACTGGGAGTCGCCAGATCCGATTTGGAAGTAGCGAAGAGAATAGCAAGGCAGGAGAACTGCGAACTTCTGTTATTCGGAAGCTTCGAATCCAGACAAGGAGATCCTCTCGTGGAAGGCTCCACTATGAGAGCGACGTTCGCCAACTTGCAATACAAACTGATCGAAACGGAAACTTCCAGAGTACTCGCTTCGGATCGATTGGAAGGTGGAAAGCCGGCAATCGATTTAAAATACGGAACGGAAAAAGCAAGAGAGGAGATTCTTTCCCGCCTGGTGCCCGACTTAAAGAGAAAGCTAGCGGAGGAATGGAAGCGGGGTTATTCCATTCTGATAGATATCGATAGACTTTCTTACGACGCTTTCGTGGATTCGGAAATGGCGAATCGAATCCGATCTTTACGAGGAGTCAATTTCGTATCCGAAAGAGGAAAGGATTCCTCCGGAAAGATCAGTCTACAAGTGGAAGCCCTATTTAACGGGGCTAGGCTCTATTCTCTTTTACGGGAATTCCAATCGGATCTGGGACTTTCTTTGGTAGGTAAAGAGATCAAAGGAAATTACCTCAGAATCGACGCAGTACCCATTCCAGGAAATATCCGAAAATGAAAAAGATTTCTTTTCTTCGTATCGTAAATACATCGTTTTCGTCTCGGGAAATTTTTATTCCGATTCTTCTTACCGTTACCGTTCTTTTTCCCCGTACTTTCGAGGCGCAATCCAAAGAAAACCAAATCCTTAAGATCTACGTTCATAATTTCAAATTAGAATCGGGAATTTCCAAATCATTGGAGAATCGTTTTCGAAACGGTATAATCAATTCTATATTAAGAAATTATGAAGGTAAATTCAATATCGCCGACGACGATTCTCTTGCCGCTCTTCTCAAACAAGCGGAATTACAGCAAAAACAGAATTGTAGCGACGAGATCTGTATGAAACAGATAGCGGACGCGATAGACGCGGACGAACTGATTTCCGGATCCATATTCTCCACATCCAAAGGATATAAGATCAATCTACGGTCCCAGCGTAGAGATCCTAAGGCATTGACTTACACAATCAAGACCGCATTCGATTTGGAATTTCCCGATTACCAGATCGATTATTATTCTTCCGAAGCGGGAAGAAAGCTGATGGATCCTAGATACCAGGTAAATTTTGCAGCGGCCTTTCCGGGAGCGGTAAGCAAGGTGGAATTTCCCAGCCTGCAAATCCAAGCGGGCAAAGCGGATGAGATCAATGTGCTGAATTTCTCGTCGGAAGATCAGGGCACTAAAAATTTTCTGGAAGCGATCGCGCCTAGGCTCTCTAAAGCGGACAGATTGACGAAGGAAAAATCCTACGAAGAATCCGTGTCCGAATATTCGGAAACTCTAACCACTCTAGAAAATCGACTCTCCGAAAAAACCAAAAAGGAAATTAGCGATTATCTGAACGGAATTCGTAGGAAGATTTCGAATGCATATCTTCTTCTTTATAAGGATAGAATTTCTCTCCTGGATTCCAAAGCCTCATCCGGAGGAGAAATATCCTCGCTTAAAAATCTTTCCGAAGAATACGGAAAAATATACTCCGATTATAAATCCAAGACTCCCGAAGCGTTTCGTCTAAAGGAACTCGAGAATGTTTTGGAAACTAGAATCGAAAAAATGAATCTAGTCGTCTTGGGTCTGCGGGAGAAAGAAGCGGATAGAGAATACTCGGACTTCGATTTTTCGGGAGCGGTCCAAAATTACAGAGGCATTCGAGGAGAATTGAACAAGCTCCCCCATTCTTCCGAATACTCCTCTCTTAGAGCGAGAATCGACAGGAAAATCCTCACTTCCGAAACCACGGGAAGATCCTATTTGCAAAGTAAACTTTCCGGAATCTACCAGGTTTTAGAGAAGGCATTCGTCTCGGAAGGCTTCGAATCGGAGGCCGACCGTAAGAATAATTATCTAATAAAGATAAAGGAAGGTTTCCGATCCGCCTTGGAAATTCTCGCAAGATCGGAATTCGTGTCCGAGGAACAAATCAAATATTTCAACCAATACAGAAACAAGATGAGTTCTCAACTCGGACAGAATCTTTTCGATCAGGAAAAAGCGGATTCGTTATTGCACGAAGGAATAGATAGGAATTTTAGAAACCAAGTGGATTCGAGTTTGAAACTAGGAGCCAATCCTAATGCGGAAAGCCCAGATTCGGGTAAGACGAGTGCGAAAAGATTATCCGAGTCAAAAATCATTCTTATCAGTCCGGATGCGCTAAAGATTCTGAGAAACTCCATCAAAACCGATTCCAGTTTGGATTCGGCCTTCTTCGAATCGATCCGTCAAAGGAACTTGGATGATACCGTTCGCTTCATCCTGAGAGGTTCGGATCCGAATACTAAGGATTACCTGGATAATACCCCTCTTCATAAGGCCGCCGGTTACGGTTCCTACGAGATGTCCGTATTCTTATTACAGATCGGAGCCGGTATAAATTCCAAAAACGGAGAAGGAGAAACCCCTTTGCATAGAGCCGTATCCAACGGTTTCTACGAACTCTGCGCATTATTTCTCAGAAACGGAGCCGATCCGAATGCGACTCGCAATGATGGAATGACTCCATTGCATTTAGCCGTTCCATCTCCGGATCTCACTCGCTTGCTCTTGGAAAGAGGAGCCGACGTTAACATGAAAAACGACGAAGGATGGACCCCTTTGCATAAAGGAGCAGAAAGCGGTGCGGCGGAATCCTTGAAATTATTGATCCGAGCCGGAGCCAAGGTAAACGAGAAGGACAATATCGGTTGGACCCCGATGGACTGGGCCGTGCAAAAAAATCGATATGAGAAACCGAATATAGTGAAAATTTTAAAGACGGCCGGGGCGGAATGCCAAGTTAATTGTGTCGAGTAGAAGAATGACACGTATTTGCAGATTCAATTTCCAAGGAAAAACCCAATGGGGAACCGTATCGGGAGATTCCATTATTCCGATCGCAGGCAATCATATTACGGACTTTTTATCTTTAAACGGAAAACCTCCGGAAGCGGTAGGCAATCCCATTGCCTCGGACCAAATAGAGATCCTTTCTCCGATCGAAGCTCCGCGTAATATCGTCTGTCAGGGAAAAAATTACGCGGAACATATCCTGGAAACAGGAATGAATCCTAAGGATAAGGATTATAACTTATTCTTCACTAAGGCTCCTTCCAGTCTTACGAGTGCGGTCGGAGAAATCGTTCGACCTCCTTTCGTAAGACTCCTAGATTACGAGGCGGAGATGGTACTCATTCTTAAAAAGGAAATCATCGGTCGCGTTCAGATCACGAAAGAGAATCTGCACGAGTATGTAGGAGCTATCAGTTTAGCGAACGACGTATCCGCGAGAGACATCCAAATCCCGCAAGGACAATGGTTCAAAGGAAAAAGTTATCGAACCTTCTGCCCGGTCGGCCCCTATGTACTTCTCATCGGCAAAGAAGAATTAGCCAGAATTTCCGACCTCGAAATCTCGCTCAGTGTAAACGGAGAGTTACGACAAAAATCCGGACTGAACAAGATGATCTTCCCTCCCGAAGAAACGCTTACGGAACTTTCCGGGCTCATGAATCTTTCTCCGGGAGATATCATTCTTACCGGCACTCCTTCGGGCGTGGCATTGAAAGCGCCGGGTGGATTCGTGAAACGAATCGCCTCCTTTCTCTTCTCCGAAAAGAAGATCATGGAAATATTCGTAAAAAAGCAACTCGCAAGCCCGAAATACTTAAAGGACGGAGACCTCATAGAAGCCGAATTAAAAACCCCGGACGGTTTCTTGGATCTAGGAAGAATGAGACTGCGAGTGAAAGCGGGAGAATGAACCCCCGAATTATTTATGAGTATAACGCTCAGTATAAAGATCTAGAATTATCTTTCTTTAAAATAAGCTGATTCGGTGACGGTAAAAAATCCTCGATTGTCTTGGAAGATTTAATAGAAGCCAAGACCGACCGCGGGGCATCGCAGAAATCGGCTTTTTACCTCGACTTATCACCGTCAGAATCCATTCGCCAATCCGCGGAGAAAACTTTCCTGCTCCCTGGATTCGATGGCTCTTTCGGAACGAACTTCTCGGACCCTGCGGATAGCTTGTTCCGAAGTAAAGCCCAACTTACGAATGAGATACGCGGCGGCAACTGTCCCCGATCTACCCAAGCCTCCTACGCAATGTACGAGAATATTTTTGCCCGAGGACAGTTCGGTATCCATTCGATCCAGTAGTACCTCCAAAGAACTTCGATCCGGAACTTTTTGGTCCAGGATAGGGTAGAAAACAGAGTCCATTCCGCTTTTTTGATACGCTTCCTTTAGATCCGGCACGCCGTATTCCGCATATTCGTTTTCGGTAAGTAAAGAGACCACCGTGGAAATCCCTTCTTCTCGTATCGTATCTATGTCGGAAATAAGATCCCTGTCTCGGTCCTTTCTTCCAGGAAGCAAGGTCAGCCCGATTCGGCCTTTTTTGCCTTCTAAAGAAAGCATATCGATTCGAAGACGTTTCGATAATAGTAGGAATTCCTTCACCTTCTCCGCGCAGATACCACCGGTATAAAGGGCCCAAATCTTTTGCACACGACTCGATTCGTCGAAGGAAAGAGTGTGCATCGCGTATCTTAACAAGGACACATGGAGTTGGTAAGGATCTCGATCCAAGCGAATCAGCGAAGGATAAAAAGATCTGAGTTTACAAACCATTCTGTAAGCTCTGCGTATTTTTTCGGAGACAAAGCGAATCTCTTCCTCCGGCTTAGGGGGTATTCCCAGATCCTGCTGGGACAGTATGAGATCGGTTAAAGCAAACGCTTCTTCCAATTCGGCGTCCTCAATCTTAGTGAAAATATAGAGAAGGTCGTTCTCCAACTTGATGAGATCCTTTAATACGTGCCCTCTATGAGTGTGAAAAAAATCGATAAGCCAAACATTCTTTTGAGCGTCTATGATGATGTTTCTTCCGTTTAAGTCCCCGTGAACATAGGATACGTAACGGGGGATAGATCCGTATTCTTTTAAATGCAAAAGATCGTTCTCGTAAAATTCGCAGACATTATAAACGGCTTTTCCGAACGATAGCTCGACCCTATTTCCGTCCGCGGATTTTCCGATCAACTCTTCCACCCTACGTCTTACCCCGGGAGCGTATTTAGTTCGAAAATCGTAATACTGCAATAGGTCCAATTTTTCGGGTTCCGCTGCATCGTAGAGTCGGCCGAGTTGCTTCTTATAAACCGTATCTAGGACGGCGAAACATTCCTTCTCTTCTTCTCCTCCCTCGTACATATCCTGGAAAACCCGAGTATTACCATCCAGCATCGCCGCATATCTGTATTTGATCCCTCCTCGACTTCCTATCTCTGCGAAATCCACGATCCTGGGAGCGTTATTTCCTAAAACCTCTTCTATCCTTTCGAATGCGGTTCTCTCCTGAGCGATAGGATCTCTCTCGCCGATCTTAATTACGGTAGGGACTTGAGAATGCCCTAAAGGATCCACACTCTTGGCTCTGAGAACTACGTTACCGGAAAAACCTCCGTCCAAACAATGGAAAGAAACGGATCTGCAATCCCTAAAAAGATAATATAGAATTTTCCGGTCTTCTTCCTTTAGATCCAGGGATTCGTCGAATTCAAACTTTACGGAATCCTCCCGAACGGAAGCTTGATGAACGGTTACCGCCGACTTTCCGGTTAAGAATTCTGAGAATGTTCCCAGTGAAGGATAAACTTCGACTCCTAATAGATTGCGTAACTGGTCCAAGGAAACATAATGCATGTGTCGAGAAGAACTTGCGGTCAGCGCGCTGCATACTCCTATACGAAACTTAGGATACCTAGTTCTTAGTTCGTATGCGAGATAACTGATCTTAGCCTCCGTCCAGACTCCCACCAGGCCTACGTTCGTCTCCGTTTCGGAAAAAGGTTCTAATAGTTTCTCCAATTCCGTCTTGTGAAAATCGTTCAATCCGGATGCGTTAACCAGTCTCGTTTCTCTGGGAAGGCGAAGGGACAAATTTTGAAAAACGAAATCGGCTCCGTGAGTACCTTGGATGCAATGAGGTCCGAATTGAGAAAGATGCTCCGATTGATCTTCGTCTTTTGGATCGTGCCAATCCCGGATATGAACGATCTCCAAATTTTTGTCGGACTCTCCGTAAGCCCATTCCATAAAGGAAAGGACCGGACCTTCCTCCGGATTTTCGCCCATCAAACGAAGTGCTTCTCCGTATCCTATATGCAATAGATTAGGAACAGGATCGTATTTCTGGATCGGCTCCACGAAATCGTTCTGTAGACATAGACATTGGGTAATCAGGATTCCTTTCGGCATTCTTTCCCTCGTTTGCATCGTTACTCGAATCTTTACGGGACGAATTCGAGCCAGTGATGGAAATAACCGATCACGAATTCCTTAGCAAGAACTTATCCCGAACTTCCCGGGAGCAAATCGATTAGGAGTTGTGTTTCTTTTTAGAATATTCCTCGGGAGAAAGCCCCACCATTCTCTTGAAGTCCTTGATGAAATGCGACTGGTCGAAATATCCCAACTCCAAGGCCAAGTCCGCCCAATCCGTTCGTTCGGAAACCCGATCTAAAATTTCGAACATGCGATATCGGTTGATGACCCACTTGGGACCGACTCCCACATATTGTTGGAACATTCTTTGTAGGGTTCTCTTGTTTAGTCCGGAGAATTCGACGATGTCTTCCACCTTGATGATCTCCCGTTTATTGGAAATCTCTTCGATGATCCGGTTGATCGTTTCCACGGTCTTGTCTTCCTCAGGCAATCTTTCATATAAAAACTTTTCCGCGAATCGCACCAGTTCTTCTTCAGAATCCATGGAGAAAACTTCCTCTTCCAAAGGTAAAGAAGGTATACCGAAGACTTCTTCCAAGGTTAGAGTCTTGTCCGTAAAACCGGAGATCGGTTTACGGTAGAATGGATAGAAGGCTCCGGGACGGAACTTGATTCCGAAGACGCGATTCTTGCCTTCCAACGCCTTCGAGAATTTTCCGCTTACAACACCGAAGATCTTAGTATTTCCTTTTTCGAATACTAGATGCACGGAAGGAAAAGGAAGGTTTTCCTGAACCAGCGGTCCAGTCTCTCTCATATCCCATCGAACCGACCAATAGTGCTCCACGAAAAAACTCAAAGAGAGAGAAGGGGAACTCAAGACCAGTTCCCAGTTTTCTCCGGCTATGGATTTTAAAATCCCTCTAGGTTTCTTTAGATCGACTTGCAAGATTCTAGTTCCTACAGGTTTCCAATATTCTTCTCTCTGTCGCGTTTTTACAATCTTTTTGTTTAGTAGTCGAGTATCATTCTTCTTATCCCGTTCGGGAAAAAGGGGACCTTATGGAAATCAAATATGAAACGTATATCGGAGCCGACCCTTCCAAGGTTTGGAAGATTATAATCGATAAGGAGGAAAGTGCCAAAATCTTTCACGGCTGCGGGATCGAATCCGATTTCAAAGTCGGGAGTGCTTACGCTTATGTCGGCCCAGGAATCGCGGGCGACAGAACGATTCATGTGGAAGGAAAAATTCTGGAGATTCTTCCGAACCGGAAGGTCTCCATGAGTATGGTAGTGGGATCCGTATACGGAGAAAAATACAAGGACTTCGAATCCAGGGTAATCTATTCCTTGGAGCCTTACGGAAAAATTACACACTTGAAACTGATCAACGATCAGATCAAGGAGGGAGATCCATCCTACCAAAACTCCGTCGACGGAGGATGGGCCAGAGTCTTATCTTCCGTCAAAACGTTGGCCGAAACAGGAAAGCCTTTGGATCTTCCGATGCCGGGAGAATGACTCAATTTTTCGGAAGGGAATCTTCGAATTTGCGGAGATCCTCTTCCAGAATTTTACGGATCCAATCCGGAATGGGAACCGATATTTTTTTTCTATGATCGTAGGAAACTTGGACGGTCTTAGCGCGGGTATAAGGCGTCTTGGATTCCACATGGCGGATCGTGGAAGTGAATTCCCAGGACTTATTCCCCACTCGGGAAACACAGGTCTGAACCTCGATCGGATCCGCAAGTTCCACAGCTTTCAGCATATCGACCTCGATCCGAGCGAGTAGAAATGGAACGTCGTAGATTTCTTTTACTCCGAACTTCTTCATGCAATAATCCACGCGCCCGATCTCCAGATAAGACATGTATCTTGCGTTGTTCACATGGGCGAACGGATCCAAATCGTTCCAACGAGTCTGGATCGGTGTGATTAACATATTAGAATTGTTTTAAGAACCTGAGATTTCCGGAATGCAGATAACGGATATCGTGGATCCCGTATTTCATCATCACGAGCCGGTCTAATCCGAGCCCGAAGGCGAATCCGGTCCATTCTTTCGGATCCAGACCGTTCAATGTAAAAACGTTGGGATGAACGAGGCCGCAAGGCATAAGCTCCAACCATCCGGAATGTTTACAGACCGAACAGCCGCTTCCTCCGCATACTTGGCAATTGATATCCAATTCGAAGGCAGGCTCCACGAAAGGGAAGAATCCTGGGCGAAGTCGGGTCTTGACTTCCTTTTCGAAAACGCGAGATAATAGCACTTCCATCGTATATAGCATATTTCCCGCGGAAATATCTTTACCAACCACCATACCTTCTATCTGATAAAAGGAAGTCTCGTGGGAAGCGTCCACTTCTTCGTAGCGGAAAACTCTACCGGGGCCTATGATCTTGAATGGAGGTTTCAGTTTTCTTAATGCTCTAACTTGGATCGCGGAAGTATGGGTGCGAAGAAGGTTACCGTCTTCTAGATAGAAAGTATCCTGCATGTCCCGAGCCGGATGGTCGTCGGTAAAATTCAAGGCACCGAAATTATTGAAATCGGTTTCGACTTCCGGTCCGTCCCAAACCTCGAAGCCCATGGATGTGAAGATATCCTCTATCTCGTACTGGATCTTGGTAATCGGATGGAGGGTACCAGGTTCCGCCTCGCCCAGAGGTCTTAAGGCGTCGAACCATTCCTTCTCGGATTGTTCCCGAAAACTCTTCAGTTTGAGATTTTCCCGGGTCTTCACTACGATCTCTTCTAAACTCTTGGAAAGATCGTTGGCCTTTTGTCCCACGGTTTTCTTTTCCTCTATGGACAGGGAGGCGAGATTCTTAAGAACGGAAGTAAGCCTTCCTTTCTTCCCTAAGAATTCGTTTTTGTTCTTATCCAGATCCGCCTCGTCGACGGAAGAGGAAATCAAACGATTGGCTTCTTCGTAGATTCTATCTAATTCTTCGGAAAGACTCATTTTCTGGACTCGCTCAGTTCCCTAAGAGAAGGATAAATGCCGCCGAAGGCTCCGTTCGACATGGCTAAGATCAGGATTTTATCCTTCTCGAATTGGGGAAGGATTTTCCTAAGTTTGGAGACCAGATCTTTCGGGTCCTTGCAATAAAACGGTAAAGTCCCGGAATGCTTGGGCAGCTTCAGGACAAGTTTCTTGACGTCCAAACGATTCTCTTTGGATACCTTTTTGAGATTATGGATCTCGGTGATTAAGGTCACTGCGGAACCCTTGAAAGCGAAGGAATACTCCTTTTGGAAGACGTTCCTATGGGAAGTCGCGCTTCTAGGTTCGAATAAACTAATGATCTTGAAGCCGGGAAAAGCCTGCTTCACTGATTTGATGGTCTCTTCGACGGCTACGGGATGGTGGGCGAAATCCTCCACAAGAATGCTTTTAGGGGATTCAAAAAGAATATCCTGCCTACGCTTTACTCCGGAGAAAGTTTCAAGCGCATCCAAAAGGCGTTCTCTTGCGTTAGGAATCTTTTCTTTTTGTAGAATCTCTTCGCAGACTCGCAAAGCGACTTCGGCGTTTCTATAATTATGATTTCCGAAAAATCTAGGCCTAAGAACCCGATCTCCCGACATCAAGCTTCCTTTTCTCCAAGAAAGCAAGGATCCCTTCTTATTGAAATCGAACGGTTCGGACTTCAGAAATTTGGAAGCCTCATGGCAGATTCTTTTGAGATTGGCGGCGCCCGCCCAGTAATACGCCTTTCCGTTACTCGGAACCAAACGAAGAAGTCTGGAGAACATGGTCTCGATCTCTCCGATATCCTTAAAGATATCCGCATGATCGAAATCTAAAGCGTTCAATATTGCATATGTAGGTCGATAATGTAGGAACTTAGACGCCTTATCGAAGAATGCTGTATCGTACTCGTCACCTTCGATCACGAAATATTTTCCATCCGTAAATTCGAATCCCGGAAATCCATCCTTGCGAATTCCCCCCACGAATAGTCCCGGCTTGAGACCGGATTCTTTCAGAAGATGATGGATTAAAAACGTGGTCGTGGTCTTTCCATGAGTCCCCGCCACTACTACCACCTTCTTACCGGCGAGAATATACTTTTCCAAAGCCGCCGACATGGATACGTATTCGGCTCCGCTATTCAATACCTCTTCGACCTCGGGGTTACCGCGAGAGATCGCATTGCCGACTACGACTAAATCCTTTCCGGCAATCCTAGAAGCATCGAAGCCCTCCGAATAAGGAATCTTCCATTCCTTGAGCTTATCGGACATGGGAGGATATACTCCGGCATCGGAACCGGAAACCTCATGACCTAGACTCCTCAGCATGGAGGCCAAGTTTCCCATGGCGATTCCGCCGATTCCGATCAGATGAATCTTCAATTTAATAAAGTCCTAATGATATTATAGATAAAAGTAAAAACCAAAGCTATACTCAGAAGATAAGAGATTCCCACCAAAAAGAAAATCAAAATCTCCCGAGGATCGGATCCGCTAGCTCTTCTCATCCCCAAGGCGCATAAGTAGGAAGAATATAGAAATGCGATTCCTATCAGCCCTAGATGCCAAGGACCCGGTAAAATCCAAAAGACTGCGGATGCCGAAAAAGGAAGAAAGGCCAAAGTCAATACGTCTGCGGGAGGAAAACTCTCCCCTTTAGTACGGTCTATCTTCTTATAGAATACCCGAACCACATCCAATTGGGATACGATCAAAAGCAGAACCGGATATAAAACGAAAGAAGTCAGGGCTCCCGAGAAGATATTCCATTCTATAGAATCGGCAAAAACGAAGTCCCATGCAATTTTTATGATATTGCCCGCGACCTTGGAAACGGGAGCCAACACCCAGAGTGCGAAATGCAGACGCAGTAATTCCTTTCTTCCCAAGGAGGAATCCCTTAAATACTGATCGAATGCGTCCTGAGGGGACTTGAATATCTTCTCCAATAAGGAAAGCTTCGATTTTTCCGTTTCGGTTAAATCGGTTTGTCCGGCGATCAGGCTCATGGATTTTTCCGTTGCGGTTTCGCGGAAGTCTTTTTGGAAGGTTTTGCCACCATGGTAGAAGCTTGGATTCGAGATGCAGTATCCTGAATCCTATGAAAAATATCCTCGTTCACATAGACGGGAGGTTCCTGGAATTTTCTGTTTAGAATGCGAACCACAGGGTTCAGTTTTCTTTCCCCGATATCCGTGGAGCGATGGAAACGGATCAATATTTCGTTTCCGTCCGACAGGATTACTTTAAGACTCGCAAGAGAATATTCCGTATTAGCTGCATCCGGCGCAAGTAGGTTGCTTACCGCGAAACCGGCTCCGTTCGGTTCGTCCGGAAAAAGTTCCGTCTTTAATCCAGTCACGGAACGATAAAGATCCTCGGCTAATTTTTGGTCCAGAATCATGATCGTTCCCGAAAGTCTGCGCCAAAAATTCTTCTTAGCCTTATTGTCCTCGTACGGAGTGTTATCCATGCGGATCGATTTTCCGGTCTCATCCAGATAGGAAATCTCTTTTACGGTTTCTCCGTTCAGATTGATAAGTTGTCTTTGACGGAAATCTTCGGGTCCCTTCTGGAACCGATCGAACAAATAAGAAGAAGAGGATAGAATTACGGAAGGATGTCCTTCATCCAAAATGACTCGGGTGGATCCGTTCTTATGTTTCTTACCGATCCTAAGTACCTTTTTTTGATTACCGGAATAGAGGACCAGTTTAGGAGAATCTTCTCCTATCAGTAAGGATTCCTGAACGGGAATGCCTTCGATTACCGACTCCGTACTTTTGACTTTCAGACGATTCAGATCGCGAAAGCTATTCTCCGCGTTATATCCGGCTTCGTATTCAATCTTCTTTCCCGTTTCCGAATCCGTATCGGAAACGACATAGAAATTTCCTTTTCGGATCTCGTCCCGTTTGGAGATTTCGAAAGGTTTCTTAGCGAAATTTTCTCCGGATTCCTCGGACCATTTTTCTCCACCGGGGAAATATTCTATTTTATCAATATTCAATTTCCAATATTCGAATTCGGTCAGATCCTCCTTATTCTCCTCCAACAAAAAGATGGAAGCGAATAAGAGAACTACCACGAGAGCAAGAAGGAGTAATTTATTTCTCATTCGGAATCACGGCCCCTTCTTCTACGAACGACATAGATGGAACCCAATCCGGCGATCAGACCGGGGAACACGAACATACCCAAAATCCAAACCGCTCTCTTTTGACCGTCCGTCAGAGAAACGCTTTCTATCTCCTCTTTTTTAGGAGGAATCGCAGGTAGGCTCACATCCTGGTGCAGCCAAGTCGCGGAGGAACTTGCTAATTCGTAATTTGCGGCGTAAGGTATATATTGATCCGTCAACCAAGAAGTTCCGGAGAATATAACCGCCCGACCTTCGTTTCCGGATTTATTTTCCGCAGGAGCAGGAGGTTGGTTCGGGTCCTGATTCACAGCTGAAGCCTTGGTTTCTTCTACCGTTCTGAGTAAAAGGGCCAAAGGCACATTCTTATTATCGTCGCCCGCATCCTGCTTACCGTTTCCGTTTTTATCCGAGTAGGACTCCCCGCCGCTCTCGAGTAGAACGTAAGAGTCGTTAGATTTGCTCTTCGGTTCCGCAGAAGCCTTGGACTGAAAATAACCGGAGTACGGGTAAACGACACCTAAATCCTTTTTGCTCAGGGATTCTTCTATGGCATGTTTACGGAAGGCTTTCGTGATCACGATTCCAGGTTGGGAAGGAATCTGAGACAAAGTTTCCTTTACGAAAGTCTGTCCGGAATTCTCGAGAAGCCAATCGAAGGTCTCTCCGCCCTTAGGCTCGATCGTAATAAAGAGTTTGCCCTTTTTTTGATTAAAATATTCTAATATAGCCTGTCTTGCTTCCGGGCCGAAAGGAACGGTAGGTCCGATGATCACCAGAATATCCGTATCTTCCGGAATTTTAGGAGGCCAATTCTCCTTAAAACCGATACCCGAAAGGCGATAGTTCAGAAAGGAAAGTCCCGCCGAAAGCCGAGTCAGCTTTTCATTCGGAAGATTTTGGAAAACTGCCGAATACCTTTCTCCGTTGGATTGGGTGAAGTATACCTTTCTTTCTTTGGTAGTGACGTTCATGAAGGCCTGGACCAGCTTTCTTTCGAATTCTTCCAACTCCGTCTTGTCCTTTACGCTCACCTTTTGCTCGGGGTAAGGCCCCGCTTTCGCATCCTTTTTACGAAAACGCACCAACACGTTTCCGTTGGAAACTTGTCCGAATTCCGCGAGTTCGTCCAGCTCCACGTCCGCATTCACGAATTTTACCTTAAACCCCGGATGAATCGATCCCAATTGACCGAGTAAAATTTCCAAATCCGGTCTTACCCTACGCAATGCGAGAGAGTTGGATTTGTCGGAACTAGGCGCATTCTCCAGAGGACGAGGGTAGAATGCGATCACATCCACTTCGGCCCCTTCCGGAATCTCCTTTAAGATCTTCTTCGCTTCCGGAGAGAAGGAGAATTGCCCCTTGGAACTCAGATCGAAGTTGTGATTCTTAATTACGGAAATATAATTTGCTAAAATAACCGCCAGAAGCAGAATCCCTGCTCCCAGAAAGAAATCGCGAATCAGACTCTGTTTTTTTCCTTTCAGACTGGATTGGTTCTCCGCGGAGGCTCTTTCCCATTCTCTCAAAAGACCTAAGGCGGCGCTTCCCAACACGGAAAGCACCAGGAACACGAGTAGGAACTCTCGCAAGCTTCCGATCCATTCCGCCGAAGAACCTTTTTGTATGGATAAATCCTCCAAGTAGATTCGCAGGAAATACAAGCCTAAAGAGAGTAGCCCTAGCCCGGATGCTAGGGAAAGATTCGTTTCTCTTTCTTCCTTCTTGGAACCCAGAAAAGAAAGAACCCCAGAAGCGGCCAAGGTCGCCGCAACCACGATGGATAATAGCCAACGGCTTCCGGCGCTCGCAAAGGTGTCGTAAACCGGAAAAAATAGCAAAAGAAAAAGGATCGAGGCCCAGGACAATATTCTGTTTAAATAATTCTTCATCCTCTCCACCTCCTAGATTCCAGAACCTTTACCGTAAGATACAAAAAGAATACGGTTCCGCTGATAAAGAAAACGATACTACTCAAAGGAAGCACTCCCTTCGAAAAGCCGATAAAATGCGAAAATATATGCAAGTGGAACAAGACCTTTCTTGTTGCCGCATCGAAGAGATACGAGAAGAATCCGATCACCCAAAGAGTTAATAGAATCATGATGGAGATCAGCATGGAAACCATTTGATTCTTGCCCAGACTCGAACCGAAAAGCCCCACAGCAAAGGTGAATATCCCCAATAGAAACACTCCTATCGTTCCGGAGGCCACGATATAAAGAGGGGCTTTCCAAAAGAAGAATAGGAACAAAGGAAAGAGTCCGTCGACCAACAGCGAGACTATCAGACAAACTAAGGCGCCAAAGAGAAATTTACCCACCACGATTTCCATTTCCGAAATAGGAGCGGTAAAGAGAAACTCCAAGGTCCCACGATTCCTTTCCTCGGTGATCGTTCCCATAGCTACGATCAACATCGCGATCAGGATCGTACTCATAAATGAAATGAACGTCACCACCGTGGTTTCCGTATAATTCGTACCCGAGTTAAAATTCAGGATGAGAACGAATAAGGAATTCAAAAAGGCGGTCCCACCCAACACCAGAGGAGCGAGATAAGTTCCGAAGAATACCCTTACCTCTTTTAAAAAAATCCATTTTATATTACGAAACATAACCGTTAAACCTTGTTCATGAAGATCTGTTCTAAGGTCACATCCTGCTTCCGGATGAATTCGGGAAGGATACCGGAAGAGGAAATGCCGGCATATAAATCCTCTTTGAATTTCCTTTCGGAAGAAGTATTGATAAGAAAAGTGAACCCGACCGGATCCTCTCCGACAAACCTCACGTTAGCGCCGGATTGATTCGCGATTCCGCTCAGATAGGATTCGGTCTCCGATTTGCTTTTGCCCGAAAGAGTCACTTCCAAACCGGAAAGATTTTCCATTTCCTTTTCGAGTTCCTGGCGATTGCATTGGTATACGATGCGACCGTTATGTAGGAACAAGAATCGGTTACAGGTCTTGTAGACTTCAGGAAGGATATGACTCGAAAGAAGAATCGTATGATTTTCCTTTAGATTGTGGATGAGATTCCTTATTTCCACGATCTGCTTCGGATCCAAACCGGAAATCGGTTCATCCATAATGATGACCTCGGGATTTCCTAACAGCGCCTGAGCGATTCCTACTCTTTTACGAAATCCTAATGATAGGGTTTCTATCACCTTATTTTCCGCAGAAGTCAAATCGGTCAGATTAACTACCCTAGATATCTCCGACTCCAACTCCTCTTCCGAAACCTGTTTGATGCGAGCCGCAAAAGCCAGGTATTCCCTTACGGTAAGTTCGGGATAAAGAGGAGGCGTTTCCGGAAGATAGCCGATCTTCTTTTTGACCTCCATGGGATGTTCGAAGGTATTCAGACCGTTCAACTCGCAGAGTCCGTCGGTCGCCATTAAATATCCGGTTAAGATCCGGATCGTAGTCGTTTTGCCTGCACCGTTCAGGCCCAATAAGCCGACGATTTCTCCCTCTTTGAGTTCGAAATTGAGTCGATCAATTGCCAATTTCTTTCCGTAGAATTTGGAAAGGTTCCTTACTTTTATCATATTGTTTTCGTGTTCCGGACATTCCGGAGATTGGAGAAAATTCCAATTAGAAGGGTTTCGGAAAGAATAACCCCATGTGTAGGCGACTCGGTCAATCATTTTCCCGGGAAAGCGACGATCACTATAATACTCTTCCGTTCAATTTCTTTTAATCCGCTCCAATGAGACGGTCGTTCTTTGTGAACGGCATTTGGCGCCTGAAAGAAGGGGAAAAAAGAATTGCGAGCCCAAGCCATCGGAGAAAAGCATCTTCTAACGACTCAAAACAAGGCATTGTATGGCAGTAGCAAACTTTTTGAACGAAGCAAAGTCGCAGGGGAACAAACTCTTCCTGCAATTCGGAGGGCAAGGATCCCCTTGGCTGAAAGAACTCTCTAAACTCTATGAATCGGAACCTTCGCTGAAAGAATTCTTCGAAACTGCATTTAAGACCTTAGCGGAAGAAATTCCCTCTTTGGATAAGAAAATCGTTTCCCAAGGATACGATTTCGAATCCTGGCTCAAGAATCCGGACTCCGCTCCGGACGAAAGCTATCTTAGCAGCGCCAGCGTCTCCATCGTGGGAATCTTTCTCACACAGACGGCAAATTACGTCTCCTTAACCAATAAAGGCTTTGCGACATCCGAACTATTGGCAAATGCCCTCGGAGCGACTGGACATAGCCAAGGAATCGTTCCCGCAGTCCTAGTGTCTCTCGGCAAAGAAGGCGCGGAGTTCTATAAAGAATTTTCTAAATTTCTAAAATTCATCCTCTACTTAGGCTACAGGGCCCAGGAGCTTTACGGAGTCTTCAATCCTTCCGAAGAAGTTCTGAAGGGCAACGAGGAAATCGGAGACAAGCAACCTGCTCCTATGGTAGCCGTTATCGGATATAGCGCAGCGGAACTTTCCGAAAGAGTGCAAAAGACCAACGCGGATCTAGGACTTAGCGGAACTAAAGCGATTTATGTTTCTCTTTTCAATACCCCGGATTCCAATATCGTTTCCGGAGATCCGGAAGCGCTTCTAGCGTTCCGCAAAAAATTCAAGGCCGAAATGGATGAGAAAAAGGTAAAATTCGTTTATCTCAGAACCACCGCTCCTTTCCATTGCCCGATCATGGACGGAACAGAGAATACGGTACCTAAAGACATGGAAAGAATCGGATTCCAATACAAAGGTTCCGATCTGAAAATTCCGGTTTATTCCATTTTCGACGGACGCAATTTCCAAAACGAACCGGACGTATCTCTTCCTCTTTTCAGAGAGGTTTTGATCAAGGCTCTTCATTGGGACAAAGCGACTGCGAATTTCGTCAACACTGCTAAAGTAGTAGGAATCGATTTCGGACCGAGCGTAGTTTCCCAAAAATTGACGCAGGCGAATCTAGGTTCTTCCGAAAATAAAATCTACAGCGCTTCCAGCCCGAAAGACATCAAGGTTCTTTTGGCGTAAGCATTTTCCTAGTCGCGGGGAAACCCGCGACTGGATGCCCACTCGACGCCTCAATGATTTCCCTTCCTCAAATTCTCCGAGCCGTTGTTCGACGGACTTCATTTTTACTTCCCGAATTCCTACGTAGAAAACTGCTCTTCGACATTCTCGCTCCTTATAGGGAAAGAGGAATTCCTTTATTGGGAAAATCCGCATACCAAACGGGAGAATTCTGCGAATTACAACTTTGGAAATCCTTAATGGATCCCGCCTCTTCCGAAAGAGAGGAACCGAACCAATACATTTCTCCCAAACAGAAGTCCCTATTGAGAGAGATCGCGAGTCGATTCTTTCCGGATTCCGTTCATGCGAGATACGATAACAAAACCACAAGGTCCCTGTTGGATTCCAATCGACCCGCCAGAGGGACCTGCATCCAAACCGATTACTTTGATTGCAGGGCGGACTTTATTTTTCCGAGAGAAGAAGGTTGGGAAGTCGCGATCGTAAAGGCCTCGGCTTCTCCTAAAAAAAATCACATCCAGGAACTGTCCTTTATCCGAATGGTTTTGGAGGAGGCCGGTTATAAAGTCGGAAAGACTCTGCTCTTTACGGTAAACTCCAAATATTTTTATAATGAAGGGGAGATAGACGCCAATCAAATTCTCCACCGCAAGGATTGCAGCGAGGAAACTATAGCCTCTCTGCCCTACGTAAAGGAAAGAGCTTATCAACTCCTAGAAGTATTAGAAAACGATAAACTTCCTTCTATTCGATTCTCCAAGCATTGTCCGCACCCCAGGAATTGCTCTTATAAAGAGAGTTGTTACGAGGGAGATTCTCCGGGGGATCTGTTCACACTAAGGGAAGGTAAGGATATCACCCAAGTTCTATGGGAAAAAGGCATACGTAATCTTTCGGAAGTGATTCCTAACGAAGACTTTACACATAGGCAAAGAATCCAAGTCGAAGCCGTAAAATCGGGAAAAGAATATCTGAATAGGGAAGCTCTGGTAGGATTTCTGGATCGATTAAAATTCCCTCTTTATTATCTGGATTTCGAAACGATCAACCCTCCCGTTCCGATATACTCCAAATCCAATCCGTTCCAACACGTACCCTTTCTTTTCTCCCTACATATCCAAAGAGAAAATCTGCAAGAAGAGCCGGAAGAATATTCCTATATCGAGGACGGTAATATCGATCCTAGATCCGGTATTCTCTCCGCACTCTCGGAAAAGATCCGCCCGGGAGGAACGGTCTTGGCCTTCAATGATACTTTCGAAAAGAGATGTCTGAAAGAAGCGACTCAGGCCTTTCCGAACTTCAAGTCATGGTTCCAATCGATAGAAGGAGATTTTGTGGATTTGGCCAAACCGTTCTGGGACTACGATTATTATCATCCGAATCAGAATGGAACGACCTCCCTAAAAACGGTGTTACCCGTTCTGACCGGAGCTCATTACAAAGACCTGTCCATTAACGCGGGTCATTTGGCGAATTCCGAATTTCTTAGAATCAGAACCGAAAAAGTTTCCCAGGAAGAAAGATCCAAAGTGGAATCGGAACTGAAGGCTTATTGCAGAATGGACACCTTGGCTCTGGTTCTCATTCTACGCAAATTAGCGGAGAAGCTGGAATGGGCTCCGAAGCCGAAAGGATGAGAAATCCCAACCCAAACTCATTCGTTTGCGACCGAAAATCCGACTTGTCTTGAGGGGTCCGGCGATTTCCCTATCCTTAGAATGGCGGCTCAAAAGAACATAAAGAAAATCGTATTAGCTTATTCCGGAGGGCTGGATACCTCCGTGATCCTGACCTGGCTCAAAGAGACCTACGGCTGCGAAGTCGTCGCCTTTACTGCCGATGTGGGACAAAAAGAGGAACTCACCGGCTTGGAAGAAAAGGGAATCAAGACCGGAGCTTCCAAGGTTTATATCGAAGACCTGAGACTGGAGTTCGCCAGAGACTTTATTTATCCTGCCATCCACGGAAACGCCATCTATGAGATGAGATATCTCCTCGGAACCTCGCTCGCTAGACCCTTGATCGCCAAAGCGATGGTAGAGGTCGGTAAAAAAGAAGGTGCCGACGCATTCGCTCACGGGGCCACGGGAAAAGGAAACGACCAAGTTCGTTTCGAATTGGCGTTCAAATCCCTGGCACCTGAAAAAGAAATCATCGCCCCTTGGAGAACCTGGTCCTTCGGAGGAAGAGCGGACCTGATCGAGTATGCTAAGTCCAAAGGAATCCCGGTCCCTGTCACCGCATCCAAACCGTACTCGATGGACAGGAACCTAATGCATATCTCCTACGAAGGGGGAATCCTAGAAGACCCGTATCGGGAACCGAATGAAGATATGTTCCTACTCACTGTCTCTCCCGAAAAAGCCCCCGATTCTCCGGAATACGTCGAACTGGATTTCGTGGAAGGGAACTGCGTGGCGGTCAACGGTAAGAAATTGAATCCTTACGAAGTCGTGGACACGTTGAACACGATTGGAGGAAAGCACGGAATCGGAAGAGTGGACATCGTAGAAAACCGTTTGGTAGGAATCAAATCCAGAGGGGTGTACGAGACTCCCGGCGGAACGATTCTATTCCATGCACACCGGGATTTGGAATCCATCACCATCGATAGGGACACCCAACACCATAAGGATAAGCTATCCGCAGAATTTGCCGAGCTGATCTATAACGGACATTGGTTCTCCCCGAGAATGGCCGCGGTCAGAGCCTTCATCTCCGAGACCCAAAGATACGTAACGGGAACCGTTAAGGTGAAATTATACAAAGGTAATTGCATCGTCGTGGGAAGAAAGTCTCAAGTCTCTCTCTACAACCCCGAAATGGCGACCTTCGAGAAGGAAGAATTGTACAACCAGAAGGATGCCGAGGGATTCATCAATCTTTACGGACTGCCTGCTAAAGAGGCGGCAAGGCTCAGGAAAAAATGACAAGAATCGCGGTCTATCCAGGCTCCTTCGATCCGTTAACTAGAGGACATTTGGATATTCTCCAAAGATCCGTCGGACTATTCGACAAGGTAATCGTAGGAGTCGCCGTTAACTCGAATAAAAGCTTCCTATTTTCCATCCAGGAAAGGATCGATTTTATTCGGGAAGCTACGGAGGGATGGGCCAATCTGGAGATAGACACATTCGAAGGTCTGACCGTGGATTATTGCAAGAAGAGAGGCGCTAAGAGTATTATCCGCGGATTGAGAGCGGTAACCGACTTCGATTATGAATATGCAATCTCTCTAATGAACAAAAAATTGGCTCCGGAAGTCGAGACCATCTTTCTAATGTCCTCAACGGATTATTCCTTCGTTTCTTCCACAATCGTGAAGGAAGTCGCCCGCCACGGCCGGGACGTTTCCGCCCAGGTGCCGGAACACGTGAGCAAAGCACTACTTAAAAAACTATCCAAGTAAGTAAGGAAAAAAAATGGCTAGAACATTTATCATGATTAAACCCGACGGAGTCAAAAACAAGCACGTCGGCGATATTCTCCAAAGAATCGAAAAAGAAGGCTTTAAGATTTTAGGACTTAAATATCTCAAACTATCCCTGGAAGACGCAAAGCAATTCTATAAAGTACACGCAGCCCGTCCTTTCTATAACGATCTTTGCGGCTATATGTCTTCCGGCCCTATCGTTGCGGCCGCTCTGGAAAGAGACAATGCGGTCCAACATTGGAGAGACGTTATCGGCGCCACCGATCCTAAGGAAGCTGCCGCAGGAACCATCCGTGCCTTATTTGCGGAAAGCAAGGAAGCCAATGCGGTTCACGGATCCGATTCCGACGATAACGCGGCGCTGGAAATCAGCTTCTTCTTCAAAGGAAACGAGCTATTCTAATCCTATTCCGAAGAATATCACTTAAATGCAAACCCGGAGGCTCCTCCGGGTTTTTTTATACCTTTCGGACCCCGACACCTAACGAACGTTCTATTTTATTAGCGATTTTGCAAGTAGTTAGGGCCCTTGCTGAGACAGCCCCTTCTTCGGAAAAAAACGACAACAAATTAGAAAAATTCCTTGTACTTTTAGGAAATATCTTTCTCAATTTTTGTCACGTAGGCGAAATAAATCCCCCGTTTCAGCCGAAGCTAATAATATGAATGCAGCGACTAAAGAGCAGATTCTGAAGCACACTCGTATCATTGGAAAATATAGAAACCATGATCGCTTATTCGACACAACTCCGGATTGGATGGACGACGTTCTGGAAGTCATTTATTCCCAGGACGAATTTCTAGCGGATCGCCCCGATATCGATTTAGATATCGAGTGATCGTATCTTGGGCCGGAGATCCGGTCCGATCCTAGAGTAAACGACTCAGTCCTTCTTCGAGAAGGACCGATCGTACCCCTTTTTCGTTCGGCGGAAAGCTCGAACAATTCTCCCTTTGATAAATATTTTTCCGGAGTTTTTACGATACGCCGGTCGGACTCCGAGCGGGATTCAACACGTACTTCCTCTAAGATTTCCAATCCAGATTGACCTAAGGCGGGCTCAGACTTTAATCAGACTAAGAGTCGGAGGAATAGAATGACCTCGAAGAAAAAGATCGCCGTCGCCAAAGGAGACGGAATCGGTCCCGAAATTATGGATGCCACGCTAAGAATACTGGAAGCGGCCGGCGCGAAAATCGAACCCGTCTTTATAGAAATCGGAGAGCAGGTATACAAAAGAGGTCATAGTGCCGGCATCGAGCCTTCCGCCTGGGATGTATTAAGAGACACGAAAGTCTTTTTCAAAGCGCCGATCACCACCCCGCAGGGAGGCGGATACAAAAGTTTAAACGTAACCGTCAGAACCACTTTAGGATTATTTGCAAACGTTCGCCCTTGCGTTTCCCTTTATCCTTATGTGGATACGAAGCATCCTAAATTGGATTTGGTTATCGTTAGGGAAAACGAAGAGGATCTTTACACCGGTATCGAACACAAGCAGACTTCCGATACGGTCCAATGTCTAAAACTCATCTCCCGCCCAGGTTCGGAGAAAATCATCCGTTACGCGTTCGAATACGCAAAGGCTTACGGAAGAAAGAAAGTCACGGCTATGGTAAAGGATAATATCATGAAGCAATCCGACGGACTGTTCCATGACGTATTCAAGGAGATAGCTAAAGATTATCCGGATATAGAAGCGACGAGTGAAATTATAGATATAGGCGCGGCGCATTTGGCCGAAAGACCGCAAGTTTACGATGTGGTCGTGACTTTGAATTTATACGGAGATATCATATCCGATATCGTGGCACAAATCGCCGGTTCCGTGGGCATGGCCGGTTCCGCAAACATCGGAGAAGTCGTCTCCATGTTCGAAGCGATCCACGGCTCCGCCCCCGATATCGCAGGAAAGAATTTGGCGAATCCGAGCGGACTTCTAAACGCCGCGGTCATGATGCTCGTACATTTAGGACAACCGGATATCGCGGCAAAAGTACAAAATGCATGGTTACTCACGATAGAAGAAGGAATTCATACCGGCGATATCTATAAAGCGGGTGTAAGCCGTATCAAAGTAGGGACCAAAGAATTCGCGGACGCAGTCATAGGCAACCTCGGTCATCTTCCGGAAAAATTCCGACCTGTTTCCTTCGGAAAGGCGAAAGCCATTCATATTCCCGAATACAAAAGAGTCGCTTTGAAAAAGGAATTGGTGGGTGTAGACGTATTCCTGGATTGGGCGCCCGGAACCTCGGATGAGTTAGGCAAGAAACTCGCCGGCCTAGCCGGAGATCTGAAACTTCGTATGATCACGAACCGAGGGGTGAAAGTATTTCCGAATGGAGCTCCGGAGACATTCCTAACGGACCATTGGAGATGTAGATTCGTAAGCCCAAACACTCCGGATAACGAACCGGGAGACGGTTATGCGTCTATCCAATCGGAACAGATCGCCAAGCTTTTATTGAGAATCGCGGAAGCCGGCTTAGATAGCGTGCAAACGGAGAACCTGTATAAATTCGAAGGAAAAAGAGCCTTCTCTTTAGGGGGAGGAGAATAAGAAAGTCCGATCAGGATTGGATTAGAATTCTCTTAAATGAGTCCAGAGAGACTGGTTTCGTTATGTAATCCGTAACGAGAGGAGTCTCCTTGGCTCTACGCAAGTCCGAATCGTCCACGGACGAACTCACCATATAAATCACCGGTTTTTTGCTAAGCGAATTTACGAAATTCGCATACTCGTCCAGGAACTGCCATCCGTCCATAAACGGCATATTTATATCCAAGAAAATGAAATCCGGAATCACGTCGGGTTCGGTTTGGTGTTCTTTTAAGAAACTGATCGCGCCTTCGCCGTCAGGAAACACTTTCATGCTTTCCACGGCTCCGGTTTTTTCGATCGTACGCTTGGCAATTTCTACGAAAATCACGTCGTCATCGACTAATAGCAGTTTCTGTTTCTTAAATACTGAATTCATTCGCTCTCAATAACTGTATGACGAATTTAGTTCCTGAACCGGGCACACTTTCCACATGGATTTCGCCCCCTAGAGATTCGATTTGGTTCTTAGTCATGAACAAACCCAACCCCTTACCGTCGGTATCTCGGTGAAATCTTTTATGCAATTTAAAGATTTGATTCCCGTGTTTGTTCAAGTCAATTCCTAAACCGTTGTCCTCAGCCTCTAAAACCTGAATTCCGCCGCTCCAATACGTCCGAAATTTTATCACGGGTTTTCTTCCTTGAGAACGATACTTGAGAGAATTCGAAAGTAAATTCAAAAAAATACTCTCCAAATAGACCGGCGGATAATTAATCCATGGACATAACGTGAAATCGAAACGGACGTCGGCGCCTGTCTCGGTAATCTGGCCCAAAAACATGGACTTTACGTGGGAAAAAGACTCCTCGAAGGAAATCCTTTCGGAGACGATCTTCGGACTCTGCCTAATCCGGATCACTTCCACCAGTTCGTTTAATGTGGAGAGTAATTGCTCCGAAGTCTTTTTGAGATAATCGATATATTCCCTTTTTTCTTCTTCGGTCTCAGCCTCTTCCAAAAATCTGACCAGAGTATGAATATTACCGATCGGAGATCGAATATTATGCGAAACGATCTGATTGAATTCCTCCAGTTGGGAGATTCTTTCCTTTAAATGAGATCCTACTGATTTCAGACGGGAATTCTTTTCCCTCAGGATATTTTCCAGGATTCTTTTTCTGGATATGTCCTGGACCTGAGTGACGATGAACATCAATTCTCCGGAATCCTTTCTGACGGCCGCCGCCGTAATAAAGACCCAGACTATATGGCCTTTCTTATGAATATAACGTTTTGCGAATTGAGCGTTATTCTTCTCCCCTCGGACAAGCTTCCTAAGAGCCTCGCCTCCGATGCCTAAATCCTCCTGATGGGTGATTTCTTGGAAGGACTTATAGAGTAATTCCTCCTGGGTATAACCTACCATTTGCGCGAAAGACTGATTCACTTCAAGAAGGGATCCGTCCTTATCCACCAGAATGATTCCGTTTCCGGAGCTATGAAACGCTTCGGAGAATTTTTTCTCGCTGAGCCGAATCTCCTCTTCCACCAATTTCGAAAAAGTGATATCTTGCATGGCCCCGTAAACGCCTACGATCCTATCTCCGGAATGCAATGGCTTACCGTAACTCCTTACCCAAATTACGTTTCCTTCTTCGTCGAGCATCCTGTGCTCTACCGCATAACTTTCTCCCTGTTGGTAAGCCTTCATATTAAAGTTACGGAGCTTTTCCATATCTTCCGGATGACTGTATTTTCTATATACGGTTTCCCGATCTATGCCGAGACTCGGATCTCTTCCTAAAATTTTGAATACGGCAGGCGACCAGAATAAGGTCCCTTCCTCGATATTAGATTCCCAAGCGCCGACATGAGCAAGTTCGCTCATAAGACTGGAGAATTTTTTTTCCTGCTCGAAACTGCGATGTAAAACTGCCTGGGATGTCACATCCCTGGAGCTGGTCTGTATATGCGTTATTCTACCCTGTTGGTCTCGAACGGGTTGCATAGACGTCTCGAGCCAAATCTCGGATCCGTCTTTACGGATAAATCTGTATTGGGTGGCCTCGATGGGATTTCCCGATCGAAAAGAATCCTTTATCTCTCTTAGGGCTTTTTCTCCATCCTCTTGTGGTAGAAATTCAAAAGGACTCTTTCCGATGAGCTCCTGCGGATCGAAACCCAAGAGAGGCTTTGCGGCGGGGTTTACGTATAAGTAACATCCCTCGGAGTCATGCAAACAAATCAGTTCTCGGCTTTGTTCTACCAGGGATCGAAAGAAACCGTTATCTTGCAAAGAGGACGGAAGTTCCTGCGAATTGAGCTGCTTTCCCATGATGCAATACGATAAGACCGGATTTTCAGTCCTAATAGAACGACCCTAAAACAAATAATACCAGGTTCGATCCGGAGTGAAAAGGAGAATCCAAAGGAACGAAAAAATAGGAGAATAAGTTTCTTCGGGGCTAATCAAGTGGATGGACGCTACCTACCCGAAAGGGTTAGAGAAGAGGAAAAACTCTTTAGATATGAAAAAGGGGAACATCGTTCCCCTTTTGTCAAAATCGGATTCGGGCTCAGATTATTCTCCGTCGTCTCCGATCGCCTCTACAGGACAGATTTCCTTGGCCTTGCGAGCCGCGATCATTTCCTCAGGGGTGGAAGGCTGCTTATGAAAGTATACTTTGGACTCGTCGTCGGTGTATTTCAATAAAGTAGGAGCTTCCTCTAAGCAATCGTTGCAAGGGACGCAGCTATTATCGATGTAAAACTTTCCGGGAACGTTCTCAGGAACTTTATCGTTCTTATCAGCCATATGGTTACTAGGGATTATCGAACGCATGAAACGTCAAGTTGGTTTTCCACTTCCTTCCTCGGGTTAAGATTGACAAGCTAGCCGAAGAATATAAAAACTCGGCATGTCGAACCAGGAATCCCGTTATTCCCGAAAAACGTTCTTGAGACTGGGACTCGCCGGCTCCGGAGCCCTTCTATTAGGCGGATCCGTTTGTATCCTGAATCGCTCCGGACGCGAATTACCCAAGAGCCTATTCTTCTCCAAATCGGAATTGGATATTCTAGCCGCCTTAGCGGAGGCCATTCTCCCCGAAGGCCCGGGGCTTCCTAGCTATAAGGAAGCGCAAGTCCTGGAACGTTTGGACGAGGAATTCTACTTCGTGGATCCTTTCCTAAGCGACGACTTCAAGACCTTGGTGCTTGTCATAGAATACCTTCCCTTCTTCCATTGGAAATTTTCCCGATTCAGCAGATTGCCTCTGGAATCCAGGAGGGAATTTTTGACTTCTCTTAACAATTCGGACTCGGATCTGGTAAGAGCGGTTTGGGCTAATCTCAGGATGCCTATTTTTCTTATGTATTACGGCCATTCCTCCACATTCAAGGCCATCTCGTACGACGGACCGTTTTCGGATCCTCCTGAGAAATTAAGCGAATCCAGAATCTATTATCGTAAGCTCGTAGGCGGTTCCGATGTCGGGTAAAATATACGAATGGAAAAACTTGGGAGATTCCAAGGAAATCAAAGTCGACGTAGTAGTCGTAGGAACCGGTTGCGGAGGAGCGACTCTCGCTTACGAACTTTCCAAGGCGGGCAAGAAGGTAGCACTCATAGAAGAAGGCGGTTACTATCATACGGGAACTTTCGATAATCACGAACTGAATATGGCAGGCAAGGTCTCAGCCGAAAGGAATATGGCGACCACTGCGGATGGAACGGTCAATATCGTTTACGGCAAGAATGTGGGCGGCGCCTCCGTTCATTATTGGGCTGACAGTTACAGAACTCCCGATGATCGATTGGAATATTGGAGAGATAAGTTCGGAGTTTTAGGACATTCTCCGGAAGACCTAAAACCTTTTTGGAAGGAATTGGACGATACGTTAAACGTTCATCCCGCCAAAGAAGAGAATTTCAATCGTATGAACCAATTGGTCCGCAAGGCTTCCAAGGAATTAGGGTGGGAAGGAAGTCCGGTTCCTCAGGCAAGAAAGAACTGCCAGAAGTCCGGCCATTGCATGCAAGGTTGTATGTTCGGAGCGAAACAAAGCCAGCTCATCACTCATATTCCCATGGCGATGGCCTTAGGAGCCGATCTATTTGCGGATACCAAGGCATTGGAACTGGAGTTCGAAGGGGATAAGGTGGTATCTTTAGAGGCGGTAGTCATAGATAGACCTTCCCAAAAAGAGTCCGAAGTCAGATTGAAATTCAAGGCGGACACTTTCGTAATCGCCGCAGGAGGTTTCGGAAGCTCCACTTTTCTTTTACGCAACGGATTAAAATCCAAATTGCCTGCGTTAGGAGAATTCTTAGCGATCAATCCTTCCCCTTTCGTTCACGCTCTTTACAAGGAGCCGATCGTGCAATGGAGAAACATTCCCTCCGCTTACGGAGTTGAAGAATTCCGACTGGCCAGGTTTTCCGGAGGAACATATAAGGAAGGCGGTTATCTCATCATGGCAAACCAACTCCAACCCGGAGCGATAGGCGCCTTGGTTCCGGGCTTCGGTAAGGAGCATTTCGAAATCATGCAGGATCTTCCTAGACTAGGAGGGACCATCGGTTGGATCGACGATCCGGAAAACGAACTCGGAAGAATAGAAGTCAAATCCGGTGGTAAAAGAGAAGTGCAATATACTTTCGGACCCTTGACAAAGGAGATTCTAAGAGATTGTATCCGTAAGCAAGTCCTACTGAATTTCCAAGCCGGAGCCGTGAAGGTAATTCTCCCAGACTTGAAACGCACAGTCCTGGAAAAAGCTTCCGAAATTTCCAAAATAGATTCCATCCCTTTGAGTCCCGCATCGATGGCGATGGCGGCACCCCATCCCGCGGGAGGATGTAGAATGGGACTGGATCCTAAATCTTCCGTAGTCGATTGGAAGCATAGAGTACACGGAGTTTCAAACCTATTCGTAAGCGACTCTAGTGTGTTTCCTACCGCGGTTTCCGTGGACCCGAGCTATACCATCATGGCTTTTTCTAAGAGAACCGCCCAATTCATTCTGGAGAAAAAAGCCTAAGACCGGGGCCTAAAGTTTTGCTCCGAATCTCCTTGACCGTAGAGGTCTTTCGGAAAACAAAGTAAAGGCAACCAAGAACCGGAGAGGTGTCCGAGCGGTTTATGGTACTTGCTTGGAAAGCAAGCGTAGGGTAACACCTACCGGGGGTTCGAATCCCCCCCTCTCCGCCACGGTTTCCCCTGAGAATTCTAATGGAACCGCTCGGTAAAACGTTTCTCTGGATCGGCGCCGTTTTTCTCCTTCTCGGCCTGGTTTTGGTCTTCGGATCCAAAATCCCCTTTATCTCTTCCTTAGGAAATCTTCCGGGCGATATCCGAATCGAAAAAGAGAACTTCAAAATCTACTTCCCTTTCGCGACATCCGTTCTTTTAAGCATAGGGCTTTCTTTGCTTTTATATCTCTGGAATCGCTTCTTCCATTAAAGAATTCTTATGCGTTCAGGAGAATTTTCCAGATTTAGCGACCGCTTCGAATACCATCCCGGGCAAAACGAACTCTATAAAACTCTCGAAGAAATCAAAAATTCCTCCGAAGATTGGATCGATCTTACGCTTTCCAATCCGACCAAATCCGGTCTGATCTATCCTTCCGAGGCGATCCTACATTCTTTGAGCAAAGCCGAAAGCTTGGAATACGATCCCGATCCGAGAGGCCTACTCTCCGCAAGAAAAGCAGTCGTAGAATATTATCGGGAAAAGGAAATACTCTATTCTCCCGAGGATCTGTTTCTAACTTCTTCTTCTTCCGAAGCTTATTCTTATCTGATCAAGTTACTTTGTAACCCGAAAGACAGAGTACTCATCCCCTCACCCGGCTATCCTCTTTTCGAGTTTCTGTCCCTTTTGGACGGAGTGGAATTCGAATCTTACTCATTAGAGGAGAATAGAAACTGGAGCATGGACTTCCAAGACCTGGAATCCAAAATTTCGGAGAATACCAAGATCGTATTCGTGGTTTCTCCCAACAATCCCAGTGGCAGCATTCTGAGCCCGGAGGATTTCTCGCGATTGGAGAATTTAGCGATCGAAAAAGGTTTTTCCATAATAATCGACGAGGTCTTCTCCGATTATATCCACGACAAGAAGGAGCATATTCCGAAAACGAAAAGTTCTAAGGCTCCCGTATTCGTAGTAAACGGTATCTCCAAGATTCTCGCACTGCCTCAGATGAAACTTTCTTGGATCCATATTGACGGTCCCGACGATTGGAAAGGAGAATGCAAGGAAAGGCTAGAAATCATAGCCGACACTTATCTCGGTTTATCCACTCCGATCCAAATCGCCTTACCGGATCTTTTCCAATGGAGAAAAATGATACAGAGTCAGATCCAAAGAAGGATCGGAAGAAACCTCTCAGTCCTGGAAGAATCGGCAAATAATGAAAACTTAATTCGCTATCGTCCTCCTTTAGCCGGTTGGTATGCGATTCTCCGATCCGAGTGTTTCGATCCGGACGAAGAAATATGCGTCCGTCTTCTCAAGGAACAAAAGGTATTAGTACACCCGGGCTCCATGTTCGGATTTGCGGAAGGATCCGGAAACCTAGTCCTGAGCCTGCTTTCGGAGCCGGATCCGTTTCGGGAAGGAATCGAAAGAATTCTAGATTTCGCAAAGTCGATTCGCGATCGCGCTTAATGCAAAGCGTTTTAGGATAGATTCTTAAATTGTTTCGGGGTCAGACCAGTAGACTTTTTGAATTCCACGTTGAAAGAAGTCTTGGATCCGAATCCTACGTTAAATGCGATATTGAGTATATTCTCTTCCTCTCCCGTCAGAAGCAACCGCTTAGCCTCTTCGATACGCTTGGAGTTGATATACGCGGCAAATCCCATTCCCAGCCTGGAATTCAAAAGTTCCGAAAGCTGATGGTTGGTGAGGCCGAGTTTACCTGCGACCAAATTCATGGTCACATCCTCTTCCCGGAAAAGCTTCTCCCTTTCCATCAGGCTTTCCAATGCGTTTAGAGATACCTCGATATCCACGCCCGAAATCTTAGAACGAGCGTATCTAGGCTTGTTTAGGAATTCCTTTAAATTTTCCAGGAGAGTATTTTTTTCCTCTAAGTCCTGGGAATATTTCTGTACTATATTATAAAGTAGAATGAGAAGATCTACCGGAAAGAATAGCGGAACCGAATAAACGATCAGGAAATTATAACGCAAAATACCAAGATAATAGAATATGCTCAGATATCCCAGAGTCATATAGGCTCCCCAGGAAACTAAAAACAGATTCAACTTTCTGTTTCCTTTCTTTCTAAGATATATTCCGGCACCTAGAATGAGCGGAATGGAGAAAGTATACACTATCTCGTTCGTTTTAGTGAGATAGGATATCGTATCCAAATAGAATACGAAGGGAAGCGAAACTGCGAGGATCAGGGAACAAATCTGCAATATCCAATCCACCCAGGGTAACGACCTTTTGGTCTCCAGAAATCTTCTAATGAATTGGAATCCGAAAACACCGCCCAGATTGAAGAAAAAGAAATTCGATTTTTCTCCCCATAATAGGCTATCGTCCCAAAGAATCTCTATCGCATTTCCGTAATTTACATCGTAGGATGCCCCCATACAGAAAGCATAACCTGCATAAAATAGAAACTCCTTATATCCCGAAGCCCTATAATAAAGGATTGCAACCAATATCAAAAGAGCATACAAGCATGCGGCCAAGGTGAAAAACCCGGTTTCGATCGCGAGATTAGCCCTTAAACCCGCCTCGTCCATGATCTCGACCGGAAAGGACATGATGGATTCGGACTTTAACTTTACGTAAAATACTTTTTCATCTCCCGGATTGCCTTGCAGCATTAGAGAAGGATATAGTACATTCTTCACAAACCATTCGCTTTTGGGCAACTTGTCACCGGCTAGTTGTACTGGCGATATCCCATTTGGGATATAGAGTTCCAATCTATCATGGGCTTTCGACTTTAATACGAAGTACAAGTTCTCTCGAATTTCCTCGCGAAATTTAATTCTGAATTTCAACCAGAAAGCTTTTTTGGAAAAATTGAAATCCAAGGAATCCCCTTCGTTTTTTTTCCAAGCCATCGAGCGATACACATCCTTGGCTGAAAAATTAGATTCGGGGTCCTCGAGAAAGAACAACTCGGAACTGATATTTCCACGATGTTCGTTTGGTTTCAGACTGAACGATTGTTCTATCCCGAATAGCGAAGAGGTAGCGGATACAAAGAGAACGAGAAGGATAAAAGCTTTATGCATAGGATGCTAAAAAACAATCTTTGGGAAATGTATCCTAAGCAAACAAAAAAAGTTCATGTCTATAATCTCGAACGACTTTCTCTGTTCCTTCGTTTATCATAATGAGAGTTTGTGAGTTTAGGACTGTATCACTTAATTCACAATCGATTGAATAGGAAATAATAAACTAAACATCCTATTCCCGCCGTTTTGGCGTTTGAGTTTGCCTTGCCTCGGATGAGTTTAATCCTCTTATCCGAAGAAATTTTAAACCCGTCTTCTGGCGGGTTTTTTTTTGTCGTTATCCATTCTTCTCCCCGAAAGAGGAATGGGATTCCAAAGAATCTTTTTCTTTCTTTTTCCCTTATTTTTCCATCCCAGACTGTCACAGTGGATATCAGAAATCGATCGTAATAGGAAATCCTAAAAAAGGTTAAGACAGATACGATGCACCCTAACGAATCCAAAATCAGAGATTTCTATAATAGCTTCTCCTCCCGAAACGCAGTAGCTATGACTTCCTTCTACTCCCAGGATGCGGAATTTTCGGATCCGGTATTTCCCGGATTAAAAGGTGCGGAAATTCCCGCAATGTGGGCCATGCTCTTGGAAAGAATGGATCCTAAGGCCAAAATAGAATTAGTGGCATCCAGCGCAGACGACCAAAAAGGACGAGCTTTCTGGACCGCTACCTATCTATTTTCCAAGACGGGCAGGACGGTCACAAATCGGATCAGATCCGAATTCGAATTTAAGAACGGGAAAGTGGTTAAACAAAAGGATCGCTTTCCTTTCTGGAGATGGACTAGAATGGCTTTAGGACTCCCCGGAATACTTTTAGGTTGGACCCCGATCTTACAGGGTAAGGTCAAATCCGAAGCGGGTAGAAACCTGCAACATTACTTAAAGAAAAAAGGAATCTCCTGAAGGAATGAGCAAAACTCTTCTAGTCCAAGACGAATTCACGGAAGCGATTCGAATCGCTCTGGGGGGTCACCCCAGAGCGATGGAAGATCTTTTAAGAAAAATCCAAGACTATGTCTTCAATCTTTCCCTAAGGATGCTTTGGGATCCGATGGAAGCGGAAGACGCTACCCAGGAGATTCTACTTAAAGTCTCTAGAAATCTGGAAAATTTCCGGTTCGAAAGCAAGTTCACCACTTGGATCTATTCTATCTCTAGCAACCACCTTCTCTCAGTAAGAAAACCTAAAAATATGGTATCTCTCTCTAAACTCCGAGAAGAACTTCTAGTGACTTCCCGTTCCTCGGGTTTCGAGGAACAGATAGAAGACAAAATGTTGGAGGAGGAGATCCGATTCGGGTGCGTTCATGCGGTTCTTCTGAAGCTAGGCTCCAGCGATCGGTTAGTATTTATTCTATCCTCGATTTATGGAATGAACAGCGAAGAAGGCGCCAAGGTAATAGGAATCAGTTCGGATAGCTTCCGACAAAAGCTTTCCAGATCCAAAAAGAAACTCTCAGGATTTCTTTCCGTAAATTGCGGAATGTGGACGGGTAACAAAGCCTGTCCCTGCATAGGAATGTCCAAGCACCTGCTCCGGGAAAACAAGGAGAATGTCGGCTTCTTTTCCGCATTGAAGAAATTAAAGAAGAAGAATCCCTCGCTTACCGACCCTCAGGTCTCGGAGTACCTGAAAGAATTGGACCGACTGGGTTGGATTTACCAAAGTCAGGGAATTTATGAGTCCCCATCCGCCATCTTAGAGAATATATTCTCTAAGGAAGAAGAATGAGACGGAAAATTTTCCTAGCAACGATCCTGTCGGCGATCATCTCTATCGGTTGTGCCAACCATAAGTATCTGGTATCTAAAAGCGAAACTCCTCGTAAAAGCGAGACCTACCATCTACGAATTTTCACTCTTTGGTGGTTCGTTCCGATTTATAACGATTTGGATCGGAAGAACGTCTGCCCGAATAGTAAGATCCGTATGATCAATATGCATACGAACCTTTTAGGAGCGGTCGCCTGCGGAACCACAGCATTTCTTTTCTGTCCTCATACTGTTGGAGTGGAATGCGAATGAAAATCCTAAGAAATACTTGGATACTTGCGATCCTTTCACTCTTGTTCGTATGGAATTGTAGGACCTACGAAGTTCGCTTAAAAGACGGGATCGACGAGGCTAAAGTGGAGAAATTCCAGGTCCCTAGAAAGAATCGGTTCCCCTTCTTCCACGAGGAAGAAGATCTCACCGTACTTTGCGGAAAAGGAGAACTCGTCTTCGTAAAATTCACCAGGAATATTCCCAGAGAAATTTGGTGCGAGGGAATGGTTCCGGAATCGAAACCTTCTTCTCCTACTTTAGAAAATCCTAAACCCAATCCGTAGGCTTCGTCAAAGCCAACCTTACGAAGTCTCTTAAGAAACCCCTGTAACGAGTCAATATCTCCGTCTTATTGTGTTCGGCTGGACGGAAGATTCCTTTCTTTGAAAATATCTTGAGCGGTTCTTCCTTGATATCGGACCAGGTTCCTACTTCCAGAGTGATGGGTAAAAACCTGGAACTCCACTCTCTATTTTCGGAATGAAGGTCCCTATAGTGATCGTAGAATTTGTCCCAAAGATCCCCGTGAGTGGTATAGCTTTCGCTCTGAGGTCCGTAGGCGAAATTGATATGACCGCAATGTTCCTTCATATGTGTGGCGATTTTCTCGTATAGAGGAGTGTCCTCGCAAGGAGTATGGGTATAAGCATACGGCCACCACACATTATCCACCGTTCCAAATCCGGAATGTAGATCCAAGACGGGTAAAACCGCATCCTTGACCTGGAAGAACTTATCAAAAACCACTCTAGATAAGGTCCTTGATTCGGGTTCTAAACCATGGCCTCGGAAATAAGGAAGCTTATTGGAGAATTTCTGGCCTCCGAAAAAAGGAAGAGGTTTCTCCGCTTCGATTCCGGAGTTTCTCATGAGATCGATTCCACCGGGATTCGATCTGGTTTTCCCGGCAACTCCTCCCGGATTCACGATCGGAACCACGAAGAGCCCTAATTTTCCCTTTTTAAGTTCGGGGAGATAGCCGGTGGATTTAGGATGCACGATGTATTCTAGAAAATCCAAAAGGATTTGAATGCCTATCGTTTCCAATCCATGAACCCCCGCAGTAATGCCCACGGGATGATTCTTTAAACCTTCCTTAGTTCCGATCTCCAGCGTATAGATAGGAAACCGAAAACCTTCCTTGGTTCTTCTGGAAAAACCGGCCTGTTGTAGCTGGACCATTTTTCCGCCAAGCTTGGCGATACGCAGCAGTCTTTTCTCGTAACGATTGAGTCGTTTAATTCCCCTTAACAATGGCTCTCCTCCAAAATTTTAGGATCCCATCTTTTTTCCCGGAACTGCGCTTTCGGCGCCCGACCTTTATTTTTTTTGAATCGGTTTTGGATCTTAGATCACTTAGAGTTTTGCGCAGAATACATCCATTTACAATCCTCGGATAAATTCTGGATTCCTTTCTGGAACGCAGAACAGTCAGCGGAAACCGCAGTTTGCAAACAGGAAACCGCCCGGCCAAACGCAGCCTTAGGATCCGGAAACTCCAAGAAGTAAATCTTACTCTCCTTAAACTCCTCGATACAGACTTCCTTTTTTAAGGTCTTTTCGACTATGGCGGAAGTATCCGCATCGACTTCCTTCAAATCTTTTGAAGCGCATTCTTTCACTCGTTCGCAGTATTTTCCTACCCAAACGAGTCCGCTGGATTCCGGCTTCCCGTCTTGGTTTTGTGACCAGGCAAGATCCGCGGCCGGAGATTTTTTCTTTTTAGAAGAACAACCCGTGAACGATAAAATTAGGATACAGGCTGCAATCCAATAAATCAGGTTAGTTCCTATTCTTTCCGATCGCATTCTATTCCTCGCCTTTTTCCCTTTTACGTATGATGATTTCTATTCTTTCTTGGGACGCTTTGGCTTCCGGTGTCGGTCCTTGGTCCGGTCCGATTTTTTTAAACCCGTGAAACGCCTGAACCGAAAGCCTTTCCTTGGAAATTCCGTATTTGGTTGCGAGGGTCTCGGCGACCAAGGTCGCGCGGTGCGCGTTGTACTCCCAGGTATTTCTAAATCCGTGGTCCGCTGCTTGTTCCGCATAAGGAATCTGGACCCTTAAAGTGATGTCCACATCCATTCCTTGGGCGACTTCGGCGATTTTTTTAAATGTAAAGTCCGTATCTTCGTCCGGTTGAAATTCTCCCTCTCCTAAGGAAGGCGCAAATACTTGTATGCGAATCTCTTCCGTCTCGTTGATTCCGATAAGAAGCTTGGTCTTTTCCTTCATCTTTTTTAAAGCGTAGGAGACTCTTTCCCAAAATCGGAACAATTGGGTCTTGGGTTGGAGTAACGGATCGTCTTCCAAGGTGAGCGCAGATCCTTCGAAAAAGGATTCTCCCAAACCGAAACCGCCTCTAACCAAATCGGCCACTTGTTTCAGTTTGTTTTGGTCCACCTGAGAAATGGAATATAGAATAATGAAGAGCCCCAAGAGTAGGGTGATCATATCTGCATAAGTCAAAAGCCAACGGTCCCGATTCTCCTCGGCGCTTTCCGTCTTCTTGTATCTGGAAAAACGGGATCTAAAATTCACGATTCCTTCTCCGGAGGTTCGCTTCCTTTCGGAAATGCGGCTTGGATATATTCGGTTTCCCTTAACTCTACCTTTTCGATAAATGAGACGAAGATCTCGGGAGATACCGGCAATACGGCATTATACGCCTGCTCTACGGAATCGAATAGTACGGAAACCCCCAAAATGGAAGCCATAAATCTAGCGGGACGGATTAAATATGCGGATATAGGCCTATGCGCCAACTCGTAGAATGTCCTAAGATTATGGAGTACGATTTTTAACTGCTTTTCCCTATCTTCTTTATAACCGAAGGCGCGGTAAAGATCGTCGTATTCTTCCCTACCGAGTTTTTTACCGTCCCAATCTCTTTGTAGGAGCAGTTTAGCCATATCGGCGTCCAATCGATCGGTGAGATTATTCAACTCTATGAGAGTCTCCAAATTGGCCCGAGTAGTCTCTTTCATCATGCCTTTGACCCTTTGATAAGTGTCCATAGCGAGATGCATCCAGACTTCTTTTCCATCCAGGTTATAGATGGTCTCGAAGAAATACTCTACCATAGGAATCGTTTCCTCCAGGTGAAAATAATCCGCGTAAAATTTACGGAATCTTTCTACCTGGGAGCGAACGATTTCTCCCTTGGCCTGTTTGAATTTATGTTCTTCGAAGCCGCTCAAAATAAATAACCGAATTACTTGGTTTTTCCCCTCTTCACGAGAGAGAGAGGATAACTTCTGAAGTCCTGTTGGTCCATCTCCGTTTTTACGGAAGTGAAATCTGTGGGAACATTTACGGTTTCTCTAAAGCCTTTGGATGTGGAACGAACGAGAATATAAGGGACTCCATCCACTTCCGGAGTGTATTTGAATCTTACTCCGTATTTATGATTCCTTGCCCAACCTTCTTTAGTAACTTCCAATAATGGAACCTTGGCCGAAAAATACTTTCCGGAAGAAGAATAAACGGACGTTCCGGGAGAATAAGCTCTCAGTCCCTCTTTACCCGATTCGATCTCTACTTTCCCGCCCTGTGGAAAGGAAAGACTGATATAAGTAGTACCCGCATAGGACCCGCGGTTCTTAAACCAAATCACCACTTCTTCCTGCTTTCCCTTGGTCCAAGAATCCGGAGCGTCAACGCTCAAAAGTCCGGGTGCAGCTACGTTAGATACATCCGGTACCATTTCCCAGCCGTTAAAATTGAAATTCTGAGCGTAAGTCCTGTTGGAAGGAAAGATGGTAAGATTCTTCTCTTCTTTATTATAAGCGAAATCGGTTCGCTTGGATTTGGCGAGATAGGGATGATCCTTTAATGCGGCAAGTCCGTCGAAAATCTTTTCTCCCTTTCGAATCACGAAAGGAACCGAGAATAATCCTAAAGGAGGCTCCTCGCTGAGTACTTCCAAAAACAAGGAATTGAAATCCTCTCCCGGCAATTCTTCCATTAAAATTCTTTTAACTACGTACCCGGCTTCCTTGGACTTCTCGTCCTCTCCCGGTTTCCAGGCCGAAGCCTTAGGATCGTATGCGAACGGGCCGATATTCAGAAGACCGAAATTGATTTTATTCTTAAGAACCCACTCTCCGTTTTCCTTTTTGAAAACGGCGAGAATTTCCTCCGTCCCGTTTCGAACCAAAGCGAAGACTTCCAAAGCAGGGTCCTCGTCCAGATTTCCCAGTTTTTTCAAAATCACATCCGGGCTTTTTTCCTCGGCAGGAGAAATCGTTAAGGAAATAATTTTGGAATCGGAAGGAGTCTTGGAATCGCAAGCGACCAAAAGACCGAATGCAAGAAGGAAGAATACAACTCGTTGGAAGGAGGATAATGAGATCATGTCTTTTCGGAAACAGCTTCTCCCAAGCAAAACGCCTGTCCATCGATTTACTAGGAATTAAGATTCTCCGAAACCGAGTATCCCTTTTACGATTCGAGCGTTTGTAGTTCCTTCGTAATCATCCCGGTATTTTCCGAGAGAATCCGCAAATTCGGCGGAAAGACCCGCCCTCATTCTCAATTCCGGAAAATAAAAACTCCCTTTGGCTCTACGGGGAGTAAACGGATGGGAAAGTAAGGATAGATATTTATCCCATTGTTCCGAGGCAGGAACTCCTTCCGAAAAGATAACCTTTACCCCTCGTTTTACATGCCGGATCTCGTCCTCATGCACGATATCCATGATCGCCGCGCGTTTCTCGTCTCCGAATTTTTCGAAGGCCTTTCGATAAATAAGAGAAAAATCCAAATTGGCACCCTCGAAGCTGATCGCCATCACTGCGTAGAATTTTTGAAGGCTTTGCATATTCGGAGCCTGCTTCCAAAAAATATAATTTAAAGGACGGTCTCCCAAATCCATTCCCCAGTCCCGGATGGAATTCAGATACAATCTCAAATGCTTTTGTTCTTCTAAAAGAGTCTTGTAAATGCTCTTACGAACGGAACTAGGAGCGTCCTGAAATTTCAAAAGCGCCCAAGCGAATAACTCCACCGCCATAAGTTCATGGTTCGCAAAATGATGAAGGGATAGGACTCTATTCTCCTCGTTATTTAAATGCTCTACCCGAGGCATCTTACTCTTATGATCCGAAAATTGGAGCTTCGAATCTCGGACCGGTCGATCCGGCGCAATAATGTTTTTTTCCGGAATATCTTCCGGCATGGATTCGGGAGAATAGAGTTTATCCGCGATTTTTCCGGAACGGAGTAGGAAGTCTGCGTATTCGTTCAGAGTCATCGGGACTTACCTATTCCAATCTGGAATCGAGTTTATTTTTGGCAAGTCGATCCGGTCGAACCGAATCATACCGTGTGTTTTTTGGAATCGAATGCGAGTTCTATGATGGAACCGCGGATGCTGGAATCGGAAGGGTCGGAGGAAATCCTTCCTTCCTTGCAATGATACATTACTTTTACGGAATCCATCATCGCTTGCATGATCTGTAAGCCCTTTCCGGAATTACGGTGTAGAGTGGGTTTACCGCGAAGAGGCAAAATCTCGCATTTACCTTCCTGGTAGGTCTGAACCTTTTTCAGGAATTCCTGAAGGGAAGAAGGCTTTTTCTCCACAACTACGGATTCTAACTTTTCGGCCTTGAGTCCGGAACCGTAATCCACGATCCATAATGTGAATTTGGAGTCTTTTAGAATCCATCTACAGATGATGGTTTCGTCGGAGCTGGAGTTGAAATTTGCGGAAATCGAATTGGTAAGAGCTTCGTCGGCGGCTAATTCGATTTGCTGGATATCCTTGCTAGCAAAGGAATTCTCTTCCAGAGACTTTCGCAGCGCGGCCCGGAAGTCTCGGATGCTGGCCAAATCCGGAGGAAGGAACATAACGTACGAACCCGCATGTTGCCTTACCAAAAGTGAATCGGCGGTATCCCTCATTTCTATTAGAAGTTCCTAGTACTAGTAATACAGGTTTAAAGGGGGGTTTTGCAACAAAAAACCCCCGAAAAAACTTCAGGATAAGGAAATTCCTGTCTGGCCTGCCGTTTTCTCTACCCGTTTGAGTAGCTTTTCCTTACCTAAGAGGGGAAAGAGAATGGGTAACTCTAGACCGTGGGCTTTTCCTGTAGCGGAGACTCGGATAGGCATGAATAGATTCTTGCCCTTCTGACCCGAAACCTCTCCGGTTTGCGCCATTAAACCTTTATAATCTTCATCGGTTTTCGGATCCGATTTCCGTAGTAGCTCGTAAAAAGTTCGGACCACTGCGGGAGAAAATTCTTGGGATAGAATTTCCATGGCTTCCCCTTCTTCGACCTTCACATCGGAAACGAAGAATTCCGCAATGTAAGCAGGTGCCTGGCGAAGATTGTCCAGATAGACTCTCACGCTATCCACTATGGAACGAAGTTCCGGGCTCTTCGGATTCTTGAATTCCGTCGGAATGTCCGTTCTGCTTTCTAAAAAAGGAGCCAAACTTTCGGTTACGCTTTCGATCGGAAGCTCTCGAATATATTTATTCGACAACCAATTCAATTTGGATTTAGGATTCATCGCTTCGGAAATCTGATCGAGGCTGGAGAAATTGGTTGCGACCTCCTCTTCTCCTTTCGGTTTTTTGAAAACGTCGAAGGTGGAAGGGGACTTAGAGCAACGATGCACATCGAAGATTTTATCTAAAGTATCGCCGGGCAGATATTCCTGTCCGTCCGGAGAAGTCCATCCGAGTAAAGCCATATAATTGGAGAATGTCTCGGGCAGATAACCTAAATCACGGAATGCTAATATGGATGTGGCGCCTGCGCGTTTGGAAAGTTTCTTCCCGTCCATCCCCACGATCTCGGACGCGTGGGCGAATTCCGGAACTGGAAATCCTAGGGCCTCATAAATCAGAATTTGCCTAGGAGTATTGGACAAATGCCCCACTCCCCGGATCACATGGGAGATCTTCATCAAACCGTCGTCTACTACGACCGCGTAATTGTAGGAAGGGAAGCCGTCCGATTTAACGATGATAAAATCGCCGATCAGCTTGGTCTCGAATTTGACCTTTCCTTGGATGATATCATCGAAGATCAGAGTCTTGGAAGGCGTCTTGAAACGTACGGAATAAGGAATGCCCGCATCCAATTTTTCCTGTACTTCCTGAGGACTCATGTTCGCGTGCAAGCCGTCGTAGACATAGGGAACTCCCATCGCCTCGGCTTGCTTCTTCTTAGCTTCCAATTCTTCCTGAGTACAGAAACAACGATAAGCTTTTCCTTCGGAGATCAACTTTTCGGTATATTCTTTATAAATGGAAATCCTCTCGGATTGGACATAAGGTCCGTGAGGTCCGCCGACTCCGGGACCCTCGTCCCATTGTATCCCTAACCATTTCAAGGATTCGAGAATGGTTTTGAAGGATTCTTCGGTGGAACGAGTTTGGTCCGTATCTTCTATCCTAAGCAGGAATTTTCCGCCTTGGGCTTTAGCATATAGATAATTGAATAGAGCGGTTCTTGCGCCGCCCACATGAAGGAAACCGGTAGGAGAAGGTGCGAACCTGGTTCTAACTTCCTTATTTTCTGGCATTGTCTTCGTCTTTTAAGAGGATGATTGGATAGTCCTTTAAATCAGCTCGGGCAGTAAACGGATTATTGTTTGCCAGATCATAAAAAAGGGCGCCGCTTAATTCCGACTTTCCGGTTTGTTTTCGTTTCGAGAACGCATTGGCCACCAACTCTTCGGGCAAAAGACTCCAAGCCCAGCGAAGATCCCCTTCCTTTTTAAAAACCCAAACCGGAATGGAAGCCTCCTGTAAGGGAAGGAATCTAAAAATCTGATTTCTATAATCGTAATCCGCAAAAGGAAAACTCCTACCGGAAGGATGGTGAAAATCCGTAGAAAGACTGGTTCCTCGATTTCGTATATTCTCCCATTGCAATTTATATCCGGCACCCACGCTTCGAGTTTCTTTGGATACCCAAGCGATTCCATCCGACTGGAAATCGAATATCAGATTCCAATCCGCGATGGAAGCATTGCGAGAAAGCATTTGTTTCATTCCGGAAGAAAAAGAATCTCCCTCCCATTCCCAAAAAGAATGTACCGAAGGAAAAAAGAAAACCTTCTTGGAAAGAGGGGAATCCGTTTCTCCCAATTGGGTAGAACCCGTAAGAATGGCCGCCTTAAAACTCAGGCGAGGAAAATAAATCCCCTTAGGAAGAGAAGATAAGAATTCGTCCTTGGCTTCCCAAAGATCCACCTCTCCCTGCCAAATCTTTTCCTTATTAGGAAGAATATGAATGACCAGATAACGCAGATGCCCGGGGAGGCTACGAAAGGATTCGGAAGACTGAGCGCCCGGGCTCAGGTTCCAATAAACCCGAGTGTTGGGAAGATTTTCGAAGGGAGATTTGTCTTCCGTAAATCTTTGTACAAGCTCCGACAAAGAGGAACAGGATCCTATGGAGAAAGTAATGACCGCGATCCAGATAAGAAAGTACGGAAAATATTCGGAACGGAACTTTTGATTCAAGTTGATCCAGCCGGAAAAAAGGGGATTTCCGGAAAAACTTCCGGTTTTCAGCCGAATCTTCAAGGAAAAACCGGGAAATTTTCTTTCCTTATCTGTGTTTCCCGACGAGAAAGTAAGAATACCTGCAACGGAGTCGAATTCTTCCCTTAGGGGGCAAGTTCCAATCCGTAATATAGTAAAAGGTTGACAGTAAAAACGTCCTAAAATCCCTTGGCAATAAAAGTCCCATGAAAGATTCCAATAAATCAGGCAAAGATAACTTCCCAAAAGTACCTTTTGAGGACCAGGTCAACGACGACCAGAGGAAGTATTCCCGATACGTATGCGATTCAAGGGCGATTCCACACGAAATCGACGGCCTGAAACCGGTGCAAAGACGGATTCTTTGGGCTATGTGGAACTCGGATGCCCGCAATCGTTACACTAAAACCGTAAAAGTAGCGGGACTCGCCATGGGATACCACCCTCACGGCGATAGATCCATCCAAGACGCATTGTCTCAGATGGCCCAAGATTTCACCTTCGCAAATAATTATCCTTTAGTATCCGGCGAAGGAACGTTCGGAGACGTTTTGGATCCGAGCGCAATCGCTTCTCCCCGATACACAGAGGTAAAACTTTCGGACTTCGCCAAAGACTTGGGATTTTTCGAAAGCCTTCCCGATATCGATTATGTTAAGAACTACGACGAGACCGAAGACGAACCTATTCACTTCGTAGGAAAAGTTCCTGTAGTTCTGCTCAATAATATCCAAGGAATCGCGACCGGATTTCGTTGCTTCATTCCCGGTCATAAGCTTTCTCATGTCATCAATTCTCAGATCAACTATCTGAAGACTAAGAAGCCTCTTCCTCTTAAGCCTTGGTATAAAGACTTCAAGGGAGAAGTCAAATCCGCCAAGACCGAAGCCGGCAATATCACGATGACCACGACCTTTAATTGTACTTGGGAAGGGGATACTTTATATCTGACCGACGCTCCCATGAACTGGAACCGTGAAAAAGTCATCAATCTACTAGATGATATCTTAGAGAAGAAGGACACCTGGCTCAAAGATTATGTGGATTATTCCAGCCAGACATTCCGTATCGAATTGCAGTATAAGAAGGGAGAAAAACCGAACGCGAAACAGATCGCGGAAGTTTTATCCAAGGAAGACACGCAAACTCTAGCGAATAACGTGATCACTTACGACGGTCGCCTGAAGAATTTCGGCCCCGAGGAGATCATCAAAAGATTCTGCGATTTCCGTAAGACCCACCTGATCCGACGTTTCAAACGTCTGGCCGGTTTGGAAGAGGAAAAGATCGCAAGAAACTCCGAATTGATAAGATTCATTAAGGAAAAATGGAACGAGAAAGTCATCGGGATCAAATCCAAGAAGGACTTCGAGGACAGACTCCAAAAGGCGAAATTCAATTATTACGAATGGTTGGCTTCCATTCCGGTCTATAGAATGACGATCGAAGAAGTTCGTAAATGCGAAGAAGCGATCGTGGAAGCCAAATCCGCCCTTTCCAGATACCAAGGGCTGGTAAAAGAAGATAAGAAATTGACCGAATTCATGATCGGCGAATTAACCGAACTCAAGGACAAATGGGATAAGGAATGAGTACTGCCAAGACCAAAACCGAGAAGAAGCCGGCCGCAGCAGCGGAACGGAACTTCAAAAAACTCTCCAACGTAGAGCACGTTAGGATGAGAACGGGAATGTGGTTGGGCCAGAACTCCGCCTCCACATTCGAACAGCATTTCTTCCGCAAAAACAACGACGGCCTATACGAAATCGTCCACGAAGAACTTGAAGACGTTCCTGCAAAATTAAAATGCTTGGACGAGGCATGTATGAACGCGGTGGACGAATATCGCAAGAACCAAAAGGACAAGTCCATCCCGGAAAAGGATAAGATGTCCAAGCTGATCATACAGCTTTCTTCGGATCGTAAAACCGTAACTGTCGCGGATAACGGACGCGGAATCCCGGCTAAAAACGCGGAGGGAGTATATCTCCATCTGATGTATGGGGAGAACTTCGACGACCACGTAAAGCAGGACCACGTAGCCGGACAAAACGGGGTGGGCATATCTCTCGTAAGAATGGTTTCCTCTTATTTCAAAGTGAAGACCACCAACGGAGGAGCCACTTTCAAAAAGCTTTTCACTCTTCATGAGGATGCAAAAAAGCAAATCCGTTCTTATAAACTTTCCAAAGAGGATACCGAGCGGGTTTTCCTATACTTCGACGAACACGGAAAATTCGACGATTGTCCACTTCTCACCAAAGATCAAATCGAAAAGTTGCAACCTATTTGCAAAAAGACGAATATGATCGAGGCGATCGACAAGGCCGCGAAAGAAGATCACGGAACTTCCGTCGAGTTCGAACTCAATCCTAAATACTTCAATAGTCTGGACGTATCCTTCAATGTGGATTTGATGAAACAATATCTCCAGGATATCGCCATGACGAACCCCGGCTTGGAAGTTCAGTTCGTTCATAAAGGCAAGAAGGATAAGTACAAGTTCAAGAAGGGTCTGGACGAGATTTTCTCCCATTCCGAATTGACTTATTATAAAATGGATTACCAGGCTCCTAGCTCCGGTTCCCAGTTACACCTGGAAGCTTATCTAGTCATCGGCCAGAACAAGAATCTTACCTGGGTTAACTCCATCTTCGCTCCGCAAGGCGGTTCCGCTATCGAGTATCTGGAAAACAGACTCTGCGATGAAGTCCGAAAAAAAAGCCAGATCGTCTCTTTGGAAAAGAAACTAAAGACGAGCTGTACTCGTAACGACGTTCGAAATTGCTTCCACATGTATGTGAACGCGAGACTCTTGAATCCGCGATTCAAGTCCCAGGATAAATCCTATTTGATCAACGATCTAAACGAGGATATCCGTAACGCCGTAGACAAGCATTTGGATAAATTCATCAAAAAGACCGGACTCCTAGAAGAAGTAAAACTCCAAATGGAGAAACGTACCCAGCTCAAAGCTTTCGAAGACGCACAACGCGGACTCAAAAAAGCGAGCAAGATGAATATTCCCAAACTCATGCCTCCTACCGGAAAATCGGGAGATGCTGGTAGAGTTCTCTTCGTTGCGGAAGGGGATTCCGCCATCGCGGGTCTTCGTCCCGCCAGAAATCCCAAACTGCACGGTTTATTTCCTTTGAGAGGGAAGCCGATGAACTGTAAAGGGGTCTCTCTTGCAAAAGCGATCGCTAACGAAGAATTGAAGAATATCGTCGCTATCTTGGGACTTCCTCTGGACCAAAAAGTAAAATCTATAGAAGAATTGAATTACGAAAAAGTTAGTATCATCACGGATGCGGACTTTGACGGATATGCGATTCGCTCTCTTATGCTTTCCTTCTTTTACGAATACTGGCCCGAGTTATTCGAATTGGGACTTATCCATATTTCCAGTGCGCCTCTCTACGAGGTAGACGTAAGAATGGGAGATTCCAAAAAAACCGAAACTGTCTTCTGTATCGACGATAAGGATTACGACGCTCTCATCAAGAGAGTGGATAAATCCGGAGGCCAAGTGATTCGCAAGAAGCGGAACAAGGGTTTGGGGGAAACCGGTAAGGAAGCGATGAAATTCGCGGTCGAAGAATGTATGACCAAGATCACGATCGGAAATAAAAAAGAAGCCTCTAAAATCCAAAACCTATGGTTCCATAAGGATTTTGCGGAACAAAGAAGAGATGCGATTTCCGAATATGCGATGAGCGTAATCGAAGATTAATCCGACAATCACCTGTGTCCCTTAAAAACCCGAAAGCCGTTCCTGAAAAAGAGGCAGCTTTCGGGTTTTTTGCGTTTCATACCCGAACGATATCCTCGCTTCGGCAATTATTATTTTCTATTTTCTTAATATTCTATTCGGTAAATTGCCTCTCCGTTTTCGGCGAATCGGAAAAGAATCTGCAGACAGTATACGTAACCGGCGACGCCTTGAACGTAAGAATCCGTCCGGATCGACAGTCGGAGAAGTTGGGATTCTTACCATACGGCACGAAAATCCTAGTCGAAAAGGCCCAAACTTTCGAGGTCCAAAACCGCTCTAAGATCTATTGGTTCTACTTTCCGGAAATGCAAGGATACATTTTCGGAGACTATCTGTCCGATTCTCCTCCTCCAAAAAGCAAAAAGAAGGCTAGCCTATATCTTTACTCAGGAGATAATTGCGGTTATTATCAAAATGAAACGTTGACCCTCCAGGATGGAATCGCCAGACTCGAAATAGATTGGGAAGAAGAAGGAGGTTTTTGTTCCAAGGGATTACTCGAAGGAATCGTCTCCTTTCGAAACGGAAGGATGTCGATTTCCCAATGGAAAGGAAATCGCTTAAAGGACCATTGCTCTTCCGCTTCCGAAACGGATCCTAAACTTACCGAGGACGATCTCAAAAAAAGATTAATGTTTTACGCGGGAATCGAAGAAGATCTCGAATTATATTATGATCCTCTGTTGGATGGCTACGCAACGGAAAAGATCATCCAGATGTACAAATCCGGAAAATGGAAAATCGACAAAAAGAGCTGCTCCATTCGCCAAGACCACGAATGCAAATATTCCGACAAAAATACCACACAATCTTTAGGTTATTTTTGTTTTAGAAATTCTCGAACTTGATCGCGAGTATTTAATTTCCACTATGGAGCACAAGAAATGCAGCTTCTTGATCCTGCTCGAATTTGAATATCTGCTCCAACTCGCTTTTTAGAGTGAAACAATTTGGTTTGTAGTACAATTTCCAAGTTTCAACCAAATGACTTTCGGGGGAAATCCGAATAAAAAACTCCAGAATATCGTATACCGTAATTCACAAATCACGAATGCAAGGCTTTCCGGCCCTCCTGTTCGGATCAATCGATATGCGATCTTTATACTGCATTCATAAAATATTAAGAGTTTTCTTTCAAAAGTCGAGCAAAGGAATCCTCACCTTGCAGAACGAATTCCTTAAACTAGATTCACAGCTTTGATCGCGGAACTTAAGGCCGCTTCCACTGTGCCCGTGATTTCGCCGGTATGTTCTCCCGCAAAGAAGATTCGATCGAACGGTTTTCGCAAATTGATTTCCGAACCGAAACTCCCCGGGGGAAAAGTAGCGATTCCGTTGGGAACGTAATCCTTACTCGGTTCCGTGGAATACAGGCGCTGGATTTGGAGTTCCTTTTTCAATCCGAGCCTACCCAAAGTTAACCTTACATAATCGATCTTCTGATCCTGATTGGAGGATTCAAATACGGAGTAACGATCGCCGTTTGCGATCACACCGAGCACCTTATCCGAAACATCCGCCTTCGTGCTTGCATCGTAAATAAATTGCGCCGCAGCATCGGAATGCACGGCGAAAGGACTGGATTCCCAAGGAGCTTCCTTTACTACCAAAAATAATTTAAAGATCTGAGAATATCTGACTCTCAATGCGGCCAGTAATTTTTCCTTATCCAGATCGGGATTCCATTTTACTGCCGACAATTGGTTTGTAGGTAACGTGCAAATACAAGTCGCTCCCGAAAATTTTCTTCCGGAGGCTGTGGTTACCGTAACTCCGGCCGCATCTTGGTCTACGGACAGAACGGGATCGGAAAATACGAACTCGGTATTCTCGATATTCAAAACCAGATTTTTGGCTATGCTTTCCATTCCTCCTTCGACCCGTGCGTTCCTTTGGGGAAATTGATTCAGATCGCCCAAAACCTTCTGCGCCGATAATACCCGGATACTATCCCCGTAATGCAAGGAGAGTCTATAACCCAAAAGGGAAAGGTCTTCCGGAGAGACTCCTTGGTATATTAGATAATTATAAAAACTAATACGATCTAGTCCCTGTTGTTGAGCGGTATTCAGTTTCGAATTCTGACTCACCAGCTTGCTTAGGATTTCCTGGGACTTGGAAGAAATATCCCAGGTGCCCGCTTTTTTATATGTGCCGGAGAAAAGATCGGGTTGCAAAGGAGCCGATTGCAATTTCAATCCGAGTTCCCGAACAAGACTTTTTACTGTCTTGTCTTCGGAACTTATCCACTCAGCACCCAAATCCATCACATGTCCGGAAGGATCCGCAACGGATCGTATTCTTCCGCCCACTCGATCCGTGGCTTCGATGAGGACGACTTTACTTCCCGTCTTTCCCAATAGATAAGCGGAATATAAACCGGCGATTCCTCCGCCTAAAACGATGACTCGCTTACCCGAAGCGGCGGGCGTTTGTGAGAATAAGCGTCCGCTCTTTGCTCCCCAAACGGATGCCGCCGTTAAAATTCCCGCTTTTAAAAAAGTAGATCGGCTAATTTTCATCGGACCTCCCTCTATCTATACGATTATGATTGCTCTCTATTATAGTTTCGGTCTTTGAAAAATCTTTCCCACATTTTTTGCGATTATCTTTCTTGAGAAAGATTTTCCGTTAATTATGTACCGAAATGGAATCTTTTAATACTTCTTCTCGAGCTTTAAACTCCCTTAGAACTCGATTTTAAGCGGATACGAGCCCGATTTAAAATTCGGATTTTTCCCTTGCCAAGCACCCTGCCAAACAAAACCCTGGAAGCAAGCTTTCAGGGAGGAAGTCGGGTTTATTTAATCCCGCGCTGACCCGCAACTGTGATGTCCTTTCTTTCATAAGAACGGAACGAGCCAGATCTTCCCCGCGATATTAACACTCGAGGTTGGAGTATATCGCATTCTCGCCGTCGCATCCGCGTCGTTCGAAGGGGTCCCGAGAGCAAATTCGGACACTTGAACGGATCCAATATCGACTTTTACATCAAATACGGTTCACACCCGAAATATCTCCATATTTCGACTAACGTGTGAATTCGGCTTCGAGACTTAAAGAGAATCGGATCCGCTCCAGAAGGAGTTACCTGACCCTATGAATCAATTTAAGAGAATCTTTCTTTTTCTACTCGTTTCTTTTTCGTTCTTTCAGAATTGCGACGGAGGAGGGAGCGGAACCGATTTTAGCGGTTTACTTTTGCTCACCCAAAACGGTTCTTCTCAAGGCTTTTCTCCCTGCCCACCTAACTCAGTTCCGTCCGAGTATTTTTTGGCAAATACAGTCGTAGATGCACCCGGAAATGATCCAAGCATAGAGTTCAAGGATCCTACAAAGGCAATTAACGGAGTTTGCGGAGGAGGACAGTATTCAGGCGGATTCGACGTTTATACCATCGGAAACGCGAGCGGGAGCAACTATCTCATTCTCTCATGGGGCGGTTCCACTGTACTCAACCAATCCGGAATCGACTTCATCGTTTTCGAGAACGGATTCCGACAAGCGTCTTCCGTGAATTATTTCTTGGAGCCGATGGTCGTAGAAGTGAGTTACGACGGAACAAACTATTGCGGATTTTATCCTGAATATGTGGGTTCCAGTCCTGTTGTTAGTTTGGATCCGGACAATTGGCTGCACTTCGCAGGCCTACTCCCCGTTTTATGGAATATGGGTACGAATCCTCTCACTCCTGCGCAGATTTTCCCTACTCCTTTCGTTGCAAATGCCGGAGGAGACGCTTTCGATATAAACGATTTAAAGGAAGACGCGCGCTTCTCCAACGGTTGTAACAGTTCCGTTTTATTCGACATTCAAACGAACGGATTCAAATACATTAAATTAATCAATAATAGGACCGACTTTCCGACTCCTTCCGGAAGCTTCGACGGAGGACCGGATGTAGATGGAGTACTCGCCAGAACCGTCAGTCCGTAATCATTTAGGAGAATATTATGAAATTACAATCTTCACTCTTACAGAAATCCGCTAATTTTTTATCTTCCCGAAACTGGGAACCTTTACATTGGGTGGGAATCTTCTTTTCCGTAATTGCGAGAATTCTTCCCCATCCGGGAAATTTTTCTCCCGTAGGTGCCTTAAGCGTTTATTCAGGGGCCCGAATCAAAGGTTGGACCGCATACGCGGTTCCGGTTATTTTAATGCTCATATCGGATCGACTTCTGGGCTGGATCCACGGTTACGATTGGTTACACGATACTCTTCCGGTGATTTATCTTTCCTTTTTAATGAATGTATCTTTCGGGAGAATCTTCTTATCCGAATCCTCTTCCATTTACAGAACCGTAGGTGTCTCGATGTTAGCTGCGGTCCAATTCTTTTTAGTCACGAATTTCGCGGTTTGGGCGATCGGTTCCATGTATCCGAAATCCTGGGAAGGTTTGTTTGCCTGTTATTTGGCAGCACTTCCATTCTTCCAAGCCACGATTTTAGGAGACTTGGTCTACTCCGCGATTTTATTCGGAGTCCTAGACGGAATCGAAATCCGTGTGGGAAGAAATCTAGCCCGAAAAGCCTCTTGGGCAAAAAATTAAGAGAATCGAAAAGAATATTCAGTATCCGTGATAAGACCGACTAAAGTGCATCAATTGGATTTAGAGAAACTGCTCCGACATAAGATCGATACGAAAACGAAACCTCTCGGGGCTTTAGGTCGCTTGGAGGATTTGGCATATAGAATCGGGACCATACAAGGAAGTATAGAACCCGAATTGAAGAATCCTCATGTTCTGGTATTTGCAGGAGATCACGGACTGGCGGACTCCGGCGTATCCGCATTTCCGAAAGAAGTCACCTTTCAGATGGTCCTGAATTTCCTGAACGGAGGAGCGGCGATAAACGTTTTCTGCAAGCAGCATGATATAGAGCTTCTTGTGATCGATGCCGGAGTTGCGGGAAATTTCGAAAACCTTTCTCCTAATTTAATTCATGCGAAAATTGCTTCGGGTACTAGGAATATCCTGAATGAACCGGCAATGACCAAGGAGGAATGCGAGACCGCCCTTCAAAAAGGAGCCGAGATCGCCTCGCAAAGAGTATCAAAAGATTGTAATGTGATTGGTTTCGGAGAAATGGGAATCGGAAACACTTCATCCGCGGCCTTACTCGCGTCCGTCTTTCTGGACAAACCCGCCGAAGAACTGGCAGGAAGAGGAACAGGATTGGACGATAATGCCTTAGAACATAAGAAACAGATCTTAAACGCTTGTAGGCATAAACATTCCCCTAACCCGAAGGACCCCGTGGAAGTTCTCTCCGTTTTCGGCGGTTTCGAAATCGCAATGATCTGCGGAGCGATGCTTTCGTCTTATAAGGAAAATCGATTGATACTCGTAGACGGATTTATCGCGAGTTCCGCCTTCCTAACTGCGGCGAGAATGGAACCTAAGATAGTTCGAAACGCCGTATTCGCCCATAAATCTTCCGAACAAGGGCATCGATCGATTTTGGATTTCTTCGATGCGGAACCGATCTTGGACTTAGGTCTTAGATTGGGAGAAGGAACCGGTTGCGCCTTGGCCTATCCCATTCTGCAATCTGCGGTCGCTTTTTTAAAAGATATGGCAAGCTTCGAACAAGCGGGCGTTTCCGAGAAAAAGGAATAATACGGTTTTAAATTCTCGATCGGCGAAGCCGTTCCGAAATTAATGTTGTTCCTACATGTTTGCTAGAATCCGCAAAGAATTGGTTATCTTCCTATCCTCGGTCCGTTACAATACTAGAATCATCGTGCCTTCCTGGGTGGAGCATTCGGAAGAGGATCTCACATCCTCCACCCGGTATTTTCCCTTGATCGGATGGATTGTAGCGGGGATTTCTGGAGGAGTTCTTTGGGCCTCCAGTCTGAGTCTCCCTTGGCAACTTTCCGTCGCTCTTTCCATGTCCGCCTCCGTTCTCGCCACGGGAGCCTTTCACGAGGACGGTTTTACGGACGTATGTGACGGCTTCGGCGGGGGTTGGACCAAAGAAAGAATTCTGGAGATCATGAAGGACAGTCGCATAGGAGCTTTCGGAACCATCGGGATTCTGCTAGTTCTACTCATCAAGTTTACATCCTACACTGCATTAGAGAATCTAAATATAGAAATCATTTTAATCGCGATTCTCTCCTCCCATTCCTCCAGTAGATTCTGGGCGAACGTTATGGCCAAGAGCATACCCTATGCGAGAGAAGATGCGCTGTCCAAGGCCAAGCCGATCGTGAAGGACATGAAAATATCCGACGTTCTCCTATCTTCGATCTGGGGATTCTTACCTTGGTTCGCGTTCTTTTTGTTGGATTCCTTACCCTCCGATTTACTGTTGGGATTCCTACTTTTACCCTTTCTTCTCCAAGTATTCGGATTACTTTATCTGAGAGGCTTCTATAAGCGTTGGCTCGGAGGTTATACGGGAGATTGTTTGGGCGCGACCCAGCAAGTGACGGAGCTTTTATACCTGATCGGAATTTTAGCCGCATGGAAATCATTTTAATCAGACATACCACTCCCGAGGTAGAGCCCGGAACCTGTTACGGCAGGACGGACTTGGGCTTACCCACCAGCTTCGAAGCGGAAGCGCATAACGTCTTAAAACTATTGCCCTCTCATATTCATTCCATTCGAACTAGCCCCTTATTCCGTTGCTATAGTCTCGCGGAATATATCAGCAAAAGATTGGAAGCCGTAGGACCTTCTCCTATTTGGAAGGTGGACCATAGAATCCAAGAATTGGATTTCGGAGAATGGGAAGGAAGGCTCTGGGAGGATATACCTAGGAGCGAAACGGATCCTTGGATGTTGGATTATGTGAATCGAAAACCGCCCGGCGGAGAGACTTATTCCGAATTACAATCTCGTATCTCAGAATCCTGGGAGGAATCTCTGACTGCTGCCAAAGTCTGGGAAAAGTTAAAGCGAGAAGAAGGAGAAACTTCAGAATATAAGGAACTCTGGGTAAGCCATGGAGGGCCGATTCGATGTTTGGCTTCCTTGACACTCGGATTGCCTTTGGAGAATTCCTTTCGATTGGTTTTGGATTACGGTTCCGTATCCGTTTTTCGAATTCGCTTCGGAGAAGAGGACTCCTACCCTCAATTGATTCAATGGAATCGTAAATAGGAGGATTTCTTAGATTTCGTTCGGTCGCTCTAATGTAATCTTCGTATCGACCGATACTGTACATATTACGGTCGGATAGAATGTTATTCTTCTTACAAATTGGAAAGATCGGAATCGTCCGGGTTCTTTCGGGTCGCTTCTCGATTCTTCTCTTACTTCTATTCGCTTTTCCTCTACTATCCGCGCCGGAATTATACCCTCCCGAAAACCGAGAAAGTTCCAAGTTATTCGTCTTGGATGCAAGCGGCTCCATGAATGAATATTTGGGTATTTATCAAAAGATCCATCTCGCAAAAAAATACGTAAGACATTATGTGGATAAACTCGAGGATGAAACGGAAGTAGGCTTTATCGCTTACGGAAATCGTCTTCCGGGATGTCAATCCTCGCGACTTTATCAGCCTTTGGAAAAAGGGAACCGACCACAATTCAGAAATAAACTCTTCGGACTCACTCCTTCCGGAGCCACTCCCTTAGCGGAGTCCATCCGAATCGCGGGAGATTATATCATCCGTAGAAAATCTCCGACGGAACTCATACTGGTCACCGACGGAATCGAAAGTTGTTATGGAGATCCCGAAAAAGAATTACGCATTCTTCAGCAGAAGGGAGTCGATTTCAAAATGCATGTCCTAGGTTTAGGACTGAAGCCCGAAGAGAAACGGATCATGGAGTCTCTCGCAAAGACCGGGAAAGGCACGTATTATAATGTGGAGGGAGACGGAGACTTCTATAATGCCATGGAGGATTTATTGAAAAAGGAGACTCCTCCTAAAATCGCTCATCCGGAAATCGAAACTCCCGCTTTGGATAGAAAGATTCGCATTACGAATATGGAAAAATCCTCGGAAGGCTCGGAAACGGATTCCTATCGAGTGGATTTCGAATTCGAAAACCCCGGCTCCACGGAACAATGTGTGATTCTAAATCTAAAACGATCCGGAAATTCCAAACCGCAGGAATGGAATCCGTTGAGAGCTTCCCGTCCGGAGCTAACTCTGCGTACCGATCAAAGCTGCTTCTCCTCTTCCAACGGAAAGGGTTCCTTTCTCATCGAGGTCCCTAAAAACCTACCACTCCAATTGGAATTGGAACTCTGGGACATGAGTAAGATCCCGCAATCCGTTGGCAATAGCGGAGAGAGAAGAATACGGAACTGAATCCGAACCGATCTTAATTTAAATTCAGATTCTGATCGCTAGGATACGTTACTCTATATTCTAATTTTATATCCTTTTTTCCGGAAGGAGGAATTTCCAAATTCCATTCGAGAATTCCCGAATTCGGTCTGAATTCCTTAGAACCTTCCGTAGTGGTCTCCCGATTGATTTCCACCTTTACGCTTGCGACTTCCGATATGGGAACCTGGTCCCGAACGATAACCGTGCGACTCTCTTTGCCGAAATTCTCCAAACTTAGATAGACTCTTCTCTCCAAAACTTTTTGCGTGGAGATGATGCCTTCCTTGGTCTGATTGGATTCTTTTCTATAAGAAAGTCTTAAACTACCCTCCGTCCCTAAAGAAGCGGAGAAATTTTCCTTCGGACTAACATAGGGTAATTTTGTCCTACCAACTAAACCCGAACTGCGAAAAAGGGAAACTTCTCCGGGAAGAATCGGGAAATCGCTGGAATTTTGCAACTCCGCTTCGAGTAAGGGAAATGGTTTATAACGGGGAGCGGCTACCGTCTTAACCTTAATCGATGCGGTAAAGGCCAACATTTCGAACTTCCGTGATTCCTTTTGGGAAGCAAGACTGATTGCCTTAGGTAAACGGAATAAGAATCCGCTCCCTCTTTCGCTAGAAGGAGAAGGTTCTTCCGGCAAGGAAGTCTCCGATTCTTCTCTATCAATTGCGCCGCCGACTGCTTGGGTTTGATTGGTTAGTATCTCCTGCTTGGCTTTCACTTCCTGATCGAACAATCTCTGAGGTCTCAACCGATTACGACGAAGGGACAAATCCGGACGAGTAGTGGATAATAAAAGTTGTACGCCCTTCCAATCTTCTCCCGTTTCTTGTCGGATCTCCGCGATATATTCCAACCTAGCCTTGGTTAAGGAATCTTCCGCAGTCAGTATGTAAGTAGGCCTCCAATCAGCATTAGCGACCAGGTAGCTCAATCTAAGATCCACGGTCTTGGCTTCCGCACTAGTATTTACGATCTGTACCCAAGTGACCCTAGCGCTTTTTTCTGCTTGGGAGAGTAGAATGGAAAGTTGGGCCCTAGATTCCTCCAACTCCGTCTGCAATTTACGTTTCGCCTTTTCGATACGTTCCCAAGCGGAAAAAATGGCGACGGCTTCCTCTCTGGTTTTTCTCAAATAGGTCCCCCAGTTCTTGGCGTCCCCTTCCACTTTTCCGTACAAAAGATTGCGACTTACGGTATCCGCGGTCTTTTTCCTGAGTTCCGATAAGAGTTCCTTCTCCGATTTCAAATCGTTCTCTTTTGCGAGAATGGATTCCAAATCCTTTTCCAAACCTTGGACCTTTTTTTGGAGTTGAGCGACTTCCGGGTTGGAAGCGGCGGTACCTTCTTCTTTCCATGTTCTAGAACCGGTGACTTCCACCTGGGGAGAAGTCACTCCGGCGGTAAGGGTCTCTTCCAACAAGGATACGGGTAGATAAGATATCTCGATCTTATTTGCCCCCGGTTCCAATTGCACCTTGCCTACTCTCAAAATCTGCGCCGTTCCCTGATGGACTGTCACTTCTTTGATCGGCAAAGCGAATTCTTTGGAAAACAAAGGCCCGAAGGAAATAAAGAATAATGTCATTATAATATATCTGGATCTCATACTTGCTTTCATGCTCTTTGCCTTCCTCAATAAGATCCGTTCCCGGAGGATTCCCGGAGAACATTATCCGCAGGATAAGATACTGTATATTCGAACTCTATTTTCTTGGTAGCTCCGGCGTTCAGCTCGAATTCGTAGGTCAGGATCCCTTCCTCCGATCTGCTAGTCGGAGTATCCGGACCGGGAGCCCATTTGATTTCCACACTATCGTCCACAGTGTACGGAATGCGATCGATCAAACGGACAGGAACCGTGCGACGCTTATTATTCTTAACCGCGATGGAAACCTTGTGACGCACCGTTTTCTTGCGAGAAATCAGGCCGGATTTATCCTCCAGTTTCTCTTCTCTCCTTTGCACCTTAATATCACGATCCGGCCCCAATTCCATACGGATCTTCTCACCCGGTTTCAGAGTGGAGACCGAAGTAGTTCCGAGTAGATTTTCTCCCGAATAAATCTCGAGAGGACCGGCAAGCAAAGGTTCCCTTTCCAAATTGGAGGAAACGACGGTTAAAAACACGTCCTCATTCGTTAAAGGAGAAGTTTCATAACCCGGTTGCACCGGAACAGTTCGCTTTCTTAAGAAGACTCGATTTAAAGTCCTATCGGAAGGGATTCTTTCTCTAGATTGAGCTATATAACGAAAATCGAATCCTTCCGAGGAAAGACCCGGTGAAATCAGATTATTGGAGTATTTCTTATCGGAATTCAACTGGGAAGAGCGATTCAATAGGCTTTGCACTTCCGATTCCAGTTCCTTCAATTCCTTTCTGGAACTTTCCCTAAGACCGGAAAATCTGCGTAAAGCCTCCTTACCGTAACGAATAGATTCCTCGTAGGAACCTCTATCGAAGGAATATTTTTGATTCGCGAGTTCTCCCTGAAGTCGATTCATATTCTCCTCTACTTGAAGAGAATTCGACCTGTCCTTAAAATTACCTTCGATTAGAGCCCGGGACTGCATGAGCGGACTATCATTCGCATTCTGATCGTAATCCTGTTGGCTCGCGTCCGCCTTACTTCTTCTTTGCATAACGTTCGCCGGAGCATTTTGCGCTTTCTTCTTCGCTTCTTTTTTGGGACTTGCGGAAGGAGCCGCATCCGCGGATCCCATAGCCGACTTTTCCGCCGCAGGATAATACTCGTCGTTTTCCTGAGTGACTACGGTCTTAGAAGCGATTCTTTGCTCCAAATATTCGGGAAGATCGATATCTTGGTTCGGGTTGGCTGTGGAAAATTCCAATCGAACTCCCTTCCAATCCTCTCCCGTTTCGTTTCTGACTAGAGCATGCCAACCGAGTTCGGCTTCCTGACCGTTCGGATGCAGTTCCAGAGTGTAGCGCGGATACCAAATCGCACCTCGAATCAGATATTTGTATTCGAAAGGAAAAGTGGCTGCGGAATCGGACTCCACATCGACGCGAATCTCTTTCCTACGAAGAGTATCCCCTTCCGCTAAATGGCCCAACTTAGTGGTAACGATATAAAATTCTTCCCGGATGCGATCCAGCTCTTCCAATTTGGAAAGACGGATCTTCGTATTTTCCTCCGCTAAATCGATAAAGGATTTCCTAAAAAGGGAAAAGTTCTCCGAGTCGATTTTTTCTTGGAAACCTTCCTCATCTCTCAACACGGGTTTAATCGATTTTAAAGACGCCTCCCAATCCAATAAGTCCTGTACTTCCCTGGATTTGGTACCTAAGGAGAGAAGAAGAGATTCCTTACGTTTTTCCAACTCTTCGGCTTCCTGGGACTTCTTCCTACGAGAAGCCTTCTCGAACACTCGGATCCCTTTGATTTTAAATTTCTTATTGGGATCGGTAAAAGTTACGATCACGCTTTTATCCAAAGAGGCGATAGGAATCTCGCCCAAGATCACTTCGGAACTTCCTGCGGGCAGTTTAACCTCCGTTTGGCGGGTGACATATACCAAGTCCGAGTACAAAAGCACGGAATCTATGCGAGCAAATGCCACCGGGATGGGATTCTTAGAGGACTTTTCCTCTTCGGTGACGGCAATAGGAGCCTCGCTTACTCCCGGTTCCGAACCCTGGGCACGAAATTCTCCGAAAGAAAAGAGAAGAACAAGAATCGAAAGTATTCGGTAAGAATAGAAGAAGGAATAGATTCGGGAATCGGCGGGAACTTTGGCGAATCGCATAAGTTCTATGGGAATATTCGCGAAAACGAGTCTCGTCAATTTATTTTCTAAGGGGAAACGAAAAGCGCCTCTGAAAGAGGCGCCGTATTTACAAGATATTTCCCGAGATTATAGCTTATACTGTCTTAGGAGAATATCCCTTAATACTGAAAAATCTCTTCTGTGAAATTAGGAATCCTCCCAAAACAGCAAACGAAACCAGCGCGACTTCCTTCATAAGAACGGGAAGATACTGAAGCATGGGTTGGGAGAGATAAACGGTCAGCTTTTCCACATGAGTAAAATCGAAAGGATACACGTAAGTAAGCGCGGCGATCGAAGCCAATCGGATCAATTCGGAAACCATCCCGGAAGTCTTCAATTCGAAGATAGCCCCTATATTCCATAATGTCCAAAGAATATAAAATCCCAGGACGACCATCTCCAAAAGAGGCAGTTCCTTTTTGAATTCGATATAGATCATGGAAGCGCCTATTCCGAAAAGGAACTGTAGGATCGTATAAATCGTCAGAGTATAAGGAATCTTGGTATCGAATTTCTTATAATTGGATCGATCGATCTCCGGAGGCACTACCGATTCTCCTAAGTCCGCAGGTTTCCAACCGGGAGGTTTGATCCATACTAAAAACTTGTTTTTCCAAGATTTGGTTTGCATGGACATCAGGATCAATTCTTCGAAATAATGGAACTGAGCCCATAAAGGACTCCAAGTTTGCATTGGCTTTACGATTCCGAAGATAGGCTCCTCTTCTTCCTCTTTGAAACTTCCGAACATCCTGTCCCAAACGGAAAATGTTCCCGCATAATTCTTATCTATGTATTTGGGATTTCTGCCGTGATGCACCCTATGTTGGGATGGAGTATTAAAGACCCATTCTATGATTCCGAGTTTGGGAATGGCACGGGTATGCAGCCAAAATTGATACGCAAAATTAATCTGTATGCAAAGCATGAACATGATCGGAGGAAATCCGAGAAAAGCCAAAGGAAGATAAAACGGAAGAGAGAAAGTGTTCTGGGTCACTCCCTGACGAAGTGCGACCGTAAAATTATAATCCTCGCTTTGGTGATGAGCCACATGAGACGCCCAGAAAATATTTATCTCATGTCCGTAACGATGGTACCAATAGTAAAAGAAATCGGCCAGAATGAAACAAAGCACCCACCCGATCCAGGAATCGTTGGAAATATTAAAAATCCCGAAACGGGAATAGATCCAAGTATAAACGGCCATCAACCCCAAGGTGATAAATACCGTGAACACCTGCATGAATACTCCGGCGCTCAGATTATTCACCGAGTCCTTGAATCGATACAGATCCTTAGAATTAAAAATCGAGAAGAATACTTCGACTAATACTAGTACGAAGAAAACGGGAGTCAGCAGTTCGATTATATTTTTTTCCATCTCTTAACCAGCCTAAACTCTCGCTGTAGCGTTCGATCGGTCAAGAAAAAGAATCGAGGCGAAATATTCTTCCGCCTCAGAGAGAGCTATTAGATAACAATTGTTACGAAGATAAACTTCGACTGAACAAAGTTCGTTTAAAAGAAGAGACTCACGGAGAAAGATAAGGACCAGATATAACCGCCATAGTTATAATTCGGGTTCCTTTCCGTAGGGATATATTTCGTTACTTCCACGCTTCTTAATTGTTGGTTCATGATCGCCAAATCGAAGATCACTGGATTCTTCAATCTATCCTTTAAGAAGGCGAAATTTCTTCCGCTGAAAAGATAGGAAATCCCGGCGCTATAGATCATGCGATCGTTGTCCATCCAGTTGTTCTCACCCGGATAATTCGGAACGGGAGAAGGTCTTTTTCCTATCCCTCCCCGGATCTTAAGAGAAGGGAGAAGGTGGTATTCTACCCCCATACGAATATTCATAGTATCGTGAAAGTTCAGGGGCTCGGAATATTTCTGCTTGGTTCTGGATAATTCGTAAAGACTCCAGATCTCCTTATTCGCATCTATATTCAAAAGAATTTTCTGATATGGTCTAAAGCCGACTCCGAAAGAATAAACTCTAGGATTGTATTGATCCAAAAGAGCCAGATCGAAATCCAATTGGATTCCCAAAAGAGTCGTCTGAGCTCTGGCAGGAATCGGATCGGCGGTCAGATACGTTTCTCTTTTATAAGAAGCTCCTAAATTCCATTTACCGTAAGTGAATTGGAGTCCGTAGGTAGGATTGATCATCGGCTTCAAGGTAAGAACCACCTGAGAATTGGCGCTTACCGGATCCGGAGAAATAGGAACGTCCTTGAGGAGAATCGCACCGGAACCTCCTGCTAAGGCGGTGATTCCCACCCCCGCGAACAAACGGTCTTTCCAAAGTTCCACTCCCACCCCGGCCATGATGGTAGGACGCTCGTCGCTTTTACCGGATTGAAGATATCTAGGAACCGTAGGGTTCTGATCGTTCACAACCATCAGGTTTCCGGAAGCGGGAACAATCGCGTTTAAACCGAAACGAATGGTTCTTCCTATATCGAAGATTTCGTTCAGGTTCATGGTAAAACCCAAACCGGTGAAACTATCATCAGGATTCTTAATATTCTCGTTCTTAGGAGCGTTATTCTTCAGAGTGGGATTCGCATAGGTTCCTAAGAATGTAACTTCGTGAAGAGGACGGTTCGGGCGCGGCAGAGGTCTGTAGGTGAACATCCCGTCTTTAAGATTGTACCAAGCTCTTTTATACCAAGGACCGGTGGCTCCGGGATCTTCTTTACCCGGTTCGGTGGAAAGCAAAGGTCCGTCTTGAGGAATCGGATTTCCTTTGTCGTCCTTGGGAACTTCTCCTCCATTAGCGGCGGCCGCAGCTTCTTTTTCCTTATCTCTTTGGTCCAGATAAGCGGAAAATAAATCCGCTTCGTTCATTCTTCCTAAACCCGCAACGTTATAGAAAACCGCGGAGGAATTATTTACCGTAGCCGTTACCGCACCGGCCATACCGCTGGCCGCAGGATGCGCCCCGTATATATCCCCGTAACTTCCCGCACTTAGATCCGATGTTCTAAGAACGAAACCTCCCAAAACCATAGCAAAAACGACCCTCGAGCCGTAGATAAATTTTCGTCCTGATAAAATGTTCCGCATTGTCCCTTCCTGATTGAACCAATCATTACTTTATCCCTAACAGTTAAAATTGGCTGATCTCTTTATTACACATCAGTTATTTTTTAAAAATATTCCGTATAATAGCGGAATGCCGAAAATTGTCCACCAAAATCAGAAAAACAGCCCCATAGTGAATTCTGCTGATAATTAATGAAAATAATAGATAATAATAGATAACTATACAATTTCAGAGAAGAATGAACGCTACATCTAACTTTTGGGAAAATTTAGGGGAATGGATTTGGGATTCGATTTTAGGAGCGATTCGTAGGTCGAGTTCTTTGAAAATATAAGGAGATAATATCCGCATATCGGAGATACCCCAGATACTTTCCCTCCTCTTCCACTGCGATCTTATCCATTCCGTTCTCCAGAAGCGCCTTAAATGCGGTGGCTAGACTGGTTTCCAAGGAAACGGGCGGAATAGAATGGTCCGTAACGTCTCCGACCAGTATCAGATTACCGGTCAGGTTCCTGCCCTCCGGCAACAAACGAATGCTCCTCAGAGAAAGCATTCCGTCGTATTTTCCGGAGTCATCCAACACGATATAATCGCTGGCGTTGATTTTTACGGATTCTTCCTCCAACTTGGAAAGGAGAATGGAGGACCGGGTAACGGCTATATTTCGCAGACTGCTTCGGATTTCTCCGATTCGTATCTCATCCAGTATATCCCGATTCATATCCCAATAATGCGCCGGAGACTGGAACCTAGTATTCTTCTGACTTTTATATAAATTGAACTTATGAGAAAGAACGAAGGTAAGAATCGAAACGATCATCAAAGGAGGAAGAAGATGATAACTCCCTATGATCTCGCAAATCATGACCATCCCGGCGATGGGAGCGCTAGCGATGCCGGCATAGAAGGCTCCCATTCCCACCAAAATAAAGGATGCAATCGAAACCTCGTAGCCTAGTACGATCTGAGCTAGAGTTCCCATAGCTCCGCCGAGCATTCCTCCTATAAATAAGGAAGGCCCGAACATTCCCGCGGAACCGCCGGTTCCTATCGTAAAGGAAGTGGTTACTATTTTAAAAAACGCTAAGAGCAAAAAGGAAACCAACACCAAAACATGTTTGTCGGACAGGAATAAGGGGATCATTCCCGGATTCGAAGAATTTTCCGCTCCGATTCCCGTGATCGCGGAGAAATAGGGACCTAGAGAGCTCTCGAGTATATAATTTCCTTCTAATACTCTTTGCAGAAAACCGGCACCCGTTCCGATCACTTCCGGGAGGAAGTATCCGACGATCCCGACCGGGATTCCTCCTATCGCCGGTTTGATCCAATTCGGAATCCTCCAAGAAGAGGACCAATTTTGAACCCGTCGGAAAATTCTTATCAGAAAACCTCCCGATAAATAGCATATGAATCCTAAGCATAGATAAAACAATAGTTCTTGGTAAGCTTGAAAGCCGATTTCCGAGACCTTATAAACTGCCCCGAATCCGTTCAAAGAAGAATAGGTTAGAAAAGCGGTAACCGAAGAAATTATACAAGGAACCAAGGAATCGCTTTCGATATCTTCTTTGTAGACCATTTCCACGGAAGTCAAGGCGCCTCCCAAGGGAGCATGAAAGATCGCACCGAGTCCTCCTGCCGTACCTGCGAGGAGCAGAGTTCTTCTAGCTCTAGCGCCTGCGTTAGTTAAGCTTGCTACCAAAGAACCGAATCCGGCTCCTATAAGCGAGATAGGCCCTTCTTTTCCACCGCTCCCTCCGGAAGCTAAAGTGAAGATAGTCGCTATGGATTTGATGACAGGAGTCTTAGGATCGATCTTTCCTTCCTTATTATGAAAGGAATCGATCAGGGAATCCGTACCGGTTCCGGAAGAGTCGGGAGAGAACTTATATACGATCCAGCCGGTGATCAAACCGCCGACTACCGGCAGAACTAGTAGAACCCATCTTCCCATCGCCAGAAAAGAAAAGGGTTCCAGGTCCACGAAGTATTCTCCTGCGGAGTGAGTGTTTTGGATTCCGGCCATGGAATCTAATGAAATATATTCCGCCCAAGCCAAGGCTCTGGAAAATAAAAACGCACCGAGTCCGGATACGATTCCAGTGACGATGCAGTAGAGATATAAGGATCTACGACCCTTGATTCTAAAATAAGAAGTAGTCTCCGAGTCCTCTTTCGGAAAGAAGATAGAGAACGCTTTTTTCAGCATGGCATATCTCTTCAGAAGGATTTGGAAGCGGAGATCTCCAAAATCCTATTATGAGTATAAGTGTCCTGCCATCCCCCTATCATCCGATAGATCCGAGGAAGCATTAATAATCCGATGAAAACGTCCGCACCCGGCGAATCCAACACGTTTCCGGAACGAGCCGGTTTAAAGAATAGTTTATCCAGATTGGAATTCTTTTCCATTGTGGTGGTCGCATAATAATAACCCAGTCCGGCGAGAAGCAAGTCCATGACGATATATCCGAACATTCCCTTCAAAGTGTCGGAACCTCCGTAAACGGGAGATTTGTAGGAATTATAATAAACGGAAGCGGCCGGCTGGATAAGAGCCAAAGATTCGCTCCATAAATAACTCTTATAGGAATACTCCGACTTAGGATCCAGAAGTCCGTCCGGTCCCTTAATTATGGTCAAGCCGCCTGTGATTTCTTTTTTGGTCAGCTCTTCCAAAAGAAAATTCCGAAACACTTTCTCTGCGCCCTTCTTTTGGGACTCGACGCGTACTAGACTCATCTTTTCCCTCTTTGCCAAACCCAAAACATAAACGTCTACAGAAAGAGGAGAATACCATTTGGAAACGTAGCGGGCCGAAAATCCCTTCGTGTTCTTATCGGATACTACGCGATCGAAAGTCATTCGATTCAATGCAGAGATGATTTTTGTATCGTTCTCCCCCGGCTCCCCATCCAATTCGAAGACTTCTCCGGCGTTTATGGAAACGGAAGAGTATAGAATGAGAAATGCGATCGCGCTTAAAGTCAGTATTTTACGTTTCTTTTTAACGTTCATTAAACCACCCGATTTCCGAGAAAGAATGCGGCAAGTAACATAGAACTATTGTAGGAAATATGCGCGGTGATTGGAATCCAAATATTTCCCGTCTTGATGTAGGATAGACCGAATGAAAATCCTACAAATGTTAAGAGAATTGGGCCTATCATCGATCTTTCGGGAGACATGTGAACCGCTCCGAAGACTAGGGACGTAATCACCAATCCGATATACGGATAATCCTTTTCCATGAAATACTTTAGAAAAAAGCCGCGAAAGAAAGTCTCCTCGAAAAGTCCCGCTCCGAAGCTAACGGAGAGAAATGCCCAGACTAATAGGTTCCAGTTTCCCTGAAGATGCTGGGTCAATAACGACTCCAGATAGCTCGGTTGGGGCTTTCCAACTAAGAAAAAGAGCAGCCCTCCGATCACATTGATAAAACAAAATGTGGCGAATCCGACCAATATTCCGGTCATCAGGGTATTGGCGCCTAAATTGTCTCCGAAATCGGCGACCTCGATCCTAGCTAACTTTCGGATAAATATATATGCGGGAAGAATAAAACAAAGCGCCCAAAGAATCCGATCGGAAGCAAGCAACCATGGTCTTTTCAAAACCATGAATTCGCTATAGTCTTTGATGGCTTTTTCAACGGAGGCCGGCTCGGTCCAAACTATCCCATGTCCGATCGGATCCGCGGAAATCGAAGGCTTTGCGAGATTCTGAACGGGGGCCCGAGAAGCCAAGGCCGTCTCGATTTGGAACTTTGCAACCTGTTGGTACAAAACGGTTCCGATTAAAAGCACGAAGAATTGGATCAAGAGCATTATAAAAATGTCTTTCGTTCGATTCTCTCTGGATTTTTCCTTTTCCAACTCCATCCGGGACCGGCTCCTCCAATCATTTCATCGCGAAATTTTGCGTCATTGTTTTTTTATTTCTGCCGACGATATTAAGGATATGTCTTCCTTCGCGAGACGCAACTTCGCCTTGATTCTTCTCGGAACCCTGGGTTGGAGTTCCAACGTCTTTGCAGTGTACGATACCGTCCCTCTTAAAAGTCTCGAGTATACCGACTCGAAGATAGTTCGAGTGAGAGAAGAAGTGAAATACAATCTTCAGGTCTCCGTCTCGAATCTGGAACAGAAGAATTTGGTTCCCCTTCGATTCTTAGTGTATAAGGTCGAGAAGAAGGACACGTTCTTCAAGATCATGGCAAGGACAGGAATGGACCTGGACACCTTGTCTTCCGTCAATCAGCTTGCTTCTCCCCAGGACATCTACCCGGGTATGGAGCTTTCTATCCCGAACATGAGAGGGGTATACGATTCCAGCGAACCGGAACCCGACGAGGCCTCACGTAGAAGAGTCGCATCCAAATTCCGCATATCCTCCAAATTCCTATACTATGATGACCAAAGGAAATCCTGGTTCGTTCCAGGAAGAGGGCTCCCCAAGGAAGAGAAAAATTTCTTTTACGGCCTAGCGTTCTCAGATCCGCTCGCAGACGAGGGTCGAGTGAGTTCCAAATTCGGAAGAAGAAAGGACCCGTTTACTAAGAAGGATACCTTTCACGGAGGAGTGGATTTAGCCGCGGAGGAAGGAACCCCCGTGTACGCCTCTGCGGATGGAACCGTTTCTTTCGCGGATCATAAAGGCGGTTACGGAAGTCTAATCGTTCTCAAGCATATCCTAGGTTACGAAACGAAATACGGACATCTCAGTAAGATGCTGGTCGCTCCGGGAACTAAGGTAAAGAAAGGGCAGTTGATCGGAGCCGTGGGAATGACCGGGCGAGCCACTGGTTTTCATCTGCACTTCGAAGTATTACGAAATAGTACCAGACAAAGACCGGTTTTCCAAGGTCATATCTGATGGTGAAACGATTCCTATTTCATCCGGTCGGAAGAATTCTATTCTCCCTTTTGTTCGTATTCTCCTCCTTCGGAATCGTAATCGGAATCGGATGGAACAAAACGGATCCGGCCTTTTACTCCGTGGACGAACCCATTTCCCAAAACGAAAAGGATGTACTCTTCTTTTCCAATGCGATCAATTCCAAGGAATCGATTTCACACCCATTCGGGATTGCAGTGGACCGCAAAGGCATTCTATATACGGGTTCTTCCGACGGAAACATCTACAGGATCAAGTCCGACGGAAGCGTGGAAGTATTCGCAAAAACTTCCGGCCGACCTCTCGGACTCGCCTTTGACGGAAAGGAGAATTTGGTCGCTTGCATATCCGGAGTGGGACTCGCCTTTTACGATTCGAACGGAAAAGAAAACATTCTAGTAAGAGAAGACGAGCAGGGAAACGCATTAGAAAATATTTATGGATTAGACATTGGATCCGACGGAACCGTCTATTTCACGCAAGTAAGCCAAAAATTTTCCTATCGAAATTCCTACTTGGAAGAATTGGAGTCCCAACCGAACGGACGAATCCTCTCCTATGATCCCAAGTCCCAAATCGTCAGCGTTTTATTGGAAGAAGTCTACCATCCCACGGGAATAGCGCTCTCCGGAGCCGAGGATTATCTCATCTACGGAGAGAAGTACAGGCATCGAATCACTCGGCTTTGGTTGAAAGGAGAGAAAAAGGGAAAGGATAGATTCTTCATCACTCATTTAGCGGGAAGTCCGGCCTTGATTCTTGCAGACAAAGAAAGTAATTTTTGGGTGGCCCTATCCTCTCCCAGACATGTTTTGATCGATAAGATCCAAGATAAACCGATCCTAAAAAGAATTTTGGCTTCCTTTCCGGCGATCTTGGGTCCTTCGGAAGGAGAATTAGCGTATGCGATTTCTCTAGATAAGAACGGAGACGTAAATCTTGCTTTAGTCGATCGGACTTCGGATATTTTAGGATCGATTACGGCTGTTTCGGAGTACGGAAGCGGACTCTTGCTTGTAGGAAATACGGAAGGAAAAATCTGGAAGTGGAAATTTCAAACTCTGGAGTCTTTCTTCTAAAAAAAGCGCCCGGGAATTCCGAGCGCCTTTCCTAAAACGGATACTAGACCGATATTACATCGATCCTAAAAGTTCCCGGAATTTCTCCAGAGGATGTCTTCCTACAAAGTCTCCGAATCTTTCGTTTTCTTTTCCTTCCTTCTTCCAAATCTCGAACGCTTTTTCGAGTTGGACGGAGATATCAGCGAAAGCGACTTTCTTAGCTACGTAGTCACCTACCTTGGTTCCTTCCGGATTACCTCCGAAAAAGAGGGAGTATTTACCTCCCGCCTGTTGCCCAACGATTCCCACTTCCGCGGAATAAGGACGGGCGCATCCGTTCGGACAACCGGTCATACGAACGATTGGCGCTCGATCGTTCAAATCCAGTTTATCTATGACGTTTTGAATGGATTCCAAGAGTTGAGGAAAACTTCTTTCGGATTCGGTTAACGCCAACCCGCAGGTAGGAAGAGCGGGACAAGCCAACGCCCTATCGTAAAGAGGTTTAGGAGAAGTGGGATCAATATTATATTTCTTTAACAGATCTTCTACTTTCTGACGGTCTTCCTTCTTGATTCCCATCAGAATCAAATCCTGATCCGCGGTAACCTGAACCGTAGGTTTAAAGGTAGAAATCACATCCTTAAGAGCGGTTTTCAAAGGTCTATCCGGAAAATTTTTGATCCTACCGGAGAGAGTATGAACTCCGAAGGACAGAGTTCCGTCCGTTCTTTCGGTCCAACCTAGATAATTCGGCGTCTCCCATTTTGGCAAAGATCTTTGGATGTCGAACTTAGCGCCGGATCTACGTTCCACTTCGGAGCGGAACCATTCTACTCCCTTTTCGGCCAATACGTATTTCAAACGAGCGTGCTTACGATTCGTGCGATCTCCGAAATCCCTGTGGGACGTTACGATACCTTCCGCCACCGAAATCAGATCTTTTGCGGGAATCCAGCCTAAAAGATCGGCCGCCCTAGGATAGGTTTCGGCTTTATTATGAGTCATTCCGAAACCGCCGCCCGCAAACACGAAATAACCGTCTATGGTGCCGCTTTCATCCACTGTTCCCGCAAAACCCATATCGTTCGAATAAAGATCTACGGTATTGTTTCCCGCCAGGGTTACCGCAATTTTGAATTTTCTAGGTAGATACGTTTTTCCGTAGATAGGATCGACTTCCTCCTCTACGTTCAATTGTTTCTCGCCTAACCATAGTTCTGCGTAAGCTCTGGACTTATATTTAAAATGATCGGAAATCAATTGAGCGACAGAATCCAACTGTGCCAATTCCTTAGTCCCCATCGGATTGATCGCTTGAGTTACGTTTCTAACTACGTCCCCGCAGGCACCCATAGTGGAAAGATTCACCTTGTCTACGGCCTGCATGATAGGACGAAGATCGACCAATCGAATCGTATGCATCTGGATGGATTGACGCGTCGTAAGACGAAGCGCTCCTCCTCCGAAGGAATCGCCTAGTTCATCCCAAACCAGGTATTGCTCGGAAGAAAGTCTTCCTCCCGGAATTCTGCCTCGAATCATGAACGAAGTAGGATTCTCTATGAAATCTCCGTTTTCGTCCTTGCGACGATCCCGGTCCTTTTGCTGGTACATCCCGTGGAACTTGATGAGCTGCTTGTCGTCCTCCTCAAATCCTTCGGCATTCGACTCGATAGCTTCGCCGATTTTTCCTCGTAATCCCCTGGAAGCGGTTTTGATATGCTCGACTTCGCTCAATTCTTGTTGTTCTGACATAGATCTCTTTCGTCCTTATTTATCAGCATATTATGATTTCGTTGTATAAGAGAGGTATTTTTCCCTAAACTCTCCGAGCAGGCCCTTTAATGCGGCCTTTCTAACGTTAGAATCTCCGATTTTAACTTTTGCGAGTTCTCTGATTTTCAGAAGTTCTTCCAATTCCTCGTCGTGTTCCTCGGGAAGAATTTCGCTCACTAAAGTCCGAATCGTTCCCGCTAAACCCGCAAATTTCCCCTGAGTGGAAAAAGCCACTCGAACGGGTCCTCGATCGAAATAGGCGGCGGAATAAAAATCGCAGAATCTCGGATCGTCGACGCAATTAATCCAAATATTTTTTCGATTCGCATACTCGACCAAGGAACGGTTCGTTTCCGAATCGTTGGTGGCGGAATAAACCAAATGATAACCGTCCAGATCTTCCGATCGAACAGCCCTTTCTAATTTTCTAGCGGTCTCGTCCTTTTCCAACAGCGCGGAAACTTCGGCCTTGAACTGCTTGGATATTACCGTCAAATAGCAACCTGTCTTCAGAAGATGTTGCAGTTTCTCCAAGGCGACGTTGCCCCCGCCTACGACCAAAACCTTTTTGCCGTCCAATTTTAAGAATGCGGGAAGAAGTTCACTCATGGCCTTCCTCCGAACGAATCCGAATATCCGAGAACCGATTCTCCGGAGATTTGAGAAAGATGGACCACGGGACCGATATAGATGATGCCGGGACCGGAAGTTTTTTTGGACAGTCCTTCGTAGGAAGTCCTACCTAAATCGGAGATAGTAACACATTGATCTTCCAGACTAGCGTTCTCCACCATAGCCACGGGTAAAGAAGGAGACGCTCCATTCTCTATCAATTTCATAGCTATCTTTTGGATCGAAGAAGTTCCCATGAAGAGAGCGATGGTCCCTTTAAAATGAGCGAACCAAGCCCAGTCCGTATTCTCTTGGAGAACGGTATGCCCGTCCATGATCAACACTTGTCTGGACAAACCGCGATGAGTCAGAGGAAAGCCCGCACCCGAAGAACCCGCGGACAAAGAACTTACTCCGGGAACAATTTCGTAAGCGATACCGTTATTGCGAAGAGCGATCAACTCCTCTCCTCCCCTTCCGAAAACGAACGGATCGCCTCCTTTCAGACGCACGACGGTGTGTCCGGCCTTTCCATAGCGAATCAATAAGTCCTGGATCTCTTCCTGGGTCGCGGAATGCTGCCCCGCTCTTTTTCCTACATAATGCACTATTGCAGAACTCGGAAAATACTCCAAAAATTCCGGATCCAAAAGAGCGTCGTATAAAATTACATCCGCTTTTTCTAATATTTTTAAGGCACGCAACGTCATCAGATCCGGATTTCCCGGACCGGCTCCGACCAGATAGACTTTGCCTACCTTATTTTCCAACGATTCTACTCCGCGGGACCCACGATCATGCCGGCACCTACGGTATTATTGGTGCCTTCATCCACTAGTACGAAACTTCCCGTGCCTCGATTCACCGAATACGGATCGAAAGAGACCGGCTTCGCAGTTCGAATCTTGATTCTTCCGATCTCGTTCAAACCGAGTTGAGCGGCCTCCAATTTTTGGTGGGTCTGGGTCTCCACTCTAAAGGAGATTTCCCTTACTGCGGACTTTACGGAATTGGTAGTCTGACGCAGCAGATATTTATTTCCGGGAACCAAGGCCTTAGTATCCATCCAACAAATATCGGCCTCTATGTCTTGGGAAACGGTAGGAAGATGTCCGCTCGTTACGATTAAATCCCCTCTGCTGATATCGATTTCATCCTCGAGAAGAATGGAGACCGACATGGGAGCATAAGCTTCTTCGACTTGTTTCTCGAAGGTTTCGATCGATTTGATTTTGGAATGTAGTCCGCTAGGCAATACGGTGATCTCGTCCCCTTTCTTGAAGACTCCGCTTCTGATCTGCCCCGCATAACCTCTGTAATCATGAAAGGCTTCCGTTTGAGGACGCACAACATATTGAACGGGAAAACGAGGCTCGTGTTTGTGTTCGTCCTCTTCTAATTTCAGATCTTCCAGATATCCGAGTAGGGTATTACCTGTCCACCAAGACATATTCGCGGATTGATCTACGATATTATCCCCGTTTAAAGCGGAGATGGGAATGAATTCCAGACCCTTAAAATCCAAGTCGGAAGCGAATTCCTTGTATTCATTACGAATGGCTTCGAAACGCTCCTGAGAGAATTCGACCAGGTCCATCTTATTTACACAAACCACGATATGCGGAATTCTTAATAAAGAAGCGATATAAGAATGTCTGTAGGTCTGCTCGATGACTCCTTTTCTCGCATCCACCAAAATAATGGCGAGGTCCGAGTTGGAGGCGCCGGTAACCATATTACGGGTGTATTGAACATGACCGGGGGCGTCGGCGATAATGAACTTTCTTTTAGGAGTGGAGAAATATTTATAAGCGACGTCGATCGTAATTCCTTGTTCCCTCTCCGCCTTTAAACCGTCGGTGAGTAAAGCCAGATTGATCTGTCCGTTTACCTGCCCGGTTTTTTCTATCGCCTCAAGCTGGTCCTGGAACACGGATTTACTATCGTATAAAAGCCTTCCTATCAGGGTGGATTTTCCGTCGTCCACGCTACCCGCAGTAATAAAACGTAATAAATCCATCAGAAATAACCGCCTCTTTTTCTCTCTTCCATCGCGGCTTCGGAGCGTTTATCGTCCAATCTGGAACCGCGTTCCGTGGTTCGGGAAGTTTGGATCTCGCGAATGATATCGTCCAGGGAATTAGCCTCCGATTCCACGGCGGCGGTGCAGGTCATATCTCCTACGGTTCTAAATCGAACCGTCTTCTCTTCCACCTTATCGGAAGAGTCCAAAGATACGAATTTGGAGACCGGAAAAACCACATTTTCTCTCCAAACAATCTGACGCTTATGAGAAAAATATAATGAAGGCAGCGGGATATTTTCGGACCGGATATATTCCCAAACATCCAACTCGGTCCAGTTGCTTATCGGAAATACCCGAACGTTTTCACCGACATGAATCTTGCCGTTATAGATATTCCAAAGTTCGGGCCTCTGTAATTTGGGATCCCAGCCTCCGAACTCGTCTCTCACGGAAAAGACTCTTTCCTTAGCTCTGGCCTTTTCCTCGTCCCTTCTCGCTCCGCCTATGCATGCGTCGAACTTGAATTCCGCGATCGTATCCAGGAGGGTAACTGTTTGGATCGCATTCCTACTCGGAAACTTTCCCTTTTCCTCCACCGCTTTTCCTTGGTCGATGGAATCCTGAACATATCTAACGATCAGCTTCTCACCGATTCTCTCGGCAAGATCATCGCGAAATTGTAATGCTTCCGGAAAATTATGACCGGTATCGATATGAACCAACGGAAACGGAAACTTACCAGGTCGAAAAGCCTTGAGAGCCAGATGCACAAGAGTAATGGAATCCTTTCCTCCGGAAAATAATAGCGCGGGCCTTTCGAATTGGGCCGCGACTTCCCTCAGAATATAAATGGATTCCGCCTCCAATTGTTGGAGATGAGACAAACGAGTTCGAGTCGTCATGCTGTAGATCCTTTCTTTCTCACCAGTTTTCCGTCCACCCAATGCAAGCCGCATTCCTTAGTGGCTTCGTTTTCCCACCACCAACGTCCCGCCCGGAAATCCTCTCCAGGAAGCACGGCTCTAGTACAAGGAGCGCATCCTATGCTAGGAAATCCCTTATCGTGCAGTGGATTATACGGAATACGTTTTTCTTCCACATAGCTTTGCACTTTTTCCCAGGACCAATCCAGAATAGGATGGAATTTCAAAATATCCCGGGCGGCATCCAGCTCGACGGAAGGAAGATTTTCCCGAGAACCCGATTGTTCGTTTCGGATTCCCGTGATCCAAATTTTCGCGCCGACAAGAGCGCGGTTCAATGGAACGACTTTGCGAATATGACAGCATTCTTTCCGATTTTCAATGGAATCGTAAAACGAGTCCGGCCCTTTTTCGTTAACCAGGGCCTCCACCGCATCGGAATCCGGAAAGAAGGTTTGTATCTTCTTTCCGTACATGGCGTTTGTCCTCTTATGCAGCTCGTAGGTCTCGCTGAATAATCTGCCGGTATCCAAAGTAAAGACTCGGATATCCAGATTTTGCGAATAGATCGCGTGAGTGATCACCTGATCTTCCAAACCGAAACTCGTGGAGAATACGACCTGACCCGGGAATTCCTTGGCGAGAACGGCCAGGGATTCCTCTAGACCCAAGCCTCGGATCTTGTTTGCCAGGTCGATCGGGCTCATACGACGCACACCTTCAAGATTTCAGAGCAAAAAGTAGACATAGCCAATATAATGTACCAAAGTTTTATATATTGGATTATTTGTAAAGTATAGTTGATTCTACATTACAAGCTTCCCCAAAGAAGGAGGAGAGAATAGAGATTTTTTCTCAATCTTAGAAAAACCAACGGATTCGGCTCATTTTCTTTAGCTTTCATTTGATTTCGTGAAATTTTTTATTATGTCGCTTATAGAAACTCTAACCGACGAGCAGGCATGAATATCGCCGAATGCATCCGCCCTTAGAAAATCCGAGTTGGAGGAACCCGAAATCCTATTAGAAAATTCTAAAATTCTCGAGGATTCGCATGATAAGAATAACACATGATATAAAAAAATTCCAATATGCGCTCTTCGAAAGAAAGAAACCCCGCTATTATAAAAAAGACCCGAAACGCAAGATGAACAGCGGTCTAAATTCGACTCGATTCGATTGAAATTCGTTCTCTTTTTTTCTTTTCTTTCATGTAATTGACGACTTACATTCTGTCTAAATCCTTGGAAAAAGATGGGATACAATAAAAATAGAATAATGGGGATGGTTTGCAAGTATTCCATCTGGGTGCTTCCGATTCTGATTCTCTCGACGGACTTCATTGTCAGGGACGAAATTCTTCCGAATTTCAAACCTCTGCAGTGGGCCTTCTATGTACTTTCCTTTATATACTCGCTGATTCTGTATTCTGCTGTCATAATTCTTCTTAGATCCCTGTACCAACTCGGTTCCAAGATCGCTTATTGGATCTCCTTGGCTCTAATCACGTTATTCTATACCTCGTCTATAATCGGGTCTTACGGTTATTATTCCTTCACGGGAATCATGCCTAACTTCTTCGTATTTTCCTTCATTTTTCACGAACCCTTAAATAGTTGGGCGATTTTCCAAGGCGGATTCACCCGTTATAGTTTTATCTTATCTCTCGGGCTTTTCGTTCTCATAGGTTTTGCACTTTGGCAGACCACCATTCTGCCTCCGTTAAAATACAGATTCCAGTCTATCGTGAGAGTGGGAGTCGTAGTCGTATTCTTAACGATCAGCGGATTTCTGCACAATAATACCCGATTCAACGATCAGGTTTACGTCGCCGATACGAATACGATCGCATTCGTCTGGAGAAATCTGTACAATCACATAACGGGCGATAGTCTAGGATCGGCGGGCCTCCAGTCCCGAAATAAGCCGCGTCTGGGTCAGATCGCAAACTCGCCCAATTTCAACGTATTATTCATCATAACGGAAAGTTTAAGAAGATCCAGCCTGGGCGTGTACGGATACGAAAGGAATACGAGCCCTTTTATGGATCAGCTTTCGAAGGAAGCGGATCGTAACCGTTATTTCCTATTCAAAAAAGCCTATTCTAATTCCAGCTCGACTCTACTTTCTTTTCCGAGCATTCTTACCGGAGTTTCCCCCTCCCAGCCTATTTCTATGACACATACGTATCCTCTTTTTTGGGAATATGGAAAGGCGGCAAATCTCTCCACCTTCTATATCACGAGTCATAACCTGCAATGGAATAATTTCGAAGGCTTCTTTAGGAATTCCGGAATCGATTTCCTTTGGGATAAGGAAAAAAGCGGTCTCAAGATCTTTAACGATATCGGTATCGACGATCGAGAAACCGTAAAAGAATTTAAACGTAAGATCTCTGAATTAAAGGCGGATCGTAAAAAATTCGCGGGAGTTCTTCATTTCAACACCAATCATTTTCCTTATATCGTTCCGGAGGAATCCTTGGTATTTCCGGTCCAATCGGTTCCGGATCAATACGATAATTCCGTAAGACATCTAGATAGTCTTCTCGAAGACGTTTACGGTTATCTGAAAGAAGAAGGCCTACTCGAAAACACCGTGGTTCTATTCACTTCCGATCATGGGGAGTCTCTTTTCGAACATGAGTATCTAGGGCATATAGACAGCAATTATATCGAAACCGTTTCCATCCCTATGTTGGTTTATATTCCGCCCGTTTTACAGGAAAAAGTAAACTCACAGGCTCTCAGGAGGAACACGGATAAATTGGTGGCCAACACGGATTTGATTCCTACCGTTATCGATCTTCTGGATTTGGAAACGAACTCTAACGTTAAAAATTATACTAGTCACTTAGAAGGAAAGTCGCTGCTGCGCGATATTTACGGAAACAGAAGAATCATCATCACGAATAATAACGAAATCTCTTTGTACAAAGTAGGAATTAGCTATATCAAAGGGAATTATCATTATATGATGAATCTGACTTCTTTACCCGCTAAAGAAAAGCTCTTCGATATATCCGTCGATCCTAAGGAACTTAAGGATCTTTGGGTAAGTACGAGCGAGGAAAACAAAATTTACTTCAGGGAAGAAGTGAAGGATTGCGATGTTTGCGTGGAATTATTCACCTCTCAAAATCTTCCCTATATTCACCGGAACCAGGCCGTAAAAACGGCTTCTATAAAGAATAAAGCGGAAGCCGCGGATTCCTTTTAAGCATTCCGGCAAGGAGGCCTTACTTTAATCGTTCACCGGTCTGGATTCGTAATCCTGCCAGAATCGAGTAAGCTCCTCCTCGTTCTCCGGTTTGGTATGCCATCTTCTATGCAACCAAAAGTAATCACCCGGATGTTTTCGAACTTCCTCTTCTAGTCGTTTCACCCACTTATAAGTGAATTCCCTTTCCCAAGCCTGAGGATCTTTCTTGGGATCCATATCCGGTCTTTCAAATTCTTCCACGTAAAAGTATAGCTTTCCCTTCTTATCGTACCAGCTACTGCAAAAGATGATTGGTGCATCGGTCATTCTCGCGAACGTAGCCGGTCCTTGGAAGGTGGAGGCCATTCTACCCAAAAAAGGAAAAAAGGATCCGTTCTTTCCGGCATCTTGGTCGGAGATAAAGGCCACTAACTTTCCCTGCTTTAACAAACTTAAGGCTTTTCTGGGGCTCTCGTCGGTATATACCAATTTGATTCTCTGGGTGGCCCGATTCTTTTCGATCCAAGAGTTTGACCAAGGATTGCTCTGGCGTTTCGCAAACACATAGAGATCGTTTTTAGGAGCGGAATAACAAACGGAAACTCCCATAGTTTCCCAATTTCCCAGATGTCCCAATACCAGAATCCCGCCTCTTTCAAAAAGCCTAGTATGCGTCTCTGAATTCGGAAGCAAAGTCACCCACTCGTCCACATAACGTCGATTCATACGAGACTCCTCGCAAAACTCGTTGGCCATATGGGAAAGATTCCTAAGATTGTGTAGTACGAGGGACTGGATTTCCTTTTCGGATTTCCGGGGAAAGGCGAGACGTATATGTCTCTCGATCCTGTTACGAATCGAGCCCGTTAGCTTTCCTAATAGATAAACGACTCCGAAAAGAATCTTACCGCGTATTACGTAAGGAAAGAAGGATAGAAACCCGACTAAAAACCTTGCGAAGAGATACTGAAAAAACTTTTTCGCCTTCTTCCGTTCACTCCGCGGAACTGGATTGGACATGGTACGATTTCATCATTTCGAATTAAGTTCACAAGAAGAATTTGGGATTCTTAGAAAGAAGGGGTTGAGATCGATTATCGAAATCCTAAGTCTAAAGCTTCCTGGAAATAGGATCGATATATTCGAAAAGAAAATCGGTTTTATTCTATAAAAAATTCGTTTCTAGGAAACCTTGGTCGGGTCCGATTAATAAAGAATTCTGAGGAAATTCCGGCCAAAAGATTTTCCTTATCCGGGAAACGAGGACCGACGATCGTATGTCCGATTCAAAACCATATATTCTCCTATCCAATCCGCTCGCCCGGATCGCATTACTCGCGCTTCTATTCATTGTAAGCCCCGTAATTCTTGCGGCACCTACAGGCGAACCTTCCAAGACGGGGTCATCCAAGAGTTTTCGATTTCCCCAAGACCATTTATTTCATAAAGGTTTCCGGGTAGAATGGTGCTATTTCGTGGGAATCCTACAAACGGACGAAGGAAGGGAATTAGGTTACGAGTTAAGTTTTTTCCGAGCCTATGCCGGACCTAAGGTGGCGGTTTATCCGGTTCACTTAGCCATCTCGGATATGAAGATGGAAAAGCATAAGATATCTCAAACCATCGAGAGAGAATTAGGAGATGTCGCGGGCCAGAATAAGGGAACCCTTTGGAGCGGGGATTATAGGATGGACGTACTTGGACCCACCCAATTACGAATCTCCGCTTTCCCCAGAACGGATGCAGGATTCGGATTGGAATTGGAACTGAATTCCAAAACCGAAAATATATTGATCCACGGAAAAAACGGTAAGTCGATCAAGAGTCGGGCCAATCCTCAATTCTATTCCTATTATTACAGTATTCCAAGAATGGAAACCAAAGGGACTCTTTACCTCGAAGGCCAAGAATACAACGTCAAATCGGGAACATCTTGGATGGATCATGAATGGAGTAGTCCCGAAGGAACCGAAGCGAGTTTCGATTTATCCTCTCGGGATCTATCCTGGGATTGGATCTGTATCCAATTGGAAGACGGATCCGATATCATGGCATTCAATTTCCGAAATAAATCCAATCCGGAACCGGAGACATTCGGCACATTGCGCTCTCCCGACGGTAAAGTCCTAACCTTCGAAAAGGAAAAAGAACTGAACTTCTTTCCGGAAGGCGAATCGTGGAAGAGTCCGAATACGGGGATTTCCTACAAATTAGGATGGAAATTAATTTCCGACAGATTTAAATTGAGTATCTCGCCCAGGTTCGAGGAGCAGGAATTCGATGCGAGATCCAGTACGGGCCTAGCTTATTGGGAAGGTGGGATTCGGGTAGAAGGAGAAATTGACGGAAAAAAAGTCAAAGGCTCCGGATATTTGGAACTCAAGCCTTCTAGATAAGATTGCACCGTTTAGATTCTCGGAAAAAACCTTTATTCGAAACACCCTATGGGAATAATTGTTTGATTATCGGTCGATAGCAACCGCTCCGGAAAAGCCCCGTTTAGAATGAGAAACTATTTTTTAAAACGTATGCTCTTGATTATTCCGACTCTTTTCGGGATCACTTTGCTTGTTTTTATGCTTTCTCACTTGGCTCCAGGCGGCCCGTTAGAGAGGGAAATCGCAAAACTTCGCGGCTACGGAAATATGGAAGGGGCGACCGCAAATCAGATTTCCCAACAGGAAATCGATCTTTTAAAAAAGAAACTCCATCTAGATAAACCTCTCATAGTATCCTACTTCCTTTGGCTTTCGGACGTTATCGTATTGGATCTCGGAGAATCCAGACTCCATTCTCGCGAAGTATCGGAATTGATCGCCGAGAAGATTCCCGTATCTCTGACTTTCGGATTATCCGGATTTTTACTCTCCTATTTAATATGTATACCATTAGGAATTCGTAAAGCGATCCAAAGCGGACAGACTTTCGACGGAGTCACAAGCATAATCATACTCATCGCCTATTCCATTCCCGTTTTCGCTTTGGCAATGTTGCTATTATACGTATTCGCTTCGGGAGAAGTATTCTCCGTCTTTCCTTTAGGCCATGAAATTTCGGACGAATACGAAAGCCTGGGGTTCTTCGAAAAAATCCTAGACCGCTTAGAGCATATGTTTCTTCCGGTGGTATGCTATGTGTCCGGCTCGTTCGCGGTTCTTACTCTACTGATGAAAAACTCCTTATTGGACCAAATATCCAAAGATTATGTGAGAACGGCCTTATCCAAAGGACTAACGTTCAAAGAATCCATTTATAAACACGCATTCAGGAACAGCCTAATTCCGATCGCCACGGGGTTCGGCTCGAATATCAGCCTAGTACTCGCAGGCTCCCTAATCATCGAATTGGTGTTTAGTATAGACGGAATCGGGCTCTTAAGCTTCCAGGCGGTAACGGAACGGGATACGGACCTAATGATGGGTCTTCTATTGATACAAAGTCTTCTTTCGCTGATCGGAAACATTCTTTCCGATCTATGCTACGTACTTATCGACCCTAGAATTAATTTCGAAGCATGAATTCGCTGCTACAAAGAAGATTCGAAAAATTTAAATCGAACCGTAAGGCTTGGTACTCCTTGTGGATATTGGCCTTTACCTACGGAACTTCGTTATTCGCACCTTTACTTGCAAATAACCAACCTTGGATCGTTTCTTTTCAGGGAAAATGGAGATGCCCCGTATTCTTCTTTTATTCAGAAGCCGATTTCGGAGGCGTGGATCTTACGGCCGCCAATTATAAAAGATTGTCGAGAAGGGAGGATTTCACTAACGGAGAAAATTGGGTATTATTCCCGCCGGTTCCTTACGGATACAACGAGGATAATTTGGAAACGATGGAGAAGGACGAGACTCCGCCCTCTCCTCCCGGAAAAAAACATTGGTTGGGCACGGACGATCGGGGAAGGGACGTATTCACTCGCATCTTTTACGCATACAGAAACTCCATGAGTTTCGGACTGATCTTGGTCTTTATAGAATTTCTTTTCGGAACGGTGGTCGGGGGGATACAAGGTTATTTCGGAAAACGCACCGATATCATCATACAAAGGTTCGTGGAAATTCTATCAGCCATACCGTTCTTATATCTGATTCTTATTATGGGAGCTTTCTTCGGAAGAGGATTCATCGTATTGGGAGTCACATATTCCTTATTAAGCTGGATCGGTATCAGTGCATACATGCGGGGAGAATTTTACAGATCCAAAAATCTCACGTACGTGGACGCGGCCAGGGCTCTCGGCGTCGGTTCTTGGAAAATCATGAAGGATCATATTCTTCCGAATGCGATCACTCCCTTGGTCACCTTTCTTCCTTTCACCTTGATAGGAGCGATCTCCATTTTAAGTGCATTAGACTTTCTAGGGTACGGAATTCCGGCACCCAACCCTTCTTGGGGAGAAATGATCAGCCAAGGTAGGGAGAATATTCGCGCCTGGTGGTTGATCACCTTTCCTTCCTTCGCTTTAGCGATGACGATATTATTATCCTCCTTCGTAGGAGAGGGAATCCGTGACGCTTTCGACTCCAAAGAAAAGGTGGTGTACGAATGAGCACCGATCCAATTCTAAAAGTCACGGATTTGAATCTGGATCTTCGTAAAGACGGGGTCTATGTTCCCTTACTCCAAAATATCTCTTTCGAAATCGAAAAAGGAGAAGTGCTAGCTCTTGTGGGAGAATCCGGTTGCGGAAAGTCCGTCTGCTCCGTGGCCCTTACCAGATTGCTTCCTTCCGGTCTGTTCCGATTCTCCGGAGGAGAAGTCGTATTCGAAGGAAAGAATCTACTTAAAATAAACGCGGAAGAACTAAGAAATACTCGAGGCAGTAGGATATCCTACGTTTTCCAGGAACCGTTCTCCGCTCTCAATCCATTACAAAAAATCAAGGACCAGATGAGCGAATCTTTCCTCGTTCACGGTTTAGGCACCCGAAAACAAGCCGAAGAAAAAGCGGAATATTTGCTTTCCGCGGTGGGAATTACCGACGTAAAAATGAGGATGAATTGTTATCCTCATCAGTTAAGCGGAGGAATCTTACAGAGAGTGGGAATCGGAATGTCCTTGATGTGCGACCCGAAACTATTGATTGCGGACGAGCCCACCTCCGCTCTGGACGTGACCGTTCAGGCTCAGCTTCTCGAACTTCTTTTGAAGCTGAAACGCGAATTCGATTTATCCGTACTTTTTATCTCCCACGATTTCGGTCTGGTAAGCCATATCGCGGATCGTATCTGCGTTCTCTATGCGGGAAGAATAGCGGAAATCGGAACCGTCGACCAAGTATTGGACGATCCTAGACATCCTTATACCAAGGACTTACTCGATTCTCTTCCTTCCAGATTCTCCAGAACGGGCAAGTTCCGTCCTATAGAAGGCCGGGTACCCACTCCTGGAAACTATCCGAAAGGTTGCCATTATGCGAATAGGTGTAGGTCGGCATTCTCTAACTGCGAATTATCCAAACCTAATTTAAAAAGTTCGCATGCTCCCGAACATCTCTCCGCCTGCTTTCTGGATGAATCCGAGGAGGTACCCGCATGAACCTTTTGGAAATCAAAGGACTAAGCGTAAGCTACGGCAAGGAAACCTTCTTCGGAAAAGACAAGAAGAGAGTAAAAGCGGTAGAAAACGTGGACTTGGAAATTCCGGAAGGGGAAACCGTGAGCCTAGTGGGAGAATCCGGTTGCGGAAAGTCCTCTCTTGGTCGAGCGGTACTCCGATTACTCGAACCCGATTCCGGAAGTATCTTCTTTCGCGGCAGCGAAATTCTCAACATCAAGGAGAAGGACTTCCTACCTTTTCGAAAGAATATCCAAATCGTTTTTCAGGACCCTTACTCCTCCCTGAACCCTAGGAGAAACATCAAGGATATCCTAAGCGAAGGACTGGTTATCCACAGAAAATCTTCCGAAGAGGAAGCAAGCAAAGCCGTGTCGGATATTTTAGAAAAAGTGGGGCTCTCACCCGAAATACTAGGGAGATATCCTCACGAATTTTCCGGAGGACAAAGGCAAAGAATCGCGATCGCGAGAGCCTTAATCATCCAGCCCGAGTTCGTTCTATTAGACGAGGCAGTTTCTGCACTGGACGTTTCCAACCAAGCGCAGGTGCTTCTGCTTCTCGACCAATTAAAAAGAGAATTGAAACTTTCCTATCTGTTCATCTCCCACGATTTAGGAATCGTAAAATCCATATCCGATAAGATCGCCGTAATGTATCTGGGCAAAATCGTCGAGATTGGAGCTAGGAAGGAAATCGTAGAGAAGCCTTCCCATCCTTATACCAAGGCTTTATTCGGTTCCGTATTCGAAGTCGAAAATAGAAAGTTGAAAAAAACCGTCTTGCAAGGAGAAGTTCCTAGCATCGTCAATAAGCCGAGTGGATGTCATTTTCATAGCCGTTGCCCGATCGCAAAACATATCTGCTCCAGCGAAGTTCCCGAATGGAAAAACCTGGAGAACGGACAAAAAGCTCTCTGTCATTTTCCGGACGGAAACTAAATCATGCGCTCCTGGGACGTCATCAGAGATTATTTGGAAGAAAAGAAAATACGATTTCTTTTCTTAGCGGGATTCGCCCTCCTATTATTCTTTCTGATAATATATATCCCTTTCGTGGAGCGAAAGGAAGTATATAAGGAATTTATACTGAATCAACTACGCAGCTCCACCGGATTGGACATCCGAGTTACCGATTCGGACCTATACATGTTTCCTTTTCCCGGAATCGAACTGAATCAGATCGAAATTCGTAAGAATGATGTTCTGATCGCAGTAAGTAATAAGGTCGATTTGGATATATCCTGGTTCGGGCTCATCAAAAGAACGATCGAGATCCGAGACATCTACGTGGAAGGAGGGTCCCTATACGTAGAGAGAAGAAAGGACGGATCCTTTAATCTTCAGGAATATCTGAAAGAGGGAGGAGAGAAGGACGAAAAAAGAAGTAACGTCACCGTTCTAGTGGAGGACATCAATTCTAGAATAGGATTTACTGCTTCCGATTTCATCTCCGTAGGATTAAAAAACGTCGAGATAGACAATTTCACCCTAGAATACCGGGAGGAAAATCACGATCGCAATTACAAAGTCTACTTCCAAAAATCGAGAGGTTCGGTTTCCTTCTACGGAACCGATATAGAAATTATTTTCGAAGGTAGAATCGACGATCAGCCTATAAATCTCCAATTTTCCGGAGCATTGCAAAGCTTTCCGGTAAGTTGGGATAGATTAGAATTCAACGCTTCCCTGGACGCAGAAGACATCTCCTTATCCCTATTGCGAGATTTGTTTTTCGTCTTTCCGGTAGCCGACTTTTCCAAATCCAAGATGTCCGGAAGAATCGAAGTTTCTAAGGAAAAAGGAACCGTATTTAAACTCAAAGTTCGAAACCAAGTACGCGATCTAGCGTATAAGGGGGGAAACCCTTTCGGAAACATCAGGATAAATACCGATTTCGAACTCGATCCCTTCCAAAAAAGAATCGCCTTTCCCTACATCGACGTGAATTGGGAGGGAGTGGCCAAAGCCAGCGCCAAGGGAAGCGTAAATTGGAAGAATCGAAGCCTAGGACAATTCGATATCAAATCAGAGTACGGAGATTATCATAATATTCTAAAGGTCGCTAGGCTCTTCCAGGTCAGAGAGGATCTTTTCGATCCGAATTCTCCTCCGGGGATATTTTACTTCACGGGGCAGTTAAACAATTTCTTCGCCTTCAAGCACAGATTTTCCTATGTGGAATTCGAGGCGAAATACGTGGATCCGCTCGTCACGGTTCCTAGTTTCCACGCGTATATATACAACGGAGAGATTTTGGGAAAAGCCAAGATCTATCCTTTCATTCCCAAGATAGAAGTAGAGGGTGACGCGCATCGTCTCCAAGTGGATCGGGTACTTCTGCCTTATTTCCCCGAAAGAATCATCATCGGAGAGATGAGTAGTTGGTTCTCCTTCGAGACCTCGATTAAGGATCGCAAACAGGATTCCATGACCGAACTGTTAGCCAATATGAAGGGTATCGGAAACGTTACGGTCAAAAACGGAGAATTGATGGGATATGCGAACTTCATGATTCCTGTCATCAACACTGTGGGAAAAATCATCGCATTAAAGGGAGTCGACGGCAGTAAATTCCAATTCAGTACCCTGAAATCCGATATCAAGATATCCGGTAACAAAATGCATTTTCCGAATATGAAACTCGATATTGCGAATAGCGGAATGGATGTGGACGGAAAGGGAACGGTAGGATTCGATAAAAAGATCGATATGAGAATCCATTTGCGTATCGGCGGAAAGTATATCGGAAAAGGATTCTATATCCCGATCATTTATGCCGGAACCTTCGGTAAAGGAATCCCGTATGTGGATCCGATCTGGCTTGGAAGCGTATATACGGGTATGACCGTTTTAGGTCCTTATCTCATTCCTTTAGGAGGCCCTTACGCGGGAGGAGTCGCTGGATCCGTAATCGGAGAATACGTTAGAGATCTTTGGGACGGCGTAACTAGTCTCTTTGGGGGATCGTCCGACGAAGAGACTCTTAAGAAGCAAAAGGAAAAATGATTAAAATTCCTTCTTCTCCAATTCTTGTGGGGTCGGAAAGACCAGATTCTTATTCATAAGATCGTGGCTTAAATTAAAGAAGGCCCTCGCCTTATGAAAATGTTTATCGCAGATCTTTTGGTTCTTATCACATAGATCCACTTCCATTCTAGGACCGTTCGCCGAATATTTCAAATTTCTGTTCCCGTCCACGAAATGGATATAGAACAAATCGGATTCGATCCAACCGATCAAATTTCCGTAAGCGAAATAAGCGGACTCGGTTTTCTTAGGAGCCAATAGGTCCCTGCCCATCGCCGAGAAGTAAGTCTCCTTGCCGACCAGACCCAATATCGTAGGTATTACGTCGAGCTGCGAGGCGTCTTTATCGTCGAAACCGGGTTTAATTCTACCCGGAGCATATATCAAAAACGGAATATTCCGATCTTCGTAATAATCGAGATACCTATGATGGGTATGGTCAGCTACAAAAACGAAGATCGTATTATCGAAATATTTCGATTTTTCCGCCCGGTCCATAAAATCCCGGATAGCCCAATCCGCATAATGGTAAACGTTCAGATATTCGAAGTCCCTCTCCCCTTCCTTAAAAATCCGGAATTTGGGATCCGGAGCGCGATAAGGATAATGAGTCGAGAGAGTTAGGGAAACTCCTAAAAACGGCTTCTTGGATTGGGAAATCTGTTCGTGTAAAACCTGTAAAACGTCCGCATCGTCATATCCCCAGGCTCCGATCTTAAAGCGATCCAACTTGGCTATTTCCTTCTCTCCCATAACGGTATCGAATCCCCAATGAGGCATCAGAGTCGCCTTATTATCGAAACTTAAATCTCCACCAGTAACGAAGAATGTATCGTAGCCAAGACCTTTAAAAATGCTTCCCAGGCCGGAAAAATTTCCGAGCACCTGATGGGTTCTTACCACCGTAAGACCGGGACGATCCGGAATTCCGGTAAGAATAGACATCATACCATTAGTCGTTCTTCCTCCGGAGGCGAAGAAACGCGTGAAGAATTTACCCTTTCTAAGGAGTTTATTGAAATTGGGAGTAAGCTCCTTATCGAAGACCTTTCCGTCACTGATCGGATCTATGAATTTTCCGGTCCAGTTTTCTAGGAGGATTAGAACAACATTAGGAGGCTTTCCGTTATTAGTCTGCTTCTGTTTGCGCAGAAGAGGATACTTCTTCCCTATGAATTCCGCTCCTTCGTAGGAGATTTCCTCTCTCACCGTTCGAATCGAATCCTGCATATCGGATTTGAGATAGTTCGGAATCGATTGGCTCTTTAGATCCATGATGGATGTGAACACACCGTTCAAAGCGATATTATTCACGAAAGAATGACCTGAGACGATCGCGTTACTCGCGCGCAGAGGAGTCTCCTGAAATCCACCGCGCACGGCGAATATTGCGATTATCAAAACGACTACGGATAAGATCGAATCTCTTTTCCATTTCTCCGATTCGTAACGATACGGATTGTATTTCAGAAATAGAACCGTGGATACGGGAAGAAAAATAAGAATCAATGCGGAAGCGATCACGGCGAGAAGCGGATTCTGTTCGAACGCCGATTTCAGAATCACTCCCATGTCCTTTCCGATGAAAACGAAACCTTCATAACCAATATGCTTATTCGCATTTTCGAAATAAACGATATCGGCAATCAAATGGGAGATCATCCAAACGCTGATCAATATCGGGAAATAACCCCATATAAAAGTGAATGTCTTGAAACGATTCAAATACGGAAGACAGGAAAGAAAGGCGAACACTCCTAAAAGCATCGCAATCACGGAGAGATCGAAGCGAAAACCGACTAAGATCGCAAAGAGGACGTCCCCGATATTGGCCTCTTGCAAACGGTAAGAATAAACCCAAAGGAAAGCGATTTTATAAAGAATAAGGACGATTGCGAAATAGATCGCATATCCTCCTATGAGTTTGAGATTGGTCGGAAGCCTTTTCATCTATCAGTTATGATTAGATTTTTTTCGAATTCTTCGGGCAAGACAAAAACGAAGGATCCATTCCCTATGTCGGTAGGGAATCGTTTTGTAATTATTCCAGGTCCAAACCTTCGAGTTTCAGAACTTCCAAAGCGTTACTAGACCGGACGACTCCTTCTCTAATCTTATAATCGAAAGTCATCTTGCCCTCCCGTATTTCCTCTCGGAAATGATAAAGAGCAAGATCCTGTAAGCCGGCCAATTCCAAATCATGGGTAGTAACGATTCCGAAGACGCGGAACCCGCTCAACTTTTTCAGAATCCCTTTGCAGGCAATCGTTCTTTCCCTAGAATTCGTGCCTTTTAGAATCTCGTCTAACAGAACCAAATGCCCTTTTTCGGAGTCGGTAACTTCTTTCAGGATTCTTCCCAAACGTCTGACTTCCGCATAGAAGAAGGAAACTCCTTCTTCAACCGAGTCCTCGTTACGGATACTGGAATGTACGTCGATAATCGGAGTCCGAAAACTTTGCGCGGGAACCGGACCGCCTGCCATTGCAAGAACTCCGCAAATTCCCACTGCACGAAGGTAAGTCGTCTTTCCCGACATATTGGATCCCGTAAGAAGTAGAAGTTTTCCGGGAAGAATCGACTCCAAATCGTTCGGAACCCTTTTCTCTAAAGGAATCAAAGGATGGACTAAGGCGCGTGCGGAAATGTCGTAGGATCCATCTCTTTTTTCTAATATTGGAAAAGAGAACGTAGGCTCTATCCATTTCAGATTCGCGAAAGGAAGAAGAGAATCGAGTTCGGAAAGATCTTCCAACGCGGGAAGAATTCTTTTTCCCCAAGATTTCCACCATTTAGCATAGCGAGACCAAACCCAAAGATCGAAAAAGAATAGAATATTCAGCAACCCGTGAGAGAGAGGCGAACGGGTATAAGCCGCCAAGCCTGCAATCTTATCCAATTCCTTCCATGCGGTTTTGAGTTCTTTTTCGGTCCAACCGGAAAGATACTTTTCCTGCGAGATCCCCGAGATTTCGGAATTCCTTATGAAGAATAGAAGTTTACCCAATTCTTCCAAAGTTTCCGAATCTTCCGCAATCGGATGAATCATACTTAGGGAAACTTCCCGATAGAAGCCGAAGAATGCGAAGTTTAATAAAAGAAGACCCGCTCCCCAGGTCTGAGCGAATAAAAGACTTCCGATCAAAAAGATCCAAATTCCTAAAATCCACACAGGAAAGATAATACGGATCGTTTTCCCCAAAGCTCCGAAAGCAACATCCCAGAAGCCGGAAGGAATCTTCTCAAAAAGATTGAATGGAGGGGCCTGAGAATTATCTCCCGCTTTGACTCGAAACTTGCCCGAGATATCGGGAATATAAGAGGGTAATTTTTCCTCTTCGCCGTCCTTTCTGTCCGGAAAAGAAGCCTCGTACAATCGCAATTGCCGCAATAATTTTTGGGAAACTTGCGACCTTTCCGAAAGTTCTATTACGGTTTTTTGACGACTTCGGATCCTTTCTTCGGAGTTCTCCTCGAAGAAGTAATTCAAAAAGGAAGAAGTTCCCTTTTCCAAGACAGTGGTATCTATCCTAGAATAAACGCCTTTTTCTCCTAAAAAATCCAGATCCTTGGTCCAGGACGGAGTATTATTCTGAAGAAGTAGATTTTTATAATATTCTCTTTTGGGCCTAGGATATCCTGATCCTTCCAGGAGAATGCGAGCCTTTTGGGTCTTCAAGAATTCGACCCAAACTTGCAACCTTCTCACCTTCTCCTTACGTCTCTGGTATAATGCGAGAAGTCTATAAAAGACGAGAAGAATAGGAATCGCAGGAAGATAATGCAATTCAGATCCGGTCCGGAGTAGATAAACTCCTAGAATCCAACCTAGAAAACCTACGAAGGATAAAATTCTAAAAGTGGAGAGAAGGGAAAGTCGAGACTCTTCTTTCTGAATGATATGGAAAAGGCGGGAAATCTTACGATCGATTCGATCTACCCGGGACGGGGGGTTCATACTGCGATAGTTACGTTCTCGTAATTTTCGGATTCTCTTCGGTAGATTTCATGGTCCAAAAGCCGGACAAGAGATCCTACATCCCGCATCAGCCATCTGGAGACGATCCGGCCCTTATCTCGGCCGCGGAACTTATCCACATAGACATAGCCGAAAAGGTCGGTTCCGTATTCGTATACGACGAATCTTCCCGACCTATTCCCAGTTCTATTTTCCAGACGAATCTGCATTTTAACCGAATTTACCCCGTACTTTCTTTTCGTACAAGAAAAAAAAATCTCAAGTATTTTCAGTACTGCCCGAAGTACAGTTTGGGAGAAAGCTTCCTTCCAAGGACGGAAAAACGGGGCTTTCTCCTTTCCCATCCCAAATGGGGTCGCACGGAGGCGATTTATGATATATCCCGATATGGATCCGGATCTGCGGAGTTCCTTCTCTAAAATTGGAAAAACCTTTGCCAATCTGACAAACGACACTTCTTTACCGGAATTCGGTTTAAAAGCGGGCAGTCTTCTCGATAGAAAGCAAATGAGAATCCTATTGGAAATTCGTAAAAGAAGAATTAATTCCACCCAATGGAAACATTTTCAAAAAGACTAATCACCAAACCAAAAGGCTCAACTCTACCTTCTGCCGAAGGTAGAGCGGAACGATCATAAATCCTAAAACTTAACTCAGTACGGCGCTTCTAACTTACAGGATTTAGGAAAAAACTCCGGATCCAATCGGGAAGTTTTTGATTCCACTTCCTTACCTTGCTTATCTATCGTCTTTCTAATCTTATTCTGAATAACTACGGCCTTTCCGTCTCGAAAGGCCCCTCCGGCCTCGTATTGGAAATCTAGCACAACGTTTCCGGAAGAATCAATATAGCCCATCTTGTCTCCGATCCCGTCGCCGTTCGTGTCCTGGTACACTCCGGCCAATCCCTCGGAAAAGCCGCTATAATGTCCGAAATGTCCATCGCCTATTATCGCCATGTGTTCCGCGAAGCTCAAAGCATACTGAGGAGAAACGAGATATTCTCCATTCTCCCGAATAAAACCGACCTTGCGATCCAGGATCACTCCCGCAATGCCTTCATTGAAAGTATAAGCCCAATCGAAACGGGGAGAGATTAGAACCTTACCGCTCGAATCTAAATACCCCCATTTCTTTTTCTCCATAAACGGAATCCTTTCTTCCGATGTAGGAAAAATATAATCGTAAGTAGGCGTGAGAATATAAGAACCGTCGCTTCCGAATATCCCCCATTTCCCTCCACGCTCCGTTAAAACGATGGCTCTAGATGCGGAAACCGCTTGGAAATAGTAAAAACTTTTGGTCTCTAAGCTTTCTCCGGACTTCCGAACGAGTCCGTACATTCTGGTATTATAATCGTAGTACGAGAAAGTATTTTCGGAAAATACGTTGAGCCTCCCATATTCTAAAGGGAGAAGAATTTTCCCGGTCGTATCTATAAATCCGCAAAGGTAATTGCCGTTCACTCGGTTGCAAACTTTTGCCTGACCTTTCTCGAAGCTCGAAGCATAATCGTAAGTTTCCGGAATAACGAATTTATATTCGTGATTCATGAAACCGTATGTACCGAACCTTTTTACGGGAATCAATCCCGAAGAAAACACCCCTAAAGGCATGGCATTCGGAAAGGTCTGGAAAGTTCCGTCTTTCTTTAAGAATCCGCCTCGCCCCTTAAATTCGATCGCCGCCTTCCCTTCCGAAAATGGGCAGGCCATGGAGAAAACGGGTTTGCCGATTTGGATTCCGGATTTACTGCGATATCCCCAAACGTTTTCTCTTAAATAGGTTTCGATCTCTTCGTCCGCTTGTGAGAGAACGGGAAAAGCGACCAAGGATAGAATTAGAAGAATGTGAAGGACCTTCATTCTATTCTTATTTATCCCGGATTCTTGGAAGAACGGACTACGCATTAAAATTAAAAAGCCTCTCGGTTTCCCGAAAGGCTTTCCCTAATTCCGGACGAGCCGGGATCAGTATTTCGTTTTGGTGGAAGGAAGTTTGACGTTCAAAATCACGTCCACTTCGCTAACCTCGCCTTCTCTTACCTTGATTTCGGAGTTATTCAAATTCAAGTCTTCGGCGAAAGAAGCCTTGATTTCGTATTCTCCCGGTTTCAAGTTCGTGAACCAGAAATTTCCATTTTGATCGGTATTCAGTTTTTGGATTCCGGTCACGCTGGTGATCGTAGGCATATAGATCGGTTGATTGATCACAGGATTATCCAAAGTTCTGTAGAATACCTTTCCTCGGATCGCACCGAAACCGGACATAGAAGTCACAACTTCCAGTTCGTTTTTCTTATTCGGAAGAACCGCTTGGGTCTTTTGGATCTCGGGATAATCGTCCGCCTGGATGGTCACCTTATGCACTCCCGCAGGAACTCCTTTGATCGTTAGAGTATAAACGGCACCAGGGATCAGTTTTCCCATCTTTTTAACCGCGCCCCAATAATTAGAGGATTCTGCGGTTACGACTTTATCGTATTCCTTATCGTCGATGAGTACTCTAATACTACGGTTGCCCACTCTCTTCTTACCAGTGGTAATACGGATTTCGGGAGGCAGATCGGAAACTCCATAAGCTCTATCTTGGATGATAGTAGTCTTAATAACTAGATCTCCTTTTTGATTCGTAGGAACTACCGGCGGCTCTTCGTTGGTTACAACTGGAGTTTCCGGCTCCGGTTTAGGAGGATTTACGTCCGGAACAGGAGTAGGATTGACCGGAGGTTTGATCGGCTCTACCGGTTTAGGAGGATCCGGTTTCTTTTCTCCAGCTAAAAAGATCCCGGATGCGTTACCCGAAATCTGAGGCACTTGCTCATGATCGAATTTTTTGGCCATGGCGACGGTTTCATCTCTGGATGCGAAGAATGCTTCTAGAGCCGTAACTACATCGTCCTGATTCAGGTCCGCAGTGGATAGTGCCTTTCCGAAATTATAGGTGAAGATACCGTGATTGATGGTACCCCCCACCTCGATAGCGGTTTGGTTATCGTCGGCGCTGGAAATGATCGCCTTGTCCTGAAAGTAAAAATCTTGGGAATCTTGTTTAACGGTCCCGTCGCTTCCTTCCGGAATCGGAACCGGCGCGGATCCTCGAGTAGCCTTTCCTTTCTTAGCTATCCCTCCGGAGAAACAGCAGTCGAAAACGAAAACCGTCTTGGGAGATTTTACATCCTCCAAATAATCGTTTAACTCGTCGTCGGAAAGGTGAGGACGATCGTAACAAATGATCAGGTTACGCATTCCGTTCTTGGCTTTTTCGTCCCTTTGGAAAGCCCCATGTCCCGAGAAATAAAGGAAAACCGTATCGTCGCCTTTTGCGCGGGAAGCGAGCGCTTTAATTTCCTTCTGGATATTTGCCTTGGTTACGTCCTTACCAAGAACGATCTTGATGTCGTCGAATTTTCCCACGCGTTTGATTTCGTCGTGGAGATACTTAGCGTCAGCCTCGCAAAGATTCAGTTCAGGGATCCCCGCCTTGTTTCCTTTATAATTGGAACCGAAGATCAGACCGAACCTTCTCTGAGCGAATGCGTCCGTTGAAAATAGAAAGAGAGAAATTCCGATAACGGAAATTAAGGATTTCAATTCGAGCCTCCTGGCTTGAGTGAGCCTAAACATATGGAAAATCCGGGGATTGTCATTATTTTTTTTACCCCTGAAATGTAGCCTCTTGGACCGAAGTTCGGACCGAAATTCTTCCCATTTCACAAAAAATCAGGAACCGAATCGCTATAGTTTAGTAAATTTATTGCTGGTTCTTTTTCGAACGGGATATAGCGATGCTCGGTACCTGGAAATCCTTCATTTTGCCGAACTTAAGATTCAACATCGTGAACAAAAAAGTCCGGCTATGATTAGAAAAATTCTATCGAACAGTACAGAGCGCGGTTCTATCACTTGGACTATTCTTCCCGGTGTATGCGATTCCTCCCAGAGCCGGAAGGAGAGCATTGGTTAAGACGGGCGTAGAATCTCGAGCAGGCGTGGAAGAATAAACCCAACTATACGTATTCGCGGTGCCGAGCCCGGAAGGAAATGCCGTGGTGGAAATGAAAGGACCACCGGAATAATCCACCAACGTACTTAGCTCGTTAATAATGGGAAGCCTCCATTCTTTTCCTGCCGTATTAAGATTATTGCAGGCCCCCAAAAGAACTCCGTATGTGTTTTGAGTGTTGCTTCCTACCTCACAATTAGTCCCGCTTCTACCAATGGGGCATTTAGCCCACTGGATCCCGGTTCTTTTATCCAATACAACTCCCGCTTCGGGAAAAACGAAATCCGGATCGGGAATCGGAGCAGCGGCAACACATTGGACACGATAAGTGGAAGTGGATTTCGCCACCGGAAAACCGCAGCAAGAACCGATTCCGTATGAGAATGCTTTATTAGTTGGATCGCTTGGATCTTCTTCTCTTACCCAAATATCGTAGGAAGAAGCGGAATCTCTCCCCGGAAACTTGTCTTTATCCGGAACATTATATTGAGTCACACTTGTCTGTAGCCAACCTACGGAAAAATCCATCTCCTTCCTACTTACCAATCTCCAAGTCTTGAGACCGGCGTACCCGTTTCCGGAGTTCGCTGAATTTAAATTTGCACAGGTTGCTTTAGCGTTTGTCCAAGATTGAGTTGTAGGACTTCCGGTTCCGCAAGTCGTGCCGGAAAGTCCTTCCAAACAGGATTTCCAGACGACGCCCGAGAGAGAGTCTACGATTACAGGATCACTCGCATAGCCGTTTAATGTCTGTATAGAAGTATATGCACGGGCATTAGGAGCATTCTGAACATCACCGTCTTGGAATGGAAAATTAGCATCTCCGCATGCAATATAATCCGAATCATTCTGGCATTTGGAAACATCGGTATCTGGAACCGGAACCGTTTGGTAGACTGATAAATTATAGTTTGTTTCTACCCCGTTTTCTGCCTCGTAAACTAGATACGTAGTACTCGTAAGATCGATCGGAGACAGTCCTGATTGTAATACGGTACCGTCCGAAAGTTTCCAATTTCCTTCACTCAAGAAGAAATTCGGGATAGCCCTGCCTACCAGACCGTAAGGAAGAGAAGTAGAGATCGTACCGACGCCGATTTGAGCAGGATAAGATTTTGTGACTAGGTTCGGCCCTGCATCAAAGCTCATCGTCATGGTGCTTGGAGATGCAGTAGCGTTTGACATCATCAACAGCAGCCAGAGGGAATTTTTAGGATCTTGCTTGCAGGCAAAAGCCTGCACTATCAGAAAAATCGCGATTAGTATCTTTTTCGATTTCATGGGATTTTTTACTTATCCTTGATTTTTGCATCACGGAACTATTAAACCGTTGTAGTTACGGATTATAGATTTGCCGTTTCGGATAATCTATCCTTCGATTCGATTCAATCGGACATTCTAACCTATAAATTTTTAGAAGTAATCTAACGCATTAAAATCGAATGGTCTTCGGAAACAAGCTCCCAAAATGAAAAAGGCCGGGGAATACCCGGCCTTTCATGCGAGATTTTTGATCAAGCTGAGTTCTTATTTACCCAACCATTTCATCATGCTGCGGAGTTTTTTACCGACGGACTCGATAGGATGTCCCGCATTTTGCTCTCTCATTTTGTTAAAGTTAGGATATCCGGCTTTGGTTTCCGCAATCCAAGCTTTCGCAAATTTGGATCCGTTTGCTTTTTGGATATCGCTCAGAACGTCCTTCATACGAGCCTTAACTCCGGCGTCGATGATTCTAGGTCCGGATACGTAGTCTCCGTATTCCGCAGTTCCGGAAATGGAATAACGCATACGAGCCAAGCCGCCTTCGTAAATCAAGTCGGTGATGAGTTTTACTTCGTGCAAACATTCGAAGTATGCGATTTCAGGGTCGTAACCCGCTTCGGTCAAGGTTTCGAATCCTGCCATGATCAGATTGGAGAGTCCTCCGCAAAGAACGACTTGTTCTCCGAAAAGGTCGGTCTCGGTTTCTTCCCTAAAGGAAGTTTCGAGAATTCCCGCTCTTCCTCCGCCGACTCCGGCAGCGTGAGCAAGGGCCCTTTGCTTAGCGGTTCCTGTAGCGTCTTGGTTCACGGCGATCAGACAAGGAACTCCTCCGCCTTCTACGTAAACTCTACGAACCAGATGTCCTGGTCCCTTAGGAGCGACCATATATACGTCTACGGTTTTGGGAGGCTGGATGAATTCGAAATGGATATTGAATCCATGAGAAAAAACTAATGCATCTCCGTCCTTCAGATTCGGTTCGATATCGGCCTTATAGATATCCGCTTGAATTTCGTCCGGAGCGAGAATTTGGATGACGTCCGCTTTCTTTGCAGCCTCGGCGACTGAATATACTTCGAAGCCCGCTTCTTCCGCTTCTTTCTTGGATTTGGATCCTTCTTTCAATCCGATAATGACTTTCAGACCGGAGTCTTTCATATTCTGCGCTTGCGCGTGACCTTGACTTCCGTATCCGATTACGGCGATGGTCTTTCCTTTTAATACGGAAAGATCCGTATCTTTATCGTAGTACAAATTGGCCATTCTGTGGTACCTCGAATTCTACCTTTGGAACCTTTAGATCACCCTGTCTTTGGGAATGAGACTAAATACCGATAGCGGTATGATCTCGAATTTCTTGGATATCCGGTTAGGGGCGCCGTTCGAACGGAACGGAAATCGAATCCGAACTCTAAAGGGTCGTTTTTACAAAACATTGCGGAAAGGCCGATTTCACAACCTAAATTCCTTTTTAATACCCTTTGGATTTCAGTAGCTCTTCCAATTTCAGAACTCCCGGATTCTCTCCGTCAATCGAGCGAGCCGAATCCAAAACGAGTCTTGCATCCGAAAAGCGTCCTAGAAGTCGATAGCTGTCGGTCAGATTCACTAGATTGGCCAACCTATGCGGCTGGGAAACTCGGACCTTCTCCGCTGCCTCGGTGGCTTTTCGGAAATCCTTTAGATGTTTATAACAAACGGAGAGAAGGAACCAGATATTCGGAGAATCCGAATCGGTTTTAAGATAATTTTCCAACCACTTGGAAGCAGGTTGGTATTCTTTTCGATCGTAGTGAATCTGACCTAAAAGTCTAGCCGCTGCCCCGAAAGAAGGGGAGATTTCCAAAGCTTCTTCTAAGAGTAAGAGCGCGGTCCCCACTTCCTGTTGTTGTAATAAAGCTCTTGCTTCCGTGTACTTTCTGATCGCAGCTTCCGGAACCGAAGCCTTGGACCCGTTCGTACTAGGAGCAATTTTCTCCTGAAATCCTATCCGAATCAAAGAAAGGTCGTCGGATAGAGCGCCGAGTCCGTGAAGTCTATCCACGAGATTGTCCAGATCTCCCTTGGAACTCTCCACAGTATTTAAGAAGAGATTCTCGTCGTCGTTCATCGACCAGGTAACACCGTCTTCGGTAAGATTGATATCGTCCCTACCGTCGGAACCCACGTATAGAATATCTCCCGGAAAAAGTTGGAATTCCAAAATCCTAAAACTCATTTCGGAAGGAGAACCTAGTTTTCTTAGAGTCAATTCCCTCTCCAAGAAAGAAGCTCTACCGTCTCGAACCAGCACGCCCCAAGGATGTTCCGCATTGAAATATAGAAGTTTACCCGTCTTCTCGTTCAAGAGTCCCAGGATCGCGGAAGCCATCATGACTCCGTCGAATGTTCTGAAAATATCGTCCAATTCTCGATAGGTTTCTCTGATCCAATCTTCGGGGCTTACCTTTAATATTTTTCCCTGACTTGCGGACCTTGCCATGATATTGTTCATAGCGGTTCCGAGTACGATGGCACCACCTGCACCCTGCATGGATTTACCCATCGCGTCTCCGTTTACGAAGACCGTCCATTTCTCCTTTTCATCTCCGAAGAGAAGGTTCCCGCTGATACAGATATCTCCCCCGATCTCGGACTCCTTATTCCTGAACGTGAACTTCTTCTTTTGCTCTATATAGAAATTGGTACTAACGACTTCGGACCGATTCCAATTCGTCATCAGAGGACGACTCAATAAGGAAGTGAGATAATAATCTCCGTCCTGTTGCACCTTCAAGGCTTGGATCTCCTCCATCTTTTCGGTGACTTCTTTCGTACGAGCCTCTACTTTTTCTTCTAGGGTGTCGGCGTATTCTTCTAACTTGGTCCTTCCTTCTAGAATGCTTTCCACCATTTTGTTGAAGGAGTCCGTAAGATAACCGATTTCGTCCTGGACCAGGACGGGAATTTTTACGGTTAGATTTCCCAAGTTCACTTCTCCCACCCCTCGGATCAGAGTGTTCAAAGGACGAACCAAACTCCGATTAAAGAAGAATGGAAACAACGCTAGAATCACGAAAACCAACGCCAATGTAAGAAAGACGATCCAGCGATTGGTCTCATCCAAAAAATTCCGGTACGTCAAATACGGAAAAGCTACAAGCAGGGTCCTTTTTTCGACCTCGTCCCTAAGATAGTAGGAAAAGAATAAATCCGTAGGAGGAGGAACATATTCCTCGCCGGCATCTTTAGGGGAATTAATCGTCGATGTCCTATTCCTAAAATTTCCCTTATCCCTGTTGGATACGATCTCTTTGAGCGCGACGGAAGTATTGGGTTCTACGCCGGGAGATTTGAGTAGAATCCTGGGTTTACCGGAAGAATCATTTAGAGCGACCGCATATGCGATGGAAGACCCTTCCGAACTTCCGGTCTTCAAGAAAGTGGACGCTTCCTTTAAGCTGATCTCGTCGAATAACGCCTCGTTCTTATAATTGACGACTGTGGAAAAAGCCTGAGCGAAAACCAGACAGGTCACGACGGTGATCCCGACGATCTTTGTCATGAAGGAAGTCTTATCTACGGTATTATTTATAAATAATATAGTTAGGGAAAAATATCCCAAAATCATGAATCCCACGTACAATTGTTGGAAAGCATTGAATGTGATCACCCCCTCCCGAAACAAGACGTTGGATACCACGGGAACCAAATAGGTTATATCCATTCCTATGGACATCTGAACGAGAGCTTTTCTTTCATCCTTATCGCTTTTCAAAATCTTGCGAATCTGAATGAAGATCATCACTCCTACAAACGCAAGAAGGGATACCGCGAGTAGATTACCGACTTTCTGTTGATAATTATAGATCTGGCCGGCAAAATGGAATTCGGGTTTATTCGTATATATCTGATAATAGGAATATAGAATCGTAAGTACGGAAATCCCCACAAGAGCGCCAAGTACGATCCGTGCTTCCTTCTTGTGATCGTTTCTTGGATAAAGATAAGCGAATACGCATAGAAAAATCGTACCGAATGCGGCTGCCGGTCCCGTCAGGAAGCGATGATAAGCCGCTTGCGGATACGGGAATATCGCGGATATGAAGAAACCGAAATTGATGAGGAAGACGAGTAAAAAGAGATAGGAAAACGCGGAGGTATAATCCGCCTTCTTTTTAAGGCTCGTTAGGAACGCGAAAATAATGAAGGTGAATATACAACAAATAAGCGAAGATATCGCCCATGAGTTAAAGTAAAGCATGGAGCGACTTTTCTATTCCTTCGCTCCTAAAATTCAAGATTTTTCTACGTTACTCGAGTCGGAATTTTACGGATGAACGAACGATCAACTTTGGGACGCCAAGGTATGAGCCTCTTTTTCCAAAACCTTAATCGTTTCCGAAAGCATTTCGCTCTTATTCAATAGGGAATCCATGGATTGCTGCAATACCGAAACCGAGGTCATGATGGCTCCCGCACCTACGGATTGTTCTTTCGCAGCAGTCTCTATATCGGAGGAGAGGTTCCTAAGAGAAGTAAGGCTGGAAAGAAAACGATCGTTTACCGTTTTTTGCTCGCTCAGCAACTCGTTCAATTCTCTAAAACTCTGCAAAAAGTTTGTGAACAAAGTATCCTGCTCCTTAACTTTTCCGCTCGCCGTCTGAGCCGATTTTTGTCCGTCCATTACGTATTTAGTACTTTCATTTATGATCTTAGAAATCCGATCCGCGTTATCGGAACTGCTTTCCGCCAATTTGGAGACCTCGGTAGCGACGACGGCAAATCCTCTTCCCGCGACTCCTGCCCGGGCAGCTTCGATAGAAGCGTTCAAGGAGAGAAGATTGGTTCTATCCGCAACATCCGACATGATCTGATTCACTTCTCCCACTGAACGGAAGGAACTTCCCAAAGATTCCAAAGATGTACGAAGTCCGTCCACGAATTCGCTTACAGCTCTTCCCGCTTCCAAAACCGTATCCATATTGCGATTCAGATCCCTGGAATTTCCCGAGATCTTATCTATCAGCATATTTAGGTTTTTGCTTTCTCCCAGAAGCCCTTCTATCTTGGAAAACTGATCCTTTACCGTGGACGCAGATTGTTCGGTCTGTGCTAGAAATTCCTCCATGGTCGAACTGATTTCTTCGAAAGAAGCGGCATGATTGCCTACTACTTCGGAAAATTCGTCCGAAAAGTCCCTTAACTTTTTGGAATTCTCCCTAAGAGAAACCGCGGATTCGGTCATTCTCATTCTTCCGTGCTCCAAGTCCTCTTTGGACTTTTCGATCGCAATAGCCTTCTCTTCTTCCGCGCTTTTCAAGCGGGTGAAAATTCGAATCACGGCTACAACAATAAAGGAAACCGTCATCAGGAATAACATCTTGGTGATCTGCTCGGACATCGCAGCATAGCCGGGAGTAATGGAAAGCTGACTGTCTTCGGTGAATTGCACTCCCGTATTAGCCGCATTCAACACCACCAATGTCTGGCTGATCACGGTGGACAACCCCACGGCGTACACGAATTTGGGGGATAATAATAATCCGGCGTATATGATGTAAATTACGTTAATCGTATAAAGGACGACCTGCTTTATGATGTTGGAGGAAAGCTTAGGATCCTCGGAGGTCGCACCAATCATCACCAGACAAAGTACGAAAACGTCGGCGATGATAAAAACCTTACCCAAAAAGGGAGAAACTCCGGTTCCGATCCGGTTTTTTATGAAGGAATATGTTACATAAAGCACCATTACCGAGGTCCCGATGACGTAGAGGGAATTTTGCAATAGGGTGCTTCGTTTATAGCCCATTGCGATGGAGGCGAAATAGAGCAAGGTTAGACCGAATCGTATTCGATTTATGGTAATGGGTCCTTGGGCTAGGATCTTTTCGGTTTCGGTTTGCTGTGCCATGATAAGAAATTTCCCTTCTAAGAGTCGGCAATGTATCAAGACGGGAAATAGTCTGAGAATTCGAATCTTTTTCCACTTATAATGATGGAAAATTTATAGCAAAAGAAAGGTAACGTTGATACTTTCAAAAGTCTTAAATAAGACCTTGATATATGCTAATCATCCTCCTTGGCCAGCAGCTCCGCTTCTTCCTCCAGTACGCGAATAGTATCCGATAATAGCTCGCTTTTCCTGAGTAATGCGTCCATAGATCCCTGCAATTCGCTGATAGCCTTCATGATCAAAGAAGCACCGGCACTTTGCTCGTTGGAGGAGATCTCGATTCCGGAAGAAAGCTTCCTAAGTTCCGAGAGGCTGGAGAGAAAGTGGTCGTTTATGTTTACCTGATTCTCCAATAAGCCGTTCAGTTCGTTGAATCTAGCTAAGAATGTGGTAAATTGATTCTCTTGGTCCCGCACCTTCTCCGTAGTGACAGAAGCGGTATCCCTTCCGTCGGCTACGAAGCCGTTGGACACCCCGATAATTTTAGAGATCCTAGCGGCATTCTGTCCGCTGCTTTCCGCGAGCTTAGAAACCTCGGTGGCGACCACTGCAAAACCTCTTCCCGCTACCCCGGCTCGAGCCGCCTCTATCGAGGCGTTCAAGGAAAGAAGATTGGTTCTATCCGCCACCTCGGCCATAATATCCGTCACTTCTCCCACAGAGCGGAAAGAATCGCCCAGGGAATCCAGAGAACGAGAAAGATCCGAAACAAAGGAGGTAACTTCCTTGCTTGCATCCAAGACGGTTTTGATTCGCTCGTTCAGTTCCGTGGAATACCCGGAGATCTTATCGATTAAGCTTCTTAAGTTTTGGCTTTCCCGAAGTAGATCCTCTATTCTTCTGAACTGGTCCTTAACGGACTCGGTGGCGCTTTCTATTTGGGAAAGAAACTGGCTGAGGGTGGATCCGATTTCATCGAAAGATGCGGCATGACTGTTGATCACATCAAAGAATTCATCGGAAAACGTGCGCAAAGATCTGGATTTCTCCCTTAAGGAAACCGCCGCGGAATCCATTCGACTCTTGCTCTTCTGCAATTCTTTTCCGGATTCCACAATGGTGACCAACTTTTCCTCTTCCGCTTCCCTCAGTAATCCGAAAATATTGATCACACTTCGCGTTACGAAAGCCACTACTATTAGAAAAATCAGTTTCAGGATCTGCTCTGAAATCGAAGCAAAACCGGGAGAAAGAACCTCCAAAGGTTCCTCGCTGAAAACCACTCCATGCACGTAACAGTTTATTACGACTATACCTTGCAAGAAGGCGCATGCGAGTCCCGTTGCGACAACGAAGCGCGGAGAAAGCAACAAGCCGGAATATACTATAAATATAATATTAATTACGTATAATACGATTTGTCGGATAATTCCCGAAGACATATTCTTCTCGGTAGACGAGGCTACGAACATGACAGTCGCAAGAACGAGAGCGTCTCCTAGAACGGAAAGCATTCCGAGTTTCTGGGGAATTTTTCCGTATCGGAAAGAGAAATAGAGATTGATACCCGAAAAGACCGCCATGGCGATAGTCCCACCCAAATAGGCCATATTCTGCTCGAAGGAACTCTGTTCCCAGGATGCGGCCAAAGACGCCAAGAAGAGAAAAACCAAACCGGTTCTAATGCGATTTATGGTTCTAGGTCCGAGGGCGGCGATTTTTTCGGCTGTTCTTTCGTTACTCATAGGTACCCCGAGTAAATTGGGATTTATCCGGAAGGATGTCCTAAATTGGAAACGAATACGGGAAGAGGCGACTGATTTTTTCAAATGCGAGCAAAAACTCGCATTTATCAACCCTTACTCAAGTCTAGGAAAGCTTCTCTTAGTCCTAAACGGACGAGCTTTATATAAGAACCTTAGTCTCTTAACCGGCGTCTTCTTCCTTTCCGGACCAGTTCCTCTTTAGAACGTCTCGGATTTTCAGAACGGCTTCGTTATCCGGATCCAGCCTAAGAGCGGAATGAACCATGGTCATGGCTCTTTCGTAATTTTTAAGAGCGATGTAAACCTGAGCTAGATTCATTAGATTCTTGAAATGTTCCGGTTCCCTAAGTCTCAACCTTTCCCCGAAATCCAAAGCTTTATGCAATTGTCCCGCTTTTCTGGCGGAATAAGAAGCCACATATAAAATTTCTTTATCCACGGGTTTGATATTCAGGTAATCTTCCGCATAACGGGCGGCCTTGGTATAATTCTTGAGCTTCAGAAAAAGTTTTACGAAATTCTTCTTAACTTCTGGGATCCTACTATCCAAGGATTCGGCTTCCTCCAAATAAGAGATCGCTTCTTCGATATCCTTGTTTTGGGAAGTGTCCCTGGCCTTTTTAAGAAGTTCCTTCACTCGAATCTTTTGCTCGTCGTGTAACTTCTGCTCGGGATCCGCTTCCTTGAAAGAGAGTCTTATCAAAGAAAGATCGTCCGTCAAAGGCCCTTTAGAAAGCAGGATCTTATAAATGGACTGTAAATCGGATTTTCCCTCTTCCACGACTCTTAGGAATAATTTCTCGTCGTCGTTGATGATCCTTCCGCCTTCTTCGTCGGTACCGATCAGGATATCGTCCCTTCCGTCGGATCCGGCGATAATAATATCTCCCGGCTCCAATTGAAAAGTTTTGATGAAAATGCTGCCCTCCATACCGGTAGTACCCAATTTACGGAACATCAACTCGTCCTCTATAAAGCTGGCGATTCCGTCCCTGTAAAGGACTGTCCAGGGATGTTCTGCATTAATAAAGTATAATATTCCGACCTCGTCATCCACCAAACCCATCACCGAAGAAACGAGCATGGAGCCGTCGAAACTTTCGAAAACCTTATGCAACTCCGTAAATGCGTTTTTCAGCCATCTCTCCGGAGATTGATCCTTCATAGTATCCACGAGTCGGGTTCTCTCTATGATGGATTCGAAGACGGCTCCTAGAACCAGCGCGCCCCCCGCTCCTTGCATGGATTTTCCCATCGCGTCCGCATTTAGAAAAACGGTATAGGAACGATCTTTAAGTTTTATATGGTTGGAGATATTCAGGTCTCCACCGATCTCGTCATGATATCTTCGGAAGGTGAATTTCTTCTTTTGCTCGAGGAGGAAATCGACCTTAACGTTCTCTTGGACCGCATTATTCGCTCCCAAAGGTTTGATCAACAGAGAGGTGAGGAAATAATCACCATCCTGCTGTTGCTTCAATTCTCTCACTTCTCCGAGAGTCTGCTCCAATTCCTTCGTGCGCTCTTTGACTTTTTCTTCGAGCTCGTCGGCGTACTGTTCCAATCGCTTTCTGGCGGCTTGGATGGACCTAGCCATGCGATTGAAAGAACGAGCGATAAATCCGATCTCGTCCTCCACTCTCGGAATCAATCTATAATCCAAATTTCCGGAATTCACTTCCGTTAAGCCGACCACGACCTCGTCCATGGGTCTCACCAAAGCGTTCTGGAAGAAATATCTGAATCCGAAACTGATCACAAGCATCACGATCAGCAGAGAAGCGATAAGTACTAGAGACGGTTCGTGGATGAATGCGCGCAGAGATTTATAAGTAAAGCCGACTTCATAGACCTTTCCGTCCTTTGGAGAAACCACCAGATAAGAAACGTAAAAAAGCGGTTTAGGATCTCCCGGATTGTAGATTTTAGTCCCGCGATAGATTCTCTCTCCTACTTCCCGAATGGGAGACATCGAAAATACGATATCTTTTCCGATCTCGTCCTCGGTCTTATTTTCCTTCCAATCGTTCTCTATACGAGATTGCACCTTGGATAGGAAAGCGTTCAAACCTACTTCCTGGGTTTGGAACAACTTGAGGACCGCATTCTTATCGGCTTTGGAAGGCAGGTGAGAATATTTGTTTTTTACCACCTTGAGCTTACGATTCAAAAAGCGAAAGAATTGAGTGAGGTCCTCGTCGGAAACCTTCTCCGCATTTTTGGAATCCAGGAACTGTCGCAGGCCCTCCTGGTATGCGTAAAATTCCTTAGGCGAAGATTGGAGAATCTCTTTCGATTTTTCCCATCTTTCTTTTGCCGGAATATTTCCCAAACTAGTGAGCCCGCGGGCCACATGAAAAAAACGTAATTCAAGTCGGTCCTCTTCTTCCGATCTGGGATCCTTGTTTCCCTTTTCGATAGAGAAAGAACGATTCGAAGGATCGTAGGAAGCAAGATATGCGAACCCGTCCGGTCTTTCCCCTTCGTTCACCACCAACTTGGCTTCCTGCCTTTTTATGGAATCGTAAGAAGAATCGTACCCGTTCAGGATTGCGAAACCCACCAACTGGAAGGCCAGCAAAAAGGTCGCCATAGTAACCGCCACGATTCTGCTTAAAATCGTGGTTCTTTCCTTAGTGGCGTTTACGTAGATAATCAGTACCAAAAATAATCCCAAGACCAGGAGAATATCGGCCGTTTGTTGGTAAGTCGCCCGGCTAATCGATCCGTCCCGACTCATCGCGTTCGTGATTCCGGGAACGACCGTGACTACCAAATACGCTACGGTAATGTATATAACGGATCTGCGTTCCGCTCCTTTTTCTACAATCGCCCTCCAGATACCGATCGATAGAAAAATCAAATTATATGCAAAAACGCTTAAGGAAAAAATTCGATAAAAATAATGGGTCTCGAATTCCCAATAATGGCTTCCCATCACGAAGCTTCGACTTGTTTGAAGGGAGTTGATTATATAAAAACCTCCCATCAAAATCACTCCCAAATACATCAGAATATAAATCGGAATCCCTATATTCGTTTTCCTAGGAGTGGGAAAGTAAAAGAAGAAGATGGCCAATTGTACGTAGCCGACCATGGGTAGTGGAATCACGATCCATCTATGAAAAACGGTCCATTCGTCGAAAGATATGAATCCTAATGCGTAACCGAAATGAAAAAGAGTCGTGGATAATGTGGATAGCCCGAGATGGAATGCGGCTTTGCTTTTTTCCTTTATGGTCAGAAAGAAGAATGTTACGTAGAGGGAGAATAGCGAAGCTAATAAGGATCCGAAAACGTAAAAATTAAAGTAAAATGGGTCCATAAAACGGCAGGCTAAGAAGATTCTTTCGAAAACTTCTTCGTCAAGGAAAAATGTAATTTATTTCCTACTCCTTTCCGAATCGTCGGGATCGAAACGATAAAGAACCTCGTAAACGCGTAACAATCGTTACAATGCAAGAAGAAGGAACAAATCCAAGAAGGAGAAGACGAATTCTTTTCTCCAAACCTAACCGATCGTAATCAGGAAAAAATCAGGAACTGGCATGACCTCCCCAGCAGACATATTTTATTTCCTGGTATTCCTCGATTCCGTATTTCGAGCCCTCCCTTCCCAGACCGGATTCCTTTACTCCGCCGAAAGGGACCTGCTCCGTGGATAAGATTCCTTCGTTTACGGCAACCATTCCTGCCTCTAGGGACTCGCAGATCCTCCAAATCCGAGCGGGATCGTTGGAGTAAAGATACGAGGCTAGTCCCACGGAAACTCCGTTTGCTATACGCAAGGCTTCTTCCTCCGTCTTAAAAGTCCGAATGGGAGCGACGGGTCCGAAAGTTTCCTCCTGAAAACACAAGGAGTCCTCAGAGACATTCATGATTACCGTCGGCTCGTAAAAACTTCCTCCTAAAGAATGGGGTTTTCCGCCTAGTAAAACCTTTCCTCCCTTCGAAATCGCATCCTTTACATGAGCATCCACTTTCTTGAGAGCAGCGGCATGAATCAAAGGTCCTTGGTTGATTCCTTCCGAAAATCCGTTTCCTACTTTGAATTTGGAAACTTCCTCTTGCAAACTTGTTGCAAAGGCTTCAGCAATCGATTCCTCCACAAGAAAGCGGTTGGTGCAAACGCAAGTCTGTCCTGTATTACGAAACTTTGATGCGATTGCTCCTTTGATCGCAGCTTCCAGATCGCAATCCTCAAATACTATAAACGGAGCATTTCCTCCCAGCTCCAGAGAGACTCGTTTGATCTGCTTGGCCGCTTTCTCCAGAAGAATTTTCCCCACTCTTGTGGAACCGGTGAAACTGATCTTTTTGACGGAAGGATTTTCCAGAAATTCATCTGCGATGGGTTCCGGCATTCCGGTGACTACTTGAAATACTCCGGGAGGAATTCCCGCCTCTTGAGCGAGAACCGCAAGAGCCAGAGCCGAAAAAGGAGTCAATTCGGAAGGTTTAGAAATGACGACACATCCCACAGCCAGGGCGGGACCGATCTTTCTAGTGATCATCGACGAAGGAAAATTCCAGGGGGTTAAAATTCCCGAGACTCCGATCGGTTCCTTCCAGGCCATTAAACGCAGATCGCTGCGATGGGTCGGAATCAAATCCCCATAGGTGCGTTTTGCTTCCTCGGAAAACCACTCCAGGTAAGACGCCGCATAGTCGATCTCACCCCTGGATTCCGCCAAAGGTTTCCCTTGCTCCCAAGTCATGATCTTTGCGAGATCTTCCTTGTTATGGGTCATAAGATCCGCCCAATTTCTGAGTAACCTTGCCCTTTGTTTGGGAACGATTTTGGACCAGATCGCCTGCTCCTTCTCCGCAAAACGAATCGCGGAGCGCACCTCTTCTCTGGGTAAATCGGGGATACTACCAATCCTTTCTCCCGTGGCCGGATCCGTTACTTCGATCTCCTTCGAAAACGATTTCCAATGTCCCGAATAGTAGGCGGAAGTTCGGAATAAGGAAGAATTTGCCAAGCTGGGAGTATTCATTCAAGTTTCCCTAATATACTGATCGGATCAGGTTTCGAATCGAATCCGTCCAGGTTTCCGAAATAGGATGGAAACGACCGAACGTATGTACGAACTCACCCGACCGATCTCGATTTTTTCCGAAACTATAAGTATTTCGAAACCGAGGAAACCAGTTTTTGGAAATCGACGAAACTTTCCCCGCTTAAAAGCCGAGACTTTCTTTCGGGAAATAAATTCTTGGGACTAAAGAAGCCCCCCAAAAGTTCGTTTTTAAGCGCGTATTTCCGTTGAGAACCCCTCATTCAATCGTAAGTAAATAAGTGCTTACTTCGTATGTGAATTGAATTATCGTCTGCCTACTGAATCTTGGTTTTATGGGAAGAAGACTAGGTAAAATCGGAATTGCCCTCTCGCTTTTGCTATTAATCCAATCGCAGCTATTTGCCGTTTCGGTAGAGACGGCTAACGGAAAAGTTTTCGAAAAAGTCACCGTTCTAAAGGAGACCGAATCGGAAATAGAGATCGTGGACCGAGACGGAATCGTTTATCGAATCCGGAAGGATAAGATCAAACAGATCGCTCCGGACCGCCCGGAAGCACCTCCGGAGCTTGCCACGGATGAAAGTGTTCCCACAGGAGCCGTAAAAAATCCTCCCGTTAAGGATTCCCTTCCCGAACATTCCATTTTGTTATCCCAGTCCCTTTCCAATGACGGGGCATTCCAAGGATCGGATCTTTTCGGAGAGAGACAGGCCAGGAGAAACGGTACCCCGTATAAGGATTTCTATGAGGCGTATTTTCTAACCACGAGTATAGAATTATTGGGGCTTCCCAAACAATTCAAACTCGGACTCACTATGATGAATCCCCTTGTGGACAGAAGTAATACCGATGCCGACCTAAGATTCCAATCCACTCCCGGAGGCCCGGATCAAACCTATTTGATCGATCAATCTCTGGCTTCCGGAAAATTACAGTTCGATCCGAACCAGGTCCGCACCAGAAAAGAAAAGAACGGCTTATACGATTATTTATTCACTCGGGCTATGTACGAGCATGAGACGAGACTCGGAACCTTTTCCGCCGGCTTCTTATTCATCAATCAAAACGATCCGACTTACGTGATGAGAGGATATTGGGTAATCGGCTGGAAGGCGCCCTTTTGGGAATGGTTAAATCCCCAAATATCGATCAATAATAAGATGTTAAACGACTATGGCGGTATCTTCCAAGGAACCCACAACTATCGACTCAGCATCAGCCACGAGTTCTTTAAAGGGGAGACTTTTCGTATTACTCCGAGTCTAGTAACCGGTTATGCGGAAGTAAACGATAACCTAGACAGAAAGAAAGGTATTAGCGATGTGAGTCCCAGACTCCAATTCGATTACGAAAAATTTTTCGTGGCCGCAAATATGATGTACAGAGCCACTCCGGCTCTAGTGGATAACGGCTCCTATACCCCTAATATCGGAGTTTACGCGGACAATAATCCGAACGACGGACTGACCGTGGATCCCTCTAAAGCATACGGGTACAAAAACGAATTCGTTATAAACTATTTGTCTTCGCTCACCACGGATCCGACCGTTAAGAGAAGCTTAATAGAACATTACCAACAGCAGCATATCGTTCATGTGATTTTCTTCTATAATATAGGATATACGATTCGCATCTGAACTATTCGGATTCTCAAAGAAGGAGCCGAAAGCTCCCTTTCGAACTGTCACCATATGACAATACCGGCCGGGTTAAATTCAAATTGACGCCCGGTCGTTCCTCACCCCCTTTGTAAGAATGAAATTCTTCCGAAGCAATTTTGTTCTACTCTGCTTCCCTATTTTTCTCTCCATCATTTTCGCATTCTTATTCCAGAAGTGGCGATTAAACGGCCCCGTTCTGTTAAGCTACGACGCCACTTTTAAATACAAACAGATGTTGGATTACGTGGACTTCGGGGATTTCAATTTCCATTACGAATATTCCGAAATCGATCCGGAACAGAATCTGATCGGACACGATTGGCCGATTATCATCAAAACAACGGATGGTATCAAGAAAATCGCGTATCCGGAAGTTTTGGCGATCTTACTGTCCGTATTTCACGGATTCGGATTGGATTATTATATAGGATTCGTAAGTTTTTTTCTGCTCCTAATCGAGTTAGTCGTTTTTGGACATATCCTACGAAAATACTTGGGTCTGGAAAGTTATTGGATTCTTTTAGCGCAATTCCTACTCGCCGCGACCACTCCCAATATAGCGTTCATTTTCCAATTTCACGAAACGAGCATTTCAGATATATTTAATATATTTGCTCTATTATTCGTCCTGAAGCATATAACGAGCGCTCGTAACCGAATTCCCGCTCTACTTCTTTTGTCGGGACTCTTTTTCGGAATAGGCGCCTTATTCCGCGCAGAGGTCATCATCTCTGCGGGAGTCTTGATGAGCGTAAAATCGGTATTCGAGTTCCGCAAACGAAGTCCGAAGGAAATAATATCGGATCTGACCTTCTTTTCTTTAGGATTCGCGATATCCTTCGGACCTTACGCAATTTTTAATTATCTGAATAGCGAATCCATTTTTGGAAACAGAGTGTATTCGACTTATTTAGAGCAGTCTTCTCGACTCCGAATATTCTCCGATTTGATCCTGGGAAATTTCCTATCCGGGCGCATCGTAGTCGGATTATTGGAACAAGCGCCTTACGTTTTCTTGACACCGTTACTCCTTCTTTTCAAAAATGAAAAGCCGGAAGCCAAATTGCTGATGTATCACGGAGTGTTTACGATTCTATTAACCGCAATCGTTTCTCCGAATAACTCCTGGGGAGCCGGCTGGGGGATCCGATATTTCTGCACGGGTTTACCTAGTTTAGTCGCCGCATTCGTACTCTTGGTGCGAGATTCCTTAAAGGAAAGAAAATACATTCTTATCGCTTTATCTTCCGTGTTGTTAGCCGTTTCCTTGTACGTTTCCTACTACGGCTTGAAAATAATTAAGGAAAGCATGAAAAACGTTAAGGAAACGCAATCCATAATCCAGAAAGCCGGGGATAGAATGATCTTTTCCTCTCAGGATCTATTCTATTATTATGCGGGAATCTACATAAAGGATCATACCATTCTACAAACCCAGGAAGGAAAGTTCGAAAACTACGCCTTCCAACGGATGCTTAAAGTAGGTCCTAAGAATTTTTGCCTGCACTGGTCCGCATTCAGTCCTTTACCCGATGAAAAATTATGGGCTACGGCAAAATACGAATTAACGGAAACTTTCGATCTGGAATTGCATCACTTACGGTGCTTTACTAAACATTAATATGCTTCAAGCCTCGTCGTTTTTCTTCGACGAGGCATAAAAAATTCTTCGCTACTTATAGAAAGTAAAGAAACTGCAATGTGGCGAATAGCTCCATCGCCCAGGCTACTCCTATATGGATCAAAATTCCCGCGTAAACGGATTTGGTCCGATAGGAAATCAACCCAAGAACGAATCCTCCGAAAAAGGAACCCAACGCTTCGAACATCGGCTTGGTAAAATGTAGAAGCCCGTACAGGAAAGCCATGGCTAAGACTGCGGGTTTACTTCCGAATCGTCCTAAAAAAGGAAAGACCAGATACCCTCTAAAAAAAGTCTCCAACGAAGCGAATCCTAATGCATAAGTAAGTTCGAATAAAATAATCCAAATCGCGGGAGGATAATCCAAATATCCGTCCGGCAATCGATTCGCGAATCTAGGATAAACGGAAAGAAAAGAGAGAGAAAAGGAGGCCAAAGCGATCGGAATTATCATAATTCCAAAAAGGAAAAGAACCTCTCCAAAGCGCGGAGGTTTGTCTAATCCGAGAAACCGATCCTCGGAGTCCTTTTTACTTAGAAACCAAAAAAGCGGTAGAGCGAGATAAATTGCAATATTACTAATATAATTCAGAACCAACATTCCGATTCGAACCTGGGAATGGTCCAAAAAGGAAAGCAGACTGGTATCCTTCATTCTCGCGGAACTTACGAGGGTCAAAACGAAGACGATTCCGAGAATGGGAAGAATCGAAGATTTAAATTCTTTTAATTTACCGTAAAGACTTAGCACGATCGGATAAATCAAGAACGCTCCCATCGTGTAAAACAGGAAAAAGAAAACAAGCAGGTAAACCTGCTCGTCCTTTAAGGAAACGAAGATCTTAGGAACGAACCCGGAATTATAATTAAAGAGCCATACTAAGAAAAAGAGAAGAAAAACTCCTCCGAACGATAACCGATCCTTGCTAGTTTCGAAAAAATCCTTTAAACTTTCCTTTAATAGATTCAACCCATTCTCTCCGGAGCGCCGGAAGTCCGCTCATTTCGGATTCTTCCTGAGCAACCCGTTTAGAGTCCATCGTTTTAGAAAAGTCTAGGAGCGGACGGACTTCGTTTTCTTCCGCGCTTGGTTCTTTGGCTTAGTCTGCATGTTTCGCTTCTTAGGGGATTTCGTTCCGATCTCTTTGGATTTTCCGAAAACGACGGAAGAAATCCCGAAAGTCTTCTCAAATCCGAAAACGGATACCTGTCCTTTCTCTTTCGGGGGAATGAAGGACATAGCTCTTTCCGTCATAGCAGTGATCGATAGGGAAGGATTCACTCCTAGATTGATGGGAATCATGGAGCTATCGCAGATCATCAAATTCTTATAACCGTACACTCGATTCTGAAAATCGATTACGCCTTCGTTGGAGCTCCCACCCATTACGCAACCGCCCATAATGTGTCCCGTAATAGGAGCGTTTAGAAGCACGTCATTGAGGGAACTGCGAGGAATTCCCCCGATCTTCTTTGCGATCTTACGAGCGGTTTGATTCGCGATGGGGATATAAGAGGGAGTTTTTTCCCCTTCGGTCAAGGTCGAAGTCATGGATTTCTCGAAAGGCCAAGCGAGCCTTCTTTGCCGAACCAATTTTACCTGATTATCCAAGGTCTGCATGACCAATAGGATCAGAGAATTCTTTGCGAAACCGATCGGCCAAGACGCCTTTAAGAAATAAATCGGATGTCGGAACATCGTGAAGAAATATCTCAGAGGACGAGGAAAGAAGCCTCCCCCGTCGGTCAGAACGCTGGCAAGAATTCCGAAGAAATCGGAACCTCGAGAATATCGTACCGGCTCTATATGCGTATGCTCGTCGGGGTGAATAGAAGAAGTGATCGCGACTCCCTGGGAAAAATCCACATTCTTTCCAAACTTAGTGACTCCAAGAACCGTTTCGCTATTCGTTCTTACGGAATCTCCTAGCTTAGGAGAGAGGCGTTTCATATTACCTTTTTCTTTCGCACGAAGTAACAAACCGACCGTCCCCATTACGGCTGCGGAAAGAACCACATTCCTGGTTCTTAAAGTCCTCTTCGGAGCGCCGAACCAGCCGGTGGTGGATTTCGTATGCAATTCGTATCCGTATTCTCCGCTTGCATCCGGATCCAATTTCCCGTTCTTATCCAAAGGAACCAGATCCATGACCTTGGTTTCGGGCAAAACTTTTGCTCCCAATTTCTCCGCGAAAAATAGATAATTTTTATCTAATGTATTTTTGGAATTGAAGCGGCATCCAACCATGCATCCGCCGCAATAATTACAAGTCGTCCTATCGGGACCTTCTCCCTGGAAGAAAGGATCCCGAACCGTTTTCCCCGGTTTATCTCCGAAGAAAACTCCGACGGGAGTGGGAGTGAATGTGTCCCCCCTTCCCATATCTTCCGCGATTTCTTTTAGAATAGAATCCGACTTGTCCAAGTACTGATTCCGAACCACACCCAACATTCTTGAGGCGACTCGATAAAAAGGGAGCATCCCCTCTTTGCCTCCGATGTTTCTATAAACCGGATGATTTAAGATCTTATCACTAGGAACGTATAACGTGTTGGCGTATACGAGAGAACCGCCCCCCACTCCCGCTCCGCTCACAAGGAAAAAATCTTTGAGCAGATTCAATCTTTGGATACCGTAAAAACCTAAACGAGGCATCCATAAATATTTATGAACGGACCAATTCGTTTTTGGAAAATCCTTTGCGGTCCATCTCTTTCCCGATTCTACCACCAGGACGGAGTAACCCTTTTGGCTGAGACGCATGGCGGAAACGCTTCCCCCGAAACCGGAACCGACTACGATATAATCATAATCGAAATGAACGCTTGTTCTTTCTTGATCCTTCATACGCCTCAACTAAACATATCGAATTATTTGCTCAATCCATTTTCGGACTTGACCGACTCCACCTTCGGGCATCTAGTATGAGATCGTTTTATAACGTTCATTATTTTTCTTCTCCCCAAAGCCCAAATCCATACGCCGAAAGGGTTCAAACGAGACGAACTTCATAAGGAGAATGCAATGGCTGAGTTACCAAGAGTTTGTGTCATAGGCGCAGGTTCGAGCGGTATAACGGTTTGTAAATCTTTACAGGACAAAGGAATTCCCTACGATTGCTACGAGAAAGGCAGCGATATAGGCGGAAACTGGAGATACAAGAACGATAACGGTCTGAGTAATATCTACAAATCCTTACATATCAACACTCACAGGGACCGTATGGAGTATCGTGATTATCCGATGCCTCCTTGGTATCCCGATTATCCGAATCATGAACCGATCCAGAAATATTTCTTAGACTACGTAAGTCATTTCGGGCTTCGTAAGAATATAAAATTCAAGAACGGAGTCGCCAGGGTCCAACCTCAGGAAGACGGAACTTACCTAGTTACCAGCGAAAAAGGAGAAAAGATTTTTTACGACGCCGTAATCGTAGCGAACGGACACCATTGGTCTCCTCGTTGGCCGGAGCCCGAGTTCCCCGGAAAGTTTAACGGAAAAATAATACATTCCCACGATTATGTGGACCCGCAGCATCCGATCGATTTGGTAAATAAAAAAGTCGTAATACTAGGAATGGGAAACAGCGCCATGGATATTTCCGTAGAGTTAAGTAGGCCGGGGGTCTCCAAAAAGGTCTACTTATGCTCTCGTAGGGGTGCTTGGGTGATTCCGAATTATCTTTTCGGAAAGCCTTTGGATAAATCCACTCAATTGATTCCGCCCGGCACTCCGTTTTGGATCAAACAGCTCATTCTAGGTCTAGTATTGAAAATCGGAGTCGGTAAGATGGAAGACTTCGGACTCCCTAAACCCGATCATAATCCGGGAGAAGCACATCCTACTATATCGCAGGACATACTAGTACGACTGGGGAGAGGAGATATCACCTATAAACCGGTCATCCAAGAATTCAAAGGAAATAAAATACGATTCGCGGACGGCTCCGAAGAGGACGTGGACGCAGTCATTTACTGCACCGGGTATAATGTGAAATTTCCCTTCTTCGATTCGAACTTTCTGGAAGCGAAAGACAATCATCTACCTTTATTCCATAGAACTTTCCAACCCGGATCGAATAATCTATTTTTCGTCGGGCTTTACCAACCTCTTGGAGCAATCATGCCTCTTGCCGAGTTCCAAGGAAAATGGCTCGCCGAGTATCTATCCGGAAATTATAAACTACCCGAAATATCGGAAATGAGGAAACAGATTCGGGATTACGAGACAAAAATGCGAAAACGATACGTCGCTTCGGCAAGACACACCATGCAGGTGGACTTCGAAGACTTTTTATATTATATGCAAAAGGAACTCAAAGCCGGAAAAAAAAGAGCGGCCAAATCAGGTAACGCACTCCCCGTGGAAGCAAAAGCAAAATCTAAGACCGCAAACCATTCTAGCAACGGAAATGGACATCGAAAAGAACTAAGGAAGCCTAAAAAACGTGCTCTTGCAAAAGCTTGAAGGAATCATCGCGAGACTCATATTAAGAATTCCAAATGTAGTTCTCGGGCTACTAGGAAAGGACAAAAAGAGAGGTCGTCTTCTCGATCAAAAATTAAGAACCGTCCTATTATTGGCAAAGGTGAAACCCAAGCCGGAGAATCTGCCTCCCCCCGAAGCGAGAAAATTGTTTCGGGACAGCATGAATCTCTTCGATTTAGAAAAGGTGAAACTCGCTCGGATTGAAAATTTCACGATACCGGGTCCCGACGGAAGAATTCCCGTTCGTCTCTATTCCGATTCCTCCTTGTTGGAACTCCAACCTTGCTTGGTCTATTTTCACGGAGGAGGTTTCGTGATCGGAGACATGGATACGCATGACCCGCCTCTTCGATATTTAGCGAAGGAATCCGGTTGCATGATCCTCTCCGTAGATTACAGACTCGCACCCGAATTCCCCTATCCCGCTCCTTGGGAAGACGCCTACTCTTCCTACATTTGGGCGAAGAACCACGGAAAAGCTCTCGGTATAGATCCGAAAAAAATCGCAGTAGGCGGAGATTCCGCAGGAGGAAATCTCGCGGTCTCTATATCCACAAGAGCCAAAAAAGAAAAGCAACCTCTCCCTCTCTTCCAACTTCTCATCTATCCTTGGATCGATCTTATCCAGGAAAGAAAAAGTACGGAAGAATATTCGGACGGATACGCGTTGACCCGGGAATTGCTCCGCTATTTCAAAAACCACAGCTTGCCGAATCCGGATGATTGCAAGGACCCGCGAGTGACGCCTTTTCGACAAACATCCTTTTCTCACACTCCTCCCACCTATCTGACCATAGCAGGATTCGACCCTCTCCAGGACGAAGGAACGGCTTACGCGGATATATTAAAAAAATCAAAAGTTCCTCTGGAAATTTCGACCGAGGATACCTTAATACACGGATTCTTTAATTTAGGAAGGGGAGTGCCGGCCGCAAAAAAAGCCTTGAAAGAGATCGCAAGTTCGATACGAAAGGGATTCTTCCAATAATTGAAAGGTTTTGGGCGCGTCCGATTCTTTGGAATTTTAAATCGATTCTATAAAGGACCGGGCTACTTCAGGCTCGCGGATTCCCGCTCGTCCCTTTGGGACGCTAGCGCGCCTTTCGTATCCCTCGCGCAAAAACTTTCCGGAAGGCGAAAAAAGAAACAAATCCGAAGGAAACGAATTGTTTCCCGAATATATAAAACCAGAGAACTGCATGAAAAAAATCTTAAAAACGATAGGAGCTCTACTCCTACTTCTCCCTCTATCCTTAGTCGGATTCCTCTATTTTTCTTTCCCGAAATCGGAGCCCGCGCCTGAAATCGTTGCTGGAAATGATCCGGCCAGAATCGAAAGAGGTCGCTATTTAGCAAATCATGTCAATGCTTGCATCGACTGTCATTCCACAAGAGACTGGAAAAAATTCTCCGGTCCTCTTTTGCCGGAAACTGTAGGAGAAGGAGGAGAAGTCTTCGATCAAAAACTCGGATTTCCGGGATCCTTTGTAGCTCCTAACATCACTCCTGCGGCCTTATCCTCCTGGACCGACGGAGAAATTCTGAGAGCGATCTCGAGCGGAATCAGTAAAGATGGAAGGCCCTTATTTCCGGTCATGCCTCACCCTGCATACGGACAGATGGATAAGGAAGATCTGATCTCCCTAATCGCTTATTTAAGGACCCTGAAACCGATCGAAAAACCGAACGGAGTCTCCAAAGCGGATTTCCCTTTTAATCTGATCCTAAGAACCATCCCATCTCCTGCTTCTTTCGGAGTACTACCCAAAAAAGAGGACAAGATTGCGATGGGAAAATATCTTTTCACCGCTGCCGCTTGTTCCGAATGTCACACGAAACAGGATAAGGGAAAACCTATCGCCGGAATGGAATTAGCAGGAGGTTTCGAATTTCCTCTTTCCAACGGTACCTTAGTCAAATCGGCAAATATCACTCCGGACAAAGAAACGGGAATCGGACTTTGGACGGAGAAAGAGTTCATACATAGATTCAAATCGATGGAAATTCCGAAGTACAAACCGCATGAGGTAAAGGATGGAGAATTACAGACCATCATGCCATGGACCATGTACGCAGGAATGACGGAAGAGGATCTGGCGGCGATATACGCATATTTACGGACCGTAAAACCGATATCGAATAAGATCTAAACCGACCGACGATTCTAAGGACCGGATTTCAGTAGAACCGGTCCCTAGAAAAAACTTCGGATTAAAACGCTTTGTAAACGTGATTCGGCTCGGCGTATTCCACAAATCCGGATTTTTTTCCCGCCTGTACCAAAGCTTCCAAACCCGGTTCCGTTTCATAGACCACATGGTATGTGTCGTCCGAGATCTTATCAATCTTAACGATCTTATGATTCGGAAGCAGTTCGACGATTCTTTTGGAATCCGTACCTGCGTTTAATTTTACGATATATTCCTTAGGAACCGTATTAGAAGAGGATTGTTTATTCTTCTTTAATAGATCTTTACTTTGCATGGGGGTCTTTACTTGTTCTTTCGCATCCGTTCCGCAATTTGCAAAAATCAGATTCAGAAAAATACCTCCGAAGATTAGAATGGAAATAGATCTCGTATTCATCGTAAATCCTTAAGGCGCTACTAATGTCAGATTGGAAGGCGCTTTCAAGAATCGAAGCGCCCCGTTGGCATCCGCAGCTTTTCCGTATTTCGTTTTTCCTTGGAGAGAGCTAGTGGTCCGCCCTCCGGAAACGATCGCATCGATCGTATCCTGGTAGGTAAACTTAGGATTGAAGGAACGCAATAAAGCGGCCAATCCGGCAACATGAGGAGTCGCCATCGAAGTCCCGTTTAAAATATTGTATTGCGCGGTATCATCCACATCCAAGGCACTGAATTCGAATCCGGTAATAACGATCCCCGCTTTTGCGATTGAAGAATTGGAATTAAACTTAAAGCCGAAACTACAATTCGTACTGGAGCCGGTGCAATTAGGAAGTTGGTATTGTAAATACGCGTAATTTCCATTCATCTCTCCCGCATAAGAATCCAAAACGGTACCGGAAAAACTAGGAAGACCTGCGGAATTGGAATAATTCAAACTGAAAACATCATATAACGGTTCCGTATCTAGGAATAAATAAAAACTTGCATGCACTCTATCCATCCCGGAGAGATAAGTGTAAGTCTTGTATGCGGTTGTAGTGATATTATTTAAATAGCCGTTTACGATTTCCCCACCCGCGCCATCGGAACAATTAGTTGATAAATAGAGTGCGGAAAAGCTTGAAAAACAACTCCCCTGCGGTGCATACGTCCAGATACTCTTAGAACTTGCGGTATTATTTGAACTTGTTGTCCAAGTTGCAAAATTCGTTCCACTGTCCGAAACTTCTCTTCCTGCCCAAGTGCTTCTGATATTCGTTCCCGGCGCCCCTACATCCACCCATACTGAGGAGGTATCGAAATTAGAAAAGGAAGCCAATGAATAAGCCTGATCCAGAGCGGCTACACAGAGTATATTCGCTTCCGGAAATTTACAAGGAAAGGAATTCTTCGAAGCCAAATTGCTTGTTTCATTTCCAGCAGCCACGACAAACAAAACATCCTGATTTATTCCGGCTAACGCAATCGCGGAACGCAATGCGGGATCATAAGAAGGTCCACCCAAACTTAGATTTACCACTTTAGCTCCGTTCCGAACCGCAAAATTGATTCCTTTGACGATATCCGCCGTATAACCCGAACCCCAATCATCCAAAGCTCGAACCGGCATCAGTTGCGCCGTCCAGCAAAGCCCTGTGGTACCGATCGTATTACTACCGACGGCGGCGATCGTTCCGGCAACGTGCGTACCATGTCCGTTTAAGTCCATAGGATCGTTATCTCCGTCCACATAGTCCCAGCCTCCGTACGGGCAGGCGCCTAGACTAGCTCCGGCTTCGGAAACGCAAGAACCCGAAGTCCAAATATTGGCATTTAAATCATCGTGATTGTAATTTGCACCCGTATCTACAACGGCAACGACAGTATTCGTGCAATCATGGTTTACATCCCAAGCATTCACAGCATCCATATCCGATCCGGAACTACCCGGATTATTGGTAGCATACGCCGACGGCGCGATCAGTTGTCCTGTATTCTTCAGTCCCCAAAGCGTAGTAAATAAGGCATCATTCGGAGTTCCGGTCGTATGATACACATAGTTCGGCTGGGCAAACTCCACGTCCGGATGGCTGGAATATTCCTGGACCGCTTCTTCGATCGATTTTCCTTCAGGAAGGGCCACTTTCGATAAACCGTTTCGGGAAAGATTCTCCGCAATTCTTCCTCCGAGAGAACTCGCGGCATACGCTTTCACGGACTCTCCCGCATTCTCCTTGAACTTAACCAAGACTTCTTTGGGTTTAAATCGAGCGTTTCTATCGATCGATACGGCTCCTCCCTTTGTCTGAGTCGTTCCGGAAAATACCTCCGGAAGATTGGAAAACACACCGCCTTCTTTCTGAGCAAAAAGAGCTCCCGCTAAAAGGAGGAGAAAAGAAGCCGAAATCGAATAAATATATTTGTTTTTCATAATGTATTCTCAGTACCCCGGAGTATTTACTACCGCACTCATAACAGGAGAAAAATCCGAACCGGTCGAATTATAAGTAGAAAAGGATTTCACCCGCACAAACCAAGTACCGGGAAATTGGACCGTTAGTATCTTGAAATTAGGGGTAAAAGGTCCGCCGCTATATAAAACGTCCGAACATACGTCGGCGGTTCCTTCCGTAGAAAAAGTTGCGCCTTTTTTATAGCAAACCCTGTAGCCTCCGGAAGCCATATGCACCGCTTTCTCCTTTGCCTGAGCCCAGGTGGCGATGATATCCCTCTGCCCGCCGGTTCCAGTTAAAGTCAGAGTGGAGCTGGACGAACTTCCCGCATCTCCGGTAGTTGTCGATAGCGTAAGGGTCGCTGTCTTGGAACCGACGTTTAACGGAATAAATTGAACCGTAAAAGTAGTGGAAGCATTCGGGGCAAGGCTCGTAAGGCCCGGTTGGGACCAAAGGAATTCGTTGAAATTCGTCCCGTTCACGGAAACAGGACTGCCGCTCAGATCTAGATTAGCAGTTCCTAAATTACGAATCGTGATACTTTTACTCGCGGATATAACGGAAGGAAAAACGCTCCCGAAAGAATAAGAAAACCCGGAACTGGTACTGATATCCCGATTGATTCCATTCTCGTCCGTGTATGTTACCGAAATCTGAGGAACCGGACCGGAAGTACCTGTCCCCGATAAACCGAGTGTAAAAGTCCCCTGGTTGGGATCGTTGCTTTGGATCTGTAAGGAACCGACCGTCAATCCTATACCGCCTGGAGTAAAAGAAATGCTAAAGGTTTTACTCTGGCCTGGAGAAAGAGTAAAGGTAGGTCCGTTCGTACTGAAAACCGAATTTCCGGAAACCACTTCGATATTCGTGACAATCAGATTCAATAAACCCGAATTCTTGATTGTGAAATTTCTAGAAGCGGATCCCGAGCTAAGCGCATAAAAATTCGCATAAGAATTTCCCGAAGCTAACCTAAGATTTCCGTCCGAAACTTCTATGGAAGGAGCGGGTGTATTCGTACCTGTACCTGTAAGATACAGGATATAGGTTCCTACATTCGGGTCGTCGGAAGGAATCAGAAGATAAGCCGACTTCACTCCTTCGCTAGTGGGTGAGAATGTGAGCTGGAAGGTGGTGGTATCTCCGGAGTTAATCGAGGAGCTTGCGGCGGTCGTTACGGAATATTGATTAGAATAGACCCCGCTCTTGGAAACGTTAGGACTCCCCGTTAAATTCACGGTAGAAGCGCTCGGATTCTCCAAAGTCAAAGTAATGGGAGAAGCGGAAGAATTGGCCAGAGTCGAACCCAAGGATAATGTGGAACCGGAAGGATAGCTGCCACCTTTCGAGTCCTTTACATAAATTCCATTAATACCGGAAGGGCTGGAAAAAAAGAGTAACGGCCCTTTTCCGCCTCCGCCACCGCAATTTCCGAAGAGAAAGAATGGAGAGAGTGAGGCCAAAAAAAGAAAACGAAAGTATCGGGATCTCAAGTTCAAATACCTAAAGGAAATATTCATTTTATGTCGGATGGGGACGGACTTTTAGAGAAAGGTAATTCTTCCCCAAAGCCTTTCGCCTATTGGCGACCCGGATTTCCTACTCGTCCAGGAAAATCCTTCTAGAGAAACAAGGGGCAATGCGGCTTTTTACGCAGAAATCGCCGAAAATCGGGAACGATTTTCAGTCCCCGAGGGTAACAAAAAAGGAGAGGGAGACCTCTCCTTTTTAAATTTCGGATTTTAGGAATCCTTATTGGACTGCTGCACTCACTCCGGTCGGAGTCGTTAAGTAACTGAGCGCTTTTCTCGCATCAGCAGCAACCCCATATCTAGTAGTACCGGTCAAGCTGCTAGGAGTATCTCCTGCTGTCACAATTGCGTTTAAAGTATCCTGATAAGTAAACGAAGATCCGTTATACGATCTCAGTAACGCGGCCAACCCTGCAACGTGTGGTGTCGCCATGGAAGTTCCGTTAATTACGTTATAAGTGGTATTATTTATCGTCTTCTTAGTAACAGTCATGTCGAGAATAATAGGACCATCACTTACATTCGTTGGAGCCGTTCCACTATCCCCATCAGTTATGATTCGAAAACCGAAGGAACACATCGAAGTTAGACAATTTTTCATATCATAACTAAGAAGCAAGAATTGATTTCCTGTCGTGTTGTTTGCATTTCCACTTCCTGAAATATTAAGCAAGCTCGTCCCGGAAAGAAATGGAGTTCCTCCATTGGATTTATAATTAATTGCAAACGAATCTCCCGTATCATAGATGTTTAAAAATAATCGAAATGATATGGTCGCGCCATCCGCCGAAAAATCAAAGGTCTTATAAACCGAAGAATTGATGGCAGGTGAATAATAGTAATTACACCAATCCTGAGGATTAGTTAATGCAGGAACGCCAGCTAGAGGGGGCGAAGTTATACAATTATTTAAATTGGTTACCGATGCCCAATCAGAAGCGCTTGTTCCGGAATAAACCCATCCTGAAGAAAATGTCTCAGATGAGGCGGTGTCGGATCCATACCAGCTACTTCTAATATTTGTTCCCGGCGCGCCTACGTCTACAGAACGACTCGCGATTGTTGCATTTGAATCTTTATTAGAGAATGATGCAAGACTATACGCTTGGTCTAATGCCGCAACGCAAAGCAAATTCGATACGGTATATTCGCATGGATAACTGTTATCGTTAGCCACAGATCCGCTGGTTTTAATATCCGCACCGTCATTACCCGCAGCGACCACAAACAAACTATCGTAGGTACTTCCTCCCATTGCAATAGTACTAGAAAAAGAGGCGTCGTAAGTAGATCCACCTAAAGACATATTGATGACTTTTGCCCCATTTCTTAACGCGAAATACAATCCCTTAATGATGTTAGAAGTGGTCCCGCTCCCATTCGCATCGAGCACACGAACAGCCATAATTTTAGCTGTCCAACATAAACCTGCGGTTCCTTTATTATTGTTCCCTACCGCGCCAATTGTTCCGGCAACATGTGTCCCATGGCCCGCTAAGTCTAATGGAGTTTTATCATTGTCCACATAGTCGTAACCTGAATTACAGGACCCAATTGCATTACCAGATTCATCCACACAGGAAGAGCCGTCCCACATATTTGAAGCAAGGTCTTCTTGGTTGTAATTTACTCCGGAATCAATCACTGCAACTATTGTATTTGTACAATCCGTTGTAATATCCCAAGCTGATTCCAGATCCATATCGTTTCCCGAGGCGGAAGGCGGATTATTCGTTGTATAAAGTGAATCCAAAAGAGCGGATACCGTTTGAGAAGTATTCTTTAGCCCCCAAAGTTGACTATAGCTCGCGTCATTCGGAACCGTGCTCGTGGCTCTATAAATATAATTAGGCTGAACATACTCTACTCCGGAAACTTGAGAATATGATTCTATTGCATCTTGAACGGACTGTCCAGATTTTAGTCTGATCAAGGAATGTCCTTCTGAAGTTAAATGCTCCTTCAATGCTCCGCCCAGCTGGTTTACTGTATAGGATTTTACAGAATCTCCAGTGTTTGCTTTAAACTTAACAATAACCTCATTTTGTACAAATTTATTACGGGCATCGATATTAGTCCCTTGCACAATTGGATCATCGACAAGCAAGATGCTTTTAAGGCCACCACCTAACTTCTTAGTAAGCTTATTAATATCTTCGCTGTTCTGAGCAAAAATAGTTCCATAAACGGCTACTATAAAAGCAGCCCCTACGATAATGGATTTTCTTTGAGTCTTCATTTTCATTCTCCTTTTCACTCAGGTGTGCTTACAGTCGCTGTCGTTTGGGACGAGAAAGCCGATCCAGTATTGTATTCCGAATAAGATTTTACTTTAATATAATATGTTCCTGCGGAAGTCATAGTGACCAATTTGCTATTCGGCGCGTATGTTCCGGACACCCAAGGAGCTGTAACGCAATTTACTCCCGAATCGCTATCTAAGGTAAAAGTACTCCCATTTTTATAACAGATCTTATATCCACCATTGGCTCGGTGGACGGCCTTCTCCTTTGCATTCGCCCAACTGACTAAAACGTCTCGTTTGCCTCCCGTTCCGGAAAGATCGATAGTAGACGAAGAAGAGGCCCCGGCGTTTCCGTTGGTACTCGTAATCGTTAGAGTCGCAGTTTTGGAACCTGTTGCCTGCGGATTGAAAGTAACGGTAAACGTAGTGGAAGCATTCACCGCCAAAGTAGAGGAACCTATCGACGATACTGTAAAGTCGGTCGAATTGTCCACACTTGCTCCGGTAATACTCAAGACGGATGCAGTGGCCCCGACATTCTTAATGGTAAAAGTTTTCGCTGTCGAAGATGCTGCAGGAAAGAAGCTACCAAAACTGAAAGTATGTCCGCTTCCGGTAGTTGCATTCTCGGTTGCACTAGAGTTATTCACATAGGTTACTTCAATCTGGGCCGCAGGAGCCGCTGTTCCCGTTCCTCCTACCAGAATTCGGAAATTGGAAGTGTTCGGATCATTGCTATGAATCTGAACCGTTGCATTACGAGCAGTAGTATTATTCGGACTAAACTTGATAGTAAATGTGGTCGATTCATTCGGATCCAAACTCGTATCACCCGGTTGGGTAACAACGAAATAAGAAGGATCTGTTCCAGCTATATCGACTGCCGGAGAGAGAGTAAGAGTTAATTCTCCAGTATTCTTAACGGTTATGGTCTTAGCCGAGGATGTAGTATTCTCTTGGGTGGAGAAAGTCTGCTTAGAACCTGCCGCATTATCCGACAATACCGTTGTTCCCACCTTCACCTCGATCCTAGGCACCGGAGTCGGAGTACTGGTACCGCTCAGATTCAGGGAGTAATTTCCTACGATCGGATCGTCCGAATTGATCGTGAGAACGGCGGTTTTTACACCGGTGCTATTGTCGGGAGCAAAATGGATCGTGAATGTAGTAGAATCTCCCGGATCCAAAGAAGTATCAGCCGGCTGGGCATCGATGACAAACTGAGAAGCATGGGTTCCCGACTTGTCTACCACAGGAGTACCTGTGAGAGTAACCGTTTGGTCTCCGTTATTCTTGATGGTTAGGGTCTTCGTAGATCCCGTAGTGTTTTGGACAACGCTACCGATTACATAGGTAGACCCGGACGCATATTGGTGAGAACTTTCGAAAACAGCGATTCCATGAACGATGCTTTCCCCTCCTCCAGATGGAAAGAAAAGGAGCCCTTTCCCTCCCCCTTTGGGACAATTAATAAAAACGAATATCGCAGCAAAACTAAGTAAAGTTTTGAGCAAGAATGTCGGAAACCGTTTCATAAAAGACTTTTCGACCTCATTATTTAAAATACGCTATGACCAAGTTGGGAAAAGCCCTAATCCCGGCAATAGCTTCTATCTTGTATTACCCAAAAAGGATTAGGTTTCGGACATAGGTTCCCGAAAAAACGGAAAAACTCTTTTTTCATTTGTTACATTCTCTCCATCCCTAAAGTACAGGATTTCGATTAACAAAATATACGTTTAGCGATCGAAGTATCGCAAACGGGATAAAAACGAATTTCGTTGTCTGAAATTACGGATAATGGGGATATAGCTCAAGATAAGCCCGCTTAGATGAGTTCTAAGCAACCTACATTTATTATGAAAAATCAAAGATTCAAATCCTACATCCCTTTTCTTCTACTCTTGTTATCTCCAATCGTTACCGCTTTGGCCTTAGTGCCCTCTCTTCCTAAAAAGTTGGAAAAAGAAAAGACGGAACGTAATAAAAGCTCCGTGACCGCCCCCAAATCGGTTTGCTGCGAGCTCGACGATAAAAGTGAACCCGGTCTGCGACTGGCAAGAATCTGTCAGGGAGAGAAAGATACTCGCTTCATCTTTAAATACGACGTTCCTTCCGCAGGAGCCTGTGAAATCTTAGAGAATGTGACGTTAGAGGACGATTCCGGAAAAAAATACAAAGGAGTCGGATCCCAAGGTATCCCTCGTTGCGGCGCTGAGAAACGCTGGAAAGTTGAGGAATTCGTCTGGGTCTTCGAAAAAATGGACTCAGGTTCCAAATATTTCAATCTATACGAAAAGGATTTGGAAGGAATGCCCGGCTGGAAATGGAACCAAGTGGATCTTTCCCACTGTAAATTCTAATATAAACCCTTTCAAAAACGGGAATCCTTGCCCTGATTCGGTTCTGGATTCCCGGAAAGAATCGTCCAATATTCTCCTATGAAACTCCGAGTCGGATTCGCATCTACTTCCATTCTATTTCTTCTATTTTCCGCTTCTCCTAGCTTCGCATTCGGAACTTATTCCGAGGGCTGGACTGTAGGCAAATTATTACAATTCGAAAGCAGAGGTATCGTATACGAATCTTACGAAGGAATCATAGAAGTTACCGGATACGATCCTTCGGAAGCCTGCGACGCGTTCCGAGACGAATGCTTTACTCCCACCAAAAAGAAGGTCAATTTCAGCGTTCGTCCGGAAAATGCGGACCTCGTAAATTTTCTGAGCAAACAACTGAACCAAACGGTTCTCATTCAATTCAATATCCATAGAGTGCAGGCCATTGCCTTGTCCAGCGATGTGGAAGTCATCCACGCACAATATCAGGAAAATATAATTCCTCAGACCGATTCCCTTTCGGACTCTAAACAAAAAATGACCGTCTGGGTCCAGGCTCACGATACCCCGCAGCCGATAGAAAAAATGAGCGGAAAAAAGACCGGAGGAAAAAGAAATTTTTCGGTAACCGGAAGAATTCTGAGTTTAGAATATAAGGGAACCATGGTGGGAACCTACGAAGGCTTATATTTGGACGAGAGTAGGGGAAAGGTCCATCCCTTCTCCATTACCTCGGACGAGATGGCCGAGTTCGCCTGGAAAGCGTTGAAATATAACGGAAAGTATTATATGGGGATTTCGGTCGCCTTTGTCACCGGCCTAAGACAATCGGACTACGATTTATTCGAGATCAATTTCAAGGAACCGGCGGGAGGTTTAGAAAAGCAGAAAAAGTGAATATTTAATTCTTCTCATGCGATTTGGTTCTAACGGAGAAGAATATACCGATTCCTAAGAATAGAAGCGCTAAGATGCACCAATATATCAAATTCCAGTAAGTATCAGGAAGAAAATAGGAATAGTATATTTTCTCCGAAGGAAAGGGGATGTATTGAGATAGAAAGTTGCCCGCCACCAAAGTCTTGCGGAATTGGGTGTAATAGTTTTCCGGATTCTGCCAAAAAGCTAGAATTTGCAGAATCGATAATACCCAAGCGATGGCAACCAGACTCAAGAAAAATCTGCGAGTTCCAGTTAGAACCTTGCTCGAATCCCACAGGATAGCCAAAGCTTCCGCAGAATAATACGCAATCAAAGGATAAACCGCAATCCAGTATCTTCCCGCCGGGCAGGTACCTAACCAAAGATTTGAATGGAATACATTCGGCAAATGTCCGACTATTACAATCGCGATTAGGAATATTCCCGCCACAAAGCGCTTCCTAAGAAGAATCGGCAAAAAACTTACAAATAGAAGTAAGATCGGGTTGAGAGCAAAGAGCCCCCGATCCGCATCGAAAAGATAAGCGGAGTATCTTTTTGGAATCTCCTGCAATACAAGATCCTTGGAACCATAGGGAGATATTCCTTTATAGATTAAATAATTATAAAATAAAAAAAGAAGCACGCCGATTGCATACGAAATCGTCCCTATAAGCAATCCGGTAAATTCTTTTCGAAGGAGATAGACCCAATAAAGATACAATAAAAAAGAAACGAGCGCAAATTTGATATGAAAGAAAGGGAATGCGATTAAAGTGATCGGATACCAGAAGGATCTACCGAAACGATTTCCAGATTCCAAAGAATAGAAACAGAGAAATAGAAGAATGCCCACTGGAACTTCGGGAAAAATTTGGTTCGAATATGCAATCCAAGGCAGCCCGAAGATGATGGGAAGCAAAAGTAAAATTCCGAGTCCCTGTTTCATTCTCCTCCTGAATGAGAAAAGCAGTATTGCAGTTCCTAAGGAATGAACAAGTACCATAAGAATCTTAGCAGCGAGCCCCGGGTCTGCCTGGATACCGGAGTTTTGGTTCAAGAAACTTGGTAATAGATAGATAGAGAGCAATGGATAATGAACCGGTTTTTCCTCGCCTTGGATAAAAATCGTATGGTGATCGAATTTTCGAAAGAAAAGAGAAGGCTTCTGGAAAGAATATTGATTCTCCAATGCCATGTCCCGGTCTCCGAGTAAAGACTCTCCCATCAAGAGATAATGAGGTTCGTCTCCGATATAAGGGACCGGCCAATTCTTCAAAAACGAAAAATCTAGGGAATAAGCGATGAGCCAAAGTAGAAAAAATCTTTTGTAGGAAGATATGGAACCGGATCGATACAAAAGTACAAGCACCGCTACGGATAAGAAGCCTAAAGCCAGGATCGTCCCATGGTATGCCTCGTATTCGAAAGTCTTCTTTTGGAATAGAAAGACTTCTCCTTTTTGGATCGGATTCGAAAACGTGAAATCGATTTCGGAAATACTATCTTCTGAAGGAATCGAAAGGTGGATGATTTGTTTCTCCAATACATGGCTTTGGATTTTCTTACCATTTACGGAAACCGTGACCGTATTCTTCCTTTCCGAAAGTTTTCCTAAACGAAATCGGTAATCCGAATCGATTCCTTTAATGAAGCAACCTTTAGCGCTTTGCTTCGTAATTAAATAAGAATCACCCGATTGGTCTAAGCCGGAATATGCGGTTTCACAAGACGAGTTTCCCCGAGATAAGAATAGAATCGGAAAGGATAAGGAAAAAAGAAAAACCGAAATCGGAATCCAAATCAATTTAGAAGAATGTAAGAAACGAATCATGTAGGAAGAATTCGAAAAGGGGAACCCGAAAAGTTCCACTCCCCCAAACACCTGCAAGATGACAGTTCGATTCCGACCTGTCTACTCAGAATCTAAATCCTTTCGGACAACCTAGCTCAGGTCTTTGTTTGGATTTGAATCGGAATATATTTATTTAGTATTTCCCTAGCGACCCGGTTCAGCCTAGGCTTGCCCGATGCTTCCAAGAGGATCCAATAAGCGTAATCTATGCTGAACATATCCTTGATGTTCTTACCGCATTTGATCCATTGCTGCTCTAAGCGCTTTTTCGCTTCGAGAGTTAGATTAGGATTTTTACGGTAGTTCTCCAGATAAGCGTAATATGCCGAAGTTAAAGAAGCGACGAAAGGCTCTTTCCACTTTCTACCTTGTAAGGTCCTTTCGGTCTCCCATCGGAACTCTCCCAAAGTTTTGGTCAGAACTAAGGAAGGATTTTCGTTCACGACGGACGGAAAAAGCATTCTTCCCAAAGCTAAATTTCCTTCGGAGGACTCCTGCCAAAGTACTCCCCGATTCCCCGCAAACGGCAAGAGAATGAGGTCAGCGTAAAATTCCTTTTTGTATTCGCTAATCTGATTCGTGGTAGAGGATATTACGTGAACCTCTCTCTGAAACAAGCCCGGATCGATTTTAGCGACATGTTTCGTGCCAGAAAATATCTTTTCGGGAGAAAAGATATTGGCTTGGGTGGGTCCATAAAAATGGTCTTCGGAAAGGATCGGATAAGCAAAATTCGGATTCAGGGAGATCCCCAATAGTCCCATATACAAAAGACTCTCCACCTCCCATTCCAAAAGATGAATTAAATATTCTTTATTTCTAATGTCCTTGGCTTCGGGTTCCTGGTTCCATAGCAATTTTGATTTCTCGTACTGATCGTAAGTCTGCCCGAGCGAGTTATTGGATGGATGTTTTTTACCGGCCAGGACCAAATTCAACCAGTCCGGAAATAGATGGATGGATATCTTGGATTCCAGAGAATGTCCCGTTTGGTTCGAGGATTTCAGAATCGTAATCGCTTCTTCCAAGTCTCGGATTCTCTTTCCCGAAATCA